>DATEGY010000255.1:0-4055 GCA_035279865.1 Gemmatimonadales bacterium | reverse complement strand
ATTCGAGATAGTTTCGAGCGTCCTCACTGGAACCACCGGGGCCGCGGTCCGGTTCCCGAAAGAGAGGGAGGGATATGGCGCATAATGGAACGGGCCGGGATCCGGCCCTCGATCTGTGGATCGTGCTGGCCCGGGCGTTCGACGCGGTGGGGCGGCACGCCCGGGCGCACGTCGCCCGGCACGGGCTCGCCGGCGCCGAGTTCGGCATCCTGGAAGTCCTGTATCACAAGGGACCGCTGGCGGTCTGCGAGGCCCAGCGCCGCATCCTCCTGCAGAGCGGCAGCACCACCTACGTCGTGGACAAGCTGGTGCGGAAGCAGCTGGTCCGGCGCACGCCCAACCCGAAAGACAAGCGGGGCACCCTTCTGGTGCTGACTCCCACAGGGCGCGCGCTCATGCGGAGAATCTTCCCGGGACACGCGACCGCCATTCGGCGCGCCATGGGGGGACTGACGAAATCGGAGCTGACCGAGGCCGCGGAGCTGGTGCGGAAACTGGGTCTGACGGCCGCGGCTACAGCCCTTGATGAAAGCCCAGGGTGATGGCGTGATAGCGGAATGCGCCCACCGTGTTCGATCCCGCCGAGTTCGTGTAGAGCCCCTGGAGGGTGATCTCTCCGCCATCCCAGCTGTGTGAGAGCGTCGCGGTGAGGTGCCACTCGAACAGCCAGGGTCCCGTCTTCCCGCTCATCGGGTTGATCTGCTGGCTCCCCACCCCGCCGTCGGCTCTGAGGCCCCAGCCTCCGCGGCGGAGGTTGTAGATCGCGCGCGCTTCTGCCACCGTGAATCGGTTGGGTGCGAAGTACAGACCGGCGCGCTGGCCCCGATAGCCCAACATTCGTCCGTACATCCCGGCTGAAACGCCGTGCCCCAACCCGCCGAGGACCGCCAGGACCCCCGAAAACCGCCGGTTGGCGTCCGAGAACCAGGTCGCCCCCCCACCCGCCGAGACTGAGATGGTCGGCTTCGGATCCAGGTCGGCGCTCAACTCGACGTCGTCCATCTTCAGACCGGCATCGATCAGGTTCGCCGTCTCATCGAACGTCGCATGCGAGTACCCAAGCCCCAGGGCTGCGACGGGGGCAGGTTGCCACGAGACTCCGACCTGCCCGGTCAGCGGTGTATGATCAGCGCTGTCGCCGTTCAGATACCGGGCGCCAAGTCCCGCCCGGATTCCGACCGTCGGTGAGGCGGGGACCGCGACGACCCCGGATAATCCGTAGCTGGAGCTGTTGTGGTGCCCGACAGCCGCGCGTCGCCACCCCGCCGTGAAGGTGCCCCGGGTGTCGCCGAACAGAGGCCCCGAAAGCCAGAGGTCCTGAGAGTAGAAGGTCTCGTTGTCCGAGTCGCCCGCGCCGGTGAAGGACGTCCCGAAGTCAGCGCGCACGGCCGCGCGCAGAATCTTTTCGAGATCCCGGGCCGAGGCATCGCCGGGAGCGACCGCGCGCGCCCGGTCCACATAGGCGCGGGCCAACCCGGGCTCGCCCTTCCAGTAGAGCGTCTGCGCCAGCCCCACCAGGAGCGTGGCGTCATCCGGATGCCCCGCCAGGGCCCTCCGCCACAGTCCTTCCGCACGTTCCAGGTCCCCCGCCCACGCGACGCTCTGCGCCCGGCCGGAGAGTGCGTCGACGCGGCTCGAGTCCCGGGTCAGCGCAGTGTCGTAGAGGGCCACGGCCTCCGCCGTCCGGCCGGCCCAGGACAGGACCCGGGCGTGCGCGATCATCAGGTCGGTGTTGGCGGGATCGATCCGGCGGACGCGGGCGAAACGCTGGAGAGACCGGTCGACATGATTGTCCCAGCTGTCGAGCAGGGCGAGGCGCCACAGGGCCCGTTCGTTGAGCGAGTCGGCTGCGAGTACCTGCTCGTACAGGCTCCGGGCCTGCGCAAAGTCGCCGGCGACGAACGCCGAATCCGCGCGCAGGATCTGCCCCGCCCCGGGGGAGGGAAGGAGGACGAGCAGAGCGGCGACGAGGACTCCCAGAACCCGTTTCACCAGGTGCTCCACAGATCGCGAATGGCGAAGTATGCGGCCTTGAGCCGCTCGTGCGACACCGGCACTTCCCACCCCGGCCACCGGTACGCCGCTCCCGGCGCCAGATGATCAGCCTCGACCCCCGGGGCCCGCAGGAAGTCGATGCCGAAGCGGAACCCGCCGGTCGTGTCGGTTTCGAAACCGGCCCGCGCCGAGATCCTGGTGAGCACCCGGTGCGAGCTGGGGTCGGTCACGTTCAGGAGTCCCCAGGGAATGCGGACCTCGATCAGGCCGGCGTTCGGGTCCCAGTACCAGTCGGACAGAGTGGAGGCGGCCTCGGTGCCGAACCGGAGCTGGCCGCGGTCGCTCCCCGACGCGGAGAAAGTCCGTCCATCCCGGCCGATGCGCCAGCGATTGGAGGTCATCCACATCGAATCCCAGACGCCCGTCCGGCTCGTGGCCGTCACCCGGGCACCATACTGATAGAACGGATCGAGGGCCGTCGGCCCCATCCCCGGCCTGGGGACCAGATACGGACTGTACCAGGGCGCCACCCACATCCGGCCGGTCGAGTCCGCCAGGGTCAGCGCGAACTCGTACCCGATGGAGTCGGGAGTCCTGAGTCCGGGGAGCCGGAACTGCCCGTCGCTCCGCCCATACGTATCGATTCCCACTACATAGCTCGCGCTGCCGGTGGGCGGCGGGCCCTCGATGGCCAGATACAGATGCGCCGCATCCGATCCGACGCGGAGGCTGAGGGCGCTGTCGTGCCCGAGGGACGTCAGCGCGCGCCACTTGCCGGGATCACCGCCCAGTACGGGAAGCGTCGAGGTATCGCCGGCGTACTCTCCGAGCAGCCCGTAGTTCTGCTCCGCATCCATGGCGTTGTGCCACAGCCTGGTCCGCTCGGCGGGTGTCTCCAGCTCGATCACCGGCCAGTTGTGCTTGAACCATTCGTCGATCCAGGCGAAGAGCACTCCGCCGGCGAGTCCCGCCTCCTTGATTTCCGAGGTGAGGCGCACGTCGTATTGCGCCTGCGCCTGTTCGTCGTGCCCCCCGTGATCCAGGCCCTCGGGCTGCCGGTGCGCGTCCCCCCGGGATGACGGCACGCCATACTCCGCAATGACGACGGGCAGGCCCGGATAGTGCGCCTTCAAGTCCAGCAAGTAGCCGTAATAGTGAGACGGCCCGAAGGAAGAACGAGCCGCCCCGTATTCCGGTTCGAGGTTCATGAAGTCGGGATAGTAGGGATACGCGTGGTAGGAGACGTACCATCCGCCGAGGTTCGCCGGCGTGGCGTGCACGAGCGCCGCATCCAGCGCCACGGCATCGTTGTCGTATTCCTTCAAGGATGGATTCGCCGGAATCCCGCGCGCCGCGCGCAACGCCACTTCCTCGGCCGCCGTGGTTTCGGTGGGATGATGGAGGGGATCGAGCGTCGGCCAGTTGGTATATGCGATGGGCCGCGACGCGTGATACAGATCCCATTCGAGCCCCAGCATCGAATCGCACTGCGCGGCCATCCAGCGGTCGGCGGGCGTGCCGTGCGCCATGGTGAGGAAACGCCCAGCGAACGCCGTGTCGGCAGGGTGCAGCGAATCGAACGCCTCAATCGTGGAAGGCTCCCACTCCCGGCCGATCAGGAAGGCGAGCGTGTGCGCGGAGACGTCGGCGTCGTAGCGCCCGTACGCATGTCCCGGACGCGCCGCGACGAGGGCGTGCCCATGAATGAGGTCCACGACGTGGCGCACCTCGGCCAGGAACGCGCTCCGCCAGACCGGGTCGTCGTAGTCATTGCGCGGAGGGGGCTCGGCCCACACTCCCTGGATCAACCAGAGCACCTGGTCCGGGTGCGCCAGGTTCCACTCTCTCAGGGCCTGGTAAAACACTGGCGGGTGCACCGTATAGAGGCGGACGACGTTGGCGTGCGCGGCCGCCATCAATGACAGCCACCGCGTGTAAGTGGACTCCGCCTGCGGAAACTCGGACGGGAACTTCCCCGGCAGGGCGGCGCCGAGGTTGATGCCCCGGATGTAGAACGGGCTCCACCCGGCCGACGTGTGAATCTCGAATCGCTCACTGGC
>DATEGY010000254.1:0-4076 GCA_035279865.1 Gemmatimonadales bacterium | reverse complement strand
GTGGAGTCCCGGCTCCCATGACCGGCGGTCATGACGGTCGGGCGCTCGCGCGGGCCTATCTCGAACAACAGCGGAAGCTCGGGACCGATGGGGTGGTGCTGCCGCAGACGGGGGAGTCATCCGCTTCTAACACCCCGGGCTTGCGCCCGGGGTCAGGTAAACCACCGACCGGTCCGCGGATGTCTTTCCCAACCCCGGGCGCAAGCCCGGGGATTGTCGAAGGATCGACCGGTGACGCCCCCATATCGCCCCCCGGGATCTCCTACGACCCGCCCACCGGCGACCTCTTCACCAAGGACCCGATCCGTGAGGCCGCCACTCTCACCGCCGTGGCGGCACTCATCAGGGAGTGCCGGAAGTGCCGCCTCTGCGAGACGCGCACGAACACCGTTCCCGGCGACGGAGCCGAGAACGCGCGGCTCGTCGTGGTGGGGGAGGGGCCCGGGAGAACGGAAGACGAAACCGGCAGGCCCTTCGTGGGGCAGGCCGGAGAGTTGCTCACCAAGATTCTCGCGGCGATCGATCTGCCGCGCGACCAGGTGTACATCTGCAATATCGTGAAGTGCCGGCCACCGGAAAATCGCGTGCCGCAGTACGACGAGGTCGCGTCGTGCCTCCCGTACCTCTGGCGGCAGATCGAGCTGGTACGACCAAAAGTGATTTTGGCAATGGGTGGGACCGCGGCGCAGAGTTTGCTCGACGCGAAACAGGCCCTAGGCGCGATGCGGAATCGGGTGCATCGTTTCCGGGGTATTCCCGTGGTGGTGACGTACCACCCCGCCGCACTGCTGCGAAACCCGAATTGGAAGAAACCGACCTGGGATGACGTCCGCTTCGCCCGCCGTCTCCTCGACGCCTGACCGCACCTTCGGCGGCCGCCAGCCGCCCTGGAGCAATGAAGCCGAGCAGGCCGTCCTCTGCGCGATGATGCTGTCGCAGGACGCGGCGCTGTCGGCCGTCGAGGTCCTCGACGACACCATGTTCTATCGCGAGGCGCATCGCGTGCTCTTCCGCGCGATGTCGAACCTCACGGAAAAGCGGGAGGTGATCGATCCCGTCACCCTGGGGGACGAGCTGACCCGCCGGGGCGATCTCGACCGCATCGGCGGCATGGAATACGTCGGCGCGCTCATCGACGTCGTGCCCACCGCCGCGAACGTCACCTATCACGCCAAGATCGTGCGGGACAAAGCCGTGCTCCGGCGGCTGGTGGAAGCGGCCACGGAGATCATCCAGGACGTCTACGATTCTGGCTCCGAATCGAGTGAGGTGCTGGACAACGCCGAGCACCGCGTCTTTCAGGTGGCGCAGCTGCGCCGGTCGGAGGAGTTCAGCCGCCTGAAGGAGCTGGTGTGGCCCGCCATGGAGCGGATCGAGCAGCTCCAGGGGGGCGCGGGGGCCGTCACCGGCATCGCCTCCGGGTTCATGGACCTGGACCGGCTCACGGCGGGGTTCCAGAAGTCCGACCTCGTGATCATCGCCGCCCGCCCCTCCATGGGAAAGACGGCGTTCGTGCTCAACGTGGTGCAGCATGCCGCGATCGAGCACAACGTGGGAGTCGGGATCTTCTCGCTCGAAATGTCGAAGGACGCCCTCGTGCAGCGCCTGCTGTGCTCCGAGGGCCTGGTGGACGCGCAGCGCCTCCGGCGCGGGGCGCTCCGCGACGATGACTACCCCAAGCTCGCCCGGGCCGCCGGCCTCCTCGGCACCGCCCCCATCTGGATCGACGACTCGGCCGCCTTGACCCCGCTCGCCATGCGCTCGAAGGCAAGGCGGCTCAAAGCCGAGCACGATATCGGCCTGGTGGTGGTGGACTATCTCCAGCTCATGGCGGGCCCCACCAACGTGGAGAGCCGCCAGCAGGAGATCTCCTACATCTCCCGGGCGCTCAAAGCGCTGGCCAAGGAGCTGGGTGTCCCCGTGCTGGCGCTGTCGCAGCTCTCCCGGGCACCGGAACAGCGGGGCGGGGAGCACCGGCGGCCCCAGCTGTCGGATCTCCGCGAGTCCGGGGCCATCGAGCAGGACGCCGACCTGGTGTGCTTCATCTACCGGCAGGAGTTCTACGACGGGCCCGTGGATCCCAAGACCGACGAGAACATCGAAGGCCTGGCCGAGCTGATCGTGGGCAAGCAGCGGAATGGGCCGACGGGAACGGTGAAGCTCTACTTCAAGAAGGAATACACGCGGTTCGACAACTACACCGAGCGGAGTGGCGGGCCTCCGGGGGAAGTCTTTGGTGGCTAAGGCACACTCGGTATTCCGGTGTACCGAGTGCGGCGCCGAACAGCCGAAGTGGGCGGGGCGCTGTGATTCCTGCAGTGCGTGGAATTCCCTCGTCGAAGAGCCGGTCACCGACAAGAGACGGGAATCGGGAGCCGGGAGTCGTCGCAGCCGGGAACTCCTGGGCTCCGTCGTGCCGGTCAAGCTGGGTGAGGTCACCGGAACGACCCGCGAGCGCTGGAAGACCGGGATCGCCGAGTTCGACTTTGTCCTCGGCGGGGGGATCGTGCCGGGGTCCCTGGTGCTCGTCGGTGGGGAACCGGGGATCGGCAAGTCCACCCTGCTGCTGCAGGCGGCGTCCCGGCTGGAGAAGAACGGGACCCGCACGCTGTACGTCTCCGGGGAAGAGTCTCCCGATCAGCTGCGCCTCCGCGCCGACCGGCTGGGCGCCGATGCGCACGCCGTCCACGCCCTCGGGGAAACACGTCTCGAGTCGATCGTGGCGCACGCCGCCGCCATGAACGCGCAGGTCGTCTTCGTGGATTCGATCCAGACCACCTACACCGACGAGCTCGAAGGCGCTCCCGGCAACGTCGGGCAGGTCCGCGAGTGCGCGGCCCGGATGATGCGGTTCGCGAAGGATGCCGGACCCGCCGTGGTCCTCGTGGGGCACGTCACCAAGGGGGGCGGGATCGCCGGCCCCCGCACGCTCGAGCACATCGTGGACACCGTGCTGTACTTCGAAGGCGAAGCCACGCTCGACCACCGGATCCTGCGGGCCGTGAAGAACCGGTTCGGCTCCGTGGACGAGATCGGGGTGTTCCGGATGACGGCGTCGGGGCTGGAAGCGGTGCCGGATCCCGCGGCACTGTTCCTGGCGGGCCGGCAGACCGGCGTCTCGGGCTCCGCAGTGACCGCCCTGATGGAAGGCACACGTCCCCTCCTCGTCGAGATTCAGGCGCTCGCCTCGAAGGCCGGGTTCGGCACGCCCCAACGCGTGGCGACGGGGTTCGACCAGCGACGCCTTGCCGTCCTGCTCGCCGTCCTGGAGCGCCGCGGCGGTCTCCCATTCTCGGATCTCGACGTCTTCGTCAACGTGACCGGTGGCGTGCGCCTGCTCGAGCCGTCCACCGACCTCGCCGTCACCGCGGCCCTGGTCTCGAGCATCCACGACCGTCCCGCCCCCCCCGACGCGCTCTTCCTCGGCGAAGTAGGTCTCGGAGGAGAGATCCGGCCGGTGGCCGGCATCGAGCGGCGCCTGGCGGAAGCGAGTCGCCAGGGATTCCGCCGCGCGTTCCTCTCGGCGCGGTCGCGCGTACGCGTCGACGGCCTCGACTTGATCGGCCTGGAGCACATTGGTGAGCTCGCCCGGCGCCTCGCCGCCTGACGTCGGCGTCGTCATCGTCGCGGCCGGGGCGGGCGTCCGGGCCGGTCCCGGGGAACCGAAGCAGTTCCGCACCATTCTGGGCATTCCGATGCTGCTCCGGGCGCTGCGGCCCTTCACGTCGCATCCCGACGTATCGCAGGTGGTGGCGGTGCTGCCACGCGCCTTCGCCGATCATCCGCCGGAGTGGCTCGCCAAGGTGATGGGCGACCGGCTCATCCTGGCCCGGGGCGGCGCGAGCCGGACCGACTCGGTCCGCTCCGGTGTGACCTCCCTCCGCGCCGACTGCCGTTTCATCCTGATCCACGACGCGGCACGTCCGTTTCCGAACCGGACGACGATCGACGCGGTGATCGCCCGGGCCCGCGCCGGGGTCGGGGCCGTGGCGGCCGTGCCGCTTTCGGACACCGTGAAGGAAGTGGGCGGGGAATCCCGCGTGACGCGGACCGTTCCGCGGAGCGGACTCTGGCGG
>DATEGY010000253.1:0-11567 GCA_035279865.1 Gemmatimonadales bacterium | reverse complement strand
CGTGCCGCGGTGAACGCGCTGGGCCCCGGCGCGTTCATCGCGGGGGAGTACGTGGTGCACCTGGACCACGGCATCGGAATTTTCCGGGGACTCGAGACCATCCAGGTCGGTGAGGCGACCCTCGACGTCGCCACCGTGGAGTACGAGGGCGGAGACCGGCTCAACGTGCCCTTGTACCGGATCGATCTCCTCGAGCCGTACCGGTCGAGCGGCGACCCGGACACCCCGCCTCCGCGGCTGCATCGCCTGGGCGCCACCACCTGGCAGCGGCAGCGGGACAAGACCCGGGCGGCGATCCTGGCCATGGCGTCGGAGCTCCTCGATCTCTATGCCCGCCGCCAGCTCGCCCACGGATACGCCTTCCCGCCCGACACGCCGTGGCAGCGCGAGCTCGAGTCCGCCTTCCTCTATGAGGACACCCCGGACCAGCGCAAGGCGACCGACGAGGTCAAGCGCGATCTCGAACGCGCGCGGCCCATGGACCGTCTCCTGGTGGGAGACGTGGGCTACGGAAAAACCGAAGTCGCGTTGCGTGCCGCCTTCAAGGCCGTGCAGGCGGGAAAGCAGGTGGCGGTGCTCGTCCCCACCACCATTCTGGCCGAACAGCACGGGCGCACGTTCCGGGAGCGGCTCGCGGACTATCCGGTGCGGATCGAAGTCCTCTCCCGCTTCCGGAGCGGGCCGGAAACGGCGGCCGCCCTCGTGAAAACGGCCGCGGGGGAAGTGGACATCGTCGTCGGCACCCATCGGCTCCTGTCCAAGGACGTGCTGTTCCACGACCTGGGCCTCCTCGTGGTCGACGAAGAGCACCGGTTCGGGGTACGACACAAGGAGCGATTGAAGGCGTTGAAGCTGGCCGTGGACGTGCTGACGCTGACCGCCACGCCCATTCCCCGGACGCTGCATCTCTCGCTTGCGGGACTGCGGGACCTCACGCTGCTCGAGACGCCGCCGAAGGACCGTTCACCGGTGCTCACGTTCCTCGAGCCCTGGGATGACGCGTTGCTCGAGGAGGCGATCGCGCGTGAGCTGGACCGGGGCGGACAGGTGTACGTCGTACACAACCGGGTGGAGACCATCGCGACCATCGGCGCGCGGGTGGCCCGACTGGCCCCCCGCGCCCGGCTGGCCGTGGCGCACGGGCAGATGCCCGAGCGGGAGCTCGAGGCGGCGATGGCGAAGTTCGTGACCGGGGAGGTCGATGTCCTGGTGTCGACCATGATCGTGGAGTCCGGATTGGACGTCCCCAACGCCAACACCATGATCGTCGATCGGGCGGATCAGTTCGGCCTCGCGCAGCTCTACCAGCTGCGCGGGCGCGTGGGCCGCTCCCACCGCCGGGCCTATTGCTACCTGCTGGTGCCCGACCAGATGGATGCGCGGGCCGAGGAGCGGCTGCGGGTGCTCGAGCATCACACGGACCTCGGATCGGGGTACCGGATCGCGCTCCGCGATCTCGAAATCCGCGGCGCGGGCAACCTGCTCGGGCGGGATCAGTCGGGGCACGCGCATGCGGTCGGCTTCGACACCTATCTGCGCTGGCTCTCCGAGGCCGTGGCCGAGCTGAAGGGAAGCGAGACGGGCAGTGCCGCGCCGTTCGCGCCGCCCGACGTGACGCTCGACCGCGCGGCGCACCTCGCGGATGCCTATGTGGCCGACGACGCGGTCAAGCTCGACGTGTACCGGCGGCTGGCGCGGGCCCAGCAACCGTGCGAGATTGCAGCGGTCCGCGACGAGTTGCGCGACCGGTTCGGCCCGCTGCCCGAAGAGGCCGCCCGGTTGTTGCTGGTCGCGGAGCTCCGCGCGCTCGGTGCCCGGCTGGGCCTGGAAACGGTCCTGATTTCGGGCGACGAGGCGCGGATTACGTTTCGGCGGGATGCCCATCCGCGCCTGGCGGGTCTCACGACCGCCCTCGACGCGGTGCAGTTCGAAGCCACCGTGCGGCGGGCCCAACCCCTGTCGCTCCGGTTGCGGCGCCTCGGAGGCGAAGCACTCGGCCCCGGGCTGGTCCGGGCCCTCACCGCGGTCCTGCAGGATCCTCATCCCTAGGAGACGGAATGCGTCGTTTGGGTGCGCTACTTCTGGTTCTTCCGCTGGTCGCGTGCGGCTCACTGCACGATGCCTTTTCCGCGCATGCCGCCGACGCGGCCACTGCGGCCGGCCAGTCGCTCTCGGCCGAGCAGCTGGGCAGCTGGGCCAGCCAGGTGAAGGGCATGCCGCTCCAGACCGATAACCTGCAGCGGCTGGCGCGCGTGTGGATCGACTACACCCTCTTCGCGAACACCGTCGCGGCCGGCCGCTCGCTGAACGATTCCGCCCTGGTCCTCGAGGCCATGTGGCCGCTCGTCTCGCAGGCCAAGTGGGACCATTTCCGGGAGCGGCTCGTGGCCGGGCACGCCGCGCTGAAGGGCAGCCAGGTCGACTCCGCGTTCAACGCGGGGACGCTCCGCGCGTTCCAGCAGATACAACTGCAGGTCCCGCCCACGTCCAGCCCGGTGATCCAGGACCAGGCCAAGCAGAAACTCAACGGGGTGTTGCAGCAGCTCCAGGCCAGTCACGGCGGGAACTTCGCCGCACTCGCGAAGCAGTACTCCCAGGACGCCTCCAAGGCCAACGGCGGGTACATGGGGGTCTACACCAAAGGCACCCTGCCGCCGCCGTTCGAAGTGCCCGCCTGGAAGCTCGCGCCGGGGGAGATGAGCGGCGTCGTGCAGACGCCGTACGGCTTTCACATCATCCGCCGCCCGCCCCTCTCGGAAGTCCGGGACTCGTTCACCGTGGGAGTGCAGGAAGGGATCGAACAGACCTTTGATTCCATCTACATCGCGCGGTTGCGGACCCGCCGCCATCTCTCGGTCGAGACCGGGTCGTTCGCGTCGGTGCGCGCCGCCCTGCAGGATGCGGACGCCGCCGAGACCAACACGACCAAGCTGGTGACGTACACGGGGGGCGCGTTCCGCGTGAGGGACCTGGTGCGCTGGCTGCGCGCGCTCGATCCCTCGCTTTCGTCGACGATTCCCGGCGCCACCGACACCCAGCTCAAGGTGGTGCTGGAGACGCTCTCCACCCGCGACATTCTCCTCCAGCAGGCCGACTCCGCCCACGTCACCCTCACCAGTGACGACTGGCAGACGGTGAAGGCGGCGTACGACACGACACTCGCGCAGCTCGAGGAGACGATCCAGATCACCCCGGGGCTGTTCCACGACTCGGCCGGCTCGGCTGACGCGCGGAGTGCCATCGCCGTGGCGCACGTCAATGCTTACCTGAGCGACGTCGTGAGCCGCCGCCGCGGCTTTCACGGGGTGCCCCCGTTCCTTGGGGCCACCCTGCGGGCCGCGGGCAACTGGAGCCTGAACTCCGCCGGTATCCAGCGTGCGACCGAACAGGCGCAGGCCGAGCGCGCCGCCAACCCGACGAACAGCGCTCCCCCGACCGGCGGCGGCATTCCGGGTCAGCCCCCGATGCGGCCGGCGCCCGGCCCGGCACCCGTTCCGGGCTCCACTCCCGCCCGGCCGCCCGCGCGGGGAGCGCGCTAGGTGATTCGTCGTCTCTCGCTGCCGCTGATCGCGGCCCTCGCCGCTTTCCCCGCGTCGCTGGGGGCGCAGGTGCCCCTCGACCGCATCATCGCCGTGGTCGGAGACCATCCGATCCTCGCGTCGGAAGTCGAGGAACGCCTGTTGGTGTCGGCCCAGCAGGGCCAGATACCGCCGGATTCGGCGGGTCGGACGGCCCTGCGCAAACGCATCCTCCAGCAGATGATCAACGAAGAGCTGGAGGTGCAGCAGGCGGTGCGGGACACGAGCATCAAAGTCACGGATCAGGAAGTGCAGGATCAGGTCGAAGCGCAGGTGAAGTCGGTGAAGGCACAGATTCCCGACCCCAACGAGTTCCTGCGGCAGCTGCACGTCGCGGGATTTGCGACCGTCGAAGAGTGGCGGCGCAAGGTGACTGAAGACCAGCGGCGGCAGATCCTGGTGTCGCGCCTCCTCGAAAACCTGCGACAGTCCGACAAGCTGCGCCCCATTCCACCCAACGACGCCCAGATGCACGCATTCTGGGACGAGCATCGCGGGGAGGTCGGGAAGCGGCCCGCGAACATTTCCTACCGGCAGCTCGTCATTCTCCCCCGGCCCGATTCGGCCGCCCGGGCGGCCGCACTGCATCTGGCCGACTCGCTGTACGCGGCGCTCCGCGCCGGCGCCGATTTCGCGGCGCTCGCGCGGAAATTCTCCCAGGACTCCGCTTCCGCGGTGCAGGGCGGGGAGCTCGGGTGGTTCCGGCGCGGCGTGATGGTGAAGCCCTTCGAAGACGCCGCCTTCAAGCTCCGTCCGGGCGACGTGTCACAGCCCGTGGAGTCGAAATTCGGGTTCCACATCATCCAGGTGGAGCGGGTACAGCCCGCCGAAGTGCTGGCCCGGCACATCCTGATCGTCCCCGTCATTTCTGCGGCGCAGATCCAGAAGGCGCGCCAGCTCGCCGATTCCGTGGACGAGCAGTGGAAGAACGGCGCATCGTTCGACTCGCTCGCGGCACGGTACTCCGATCCCGATGAACAGAAGCTCGTGGAGAACGAACCCCTAACCGGGCAGACACCCATCGCTCCCGAGTACGTGCAGGCGGTCACCAAGGACACCACGCTCGGCATCAAGCCCGTCATCGTGGTGGGCGCCAGCTCCCCGCGTCCCAAGTTCGCGGTCATCGACGTGACCGGCCGCCAGTCCGAGGGGGACGTGACCTTCGACGACGTGAAGGAGACGATCAAGTCCCGCGTCGCCCAGGATCTCGCCGAGGCGCACTACCTCGATCAGCTTCGCCACGCCACGTACGTCGACATCCGCAACTAGCTCGTCCCGTCCCCGGCTGGCCCTCACGCTCGGCGACCCGAGAGGCATCGGGCCCGAAGTCGTGGCGCTGGCGCTGGCCCAGGGGCCTCCGGCGGCCGACATCGTGCTCGTCGGACCCGATGACCTCCTGGCGAAGATCCCCGCGCGCTCCCGCCTCGGGGTGGGCGACTGGGGATTCGGGACCGGGGATTCGGGAGATCCGGAGAAAGAGCTGGCGGCGGGCCGGCTCGCGGCCCGGTCGATCGAGCGCGCGGTCTGGCTGGCCCGGGCGGGAGAAGTGGACGCGGTCGTCACCGCCCCGGTGCACAAGGGCGCGCTCCACCGGGCCGGCTACCGCTACCCCGGCGTCACCGAGTTTCTCGGCGCGCTCACCGGCGGCAGCGAACCGGTCATGATGCTGGTCACCGGTGCCCTGCGGGTGGCGCTCGTCACGACCCACCTCTCCCTGCGGGACGCGCTGAACCAGATCACGATGGACCGGCTGGTGCGGGTGGGAGAGACCGTCCTCGCGGCACTCCAGCACCGGTTCGGGATTCCGGCACCCCGGCTGGCGCTCTGCGCTCTGAACCCCCACGCGGGGGAAGGCGGCCTCTTCGGGGATGAGGATCAGCGGATCCTGCTCCCCGCCGCCGAACGCCTGGGCGCGCTCGGCCCCTTCCCCGCCGATACCGTGTTCGTGCGCGGGCTCCGGGGGGAATTCGACGCGGTGCTGGCACCGTATCACGATGTGGGGATGACGGCCGTCAAGGTGGCAGGGTTCGGCACAGGTGTGAACGTGACGCTCGGACTTCCGTTCGTCCGCACGTCACCGGACCACGGTACCGCCTTCGACATCGCGGGGCAGGGAAAGGCGGACCCCGGCTCGATGCGGGCGGCGATCGATCTCGCCGCGCGGATGGCGCGCCGGAGCTAAGAGGCGGGTTTGGTCGGCTGGGCGCCGGGCTGGACCCGGAGCTGACCCACCCGCCTTCCCTCCATCGACACGATCTCGAAGGTCACGCCCGGCAGGCGGACCTGGTCCCCTACCTTGGGCAGGCGCCCCAGCGCCCCGAACACCAGTCCCCCGATGGTCGTGTAGTCTCCCGGGTCGAGCGCCAGGCCGTAGCTCTCGTTCACGTCGCCCACCGGGGTCGATCCGGCGATCACGGACCCGGCGCCCGCGGGCGTGGGCTCGGAACGGTCGTACTCGTCGTAGATCTGCCCGACGATCTCCTCCAGCAGGTCTTCCATGGTGACCAGACCCGCGGTGCCGCCGAACTCGTCGAGCACGACGGCCAGGTGGACTTTTTTCCGCTTCATGTCCGCGAGCACGTCCTCGACCTCGCGGGTGCCGGGCACGAAGAACGCGGGCCGTGCCACCGACGACACCGGCCGGGGTCCGCCGGTCCGCAGCGCGCGCAGGATGTCCTTCGCGTGGACCACGCCCACGATGTCGTCGAGTGATTCCCCGGTCACCGGGTACCGGGACCGGCCGGCCTGGGCCACGGTGTCGGCCGCCGATTCCACGGTCTGATCCGCGGCGAGCGCCACGATGTCGGTGCGGGGCGTCATTACTTCGCGTGCGTTCTTCTCGCTGAACTCGAACACGCCCTCGATGAGCCTGGCGTCCCCGGGGTCGATACTGCCGGTCTTTCCGCTCTGCTCCACCAGCATCAGGATCTCTTCCGGCGAGTGGACCCGCTCACGTTCCGAGGGCCGGGCCGCCCCCAGGAGGCGCAGGATCCCGTTGGCCGAGGAGCGCAGCAGCCAGATGAAAGGATTGGTGGCGGTGGTGAAGAGCATCAACGGCCCGGTGAGCCACCGGCTCATCTGCTCGGGATGATTCAGGGCCAGGCCCTTCGGTGCCAGCTCGCCGAGGACGATGTGCAGGAAGGTGATGAGGACGAACGCGACGGCCACCGCCGCGGAATGCGTCGCGATCACGTTCAGTGGTGCGGGCAGCGTTCCAAAGAGCGTCGCGAGCAGGTCTGCAATCGCCGGCTCCCCGATCCACCCCAGGCCGAGACTGGCCAGGGTGATCCCGAGCTGGGTCCCTGAGATGGTGCGATCGATGGACTGGAGGGCCTGCTTCACCGCGCGGGCCCGGGCATCCCCGTCCGCGACCATGGCCTCGATGCGCGTGCGGCGCGACGCCACCAGTGCGAACTCGGCGGCGACGAAGAACGCATTCGCCAGGACCAGGCCCAGAACGGCGGCGAGGCGCAGGCCGAGCGTGGAAAACGCGGAGTCCGGCATACGGGGGGTCAAAGTTATATGTTTTCAAACATGGCCGCCCCGACCACCCTCCCGATCGACGTGACCTGCGTCCACCACGCGCCGGGCCGCCACGACGGCGCGCGACGGATGGGCTGGGTGCTGGCGATCACGGCGGTCGTGATGGTCGCCGAGGCCGTAGGCGGGTGGGCCTCGCACTCGCTCGCCCTGCTGGCGGACGCGGGTCACATGCTGGCCGACGTCGCCGCGCTCGCACTGGCAGTGGTGGTGGCACGGCTCGCCCAGCGGCCCGCGACGCCGGAGCGCACCTACGGGCTGGTCCGGCTCGAGATCTTCGCCGCGTTCATCAATGGCGCGGTGCTGCTCGTGATCGCAGTGGGGATCGGCATCGAGGCGTTCCGCCGGTTCGCCGCTCCCCCGGCGATTCACGCCGGTATCCTGCTGATCATCGCTGGGGTGGGACTCGTGGCCAATCTCGTGAGCGCCAGGATTCTCCATCACGGTCACGACCATTCACTCAACCAGCGTGGCGCCTATCTCCACGTGCTGTCGGATCTTCTGGGATCGGTGGGGGCGATTCTCGCGGGGCTCGTGGTGCTCACCACCGGCTGGACGCTGGCCGACCCCATCATCTCGGTCGGGATCGGGCTCCTGATCGTGAACGGGTCGTGGCGTCTGGTGAAGGAGAGCGTCGATGTGCTGCTCGAAGCCACACCGGCGCACATCTCCCTGTCAGACGTCCACGATCAGATCTCGAGCCTGCCGGGCGTGACGTCGGTCCACGATCTCCACGTCTGGACCGTGACGTCGGGCGTGGTCGCGATGAGCGGGCATCTCCTGGTGCGGAACCCCGCCGACAATCAGCGGGTGCTGGAAGCGGTGCAGGAGCGGATGGAGAAGCTGAAGATCCGGCACGTGACGGTGCAGATGGAGAAGGACCCGACCTGCGAGTGAGTGGGAGCGGGGAAGTGTGAAGAGGGAAGTGGGAGGAGTGAATCACTCTTCCCGCTTCCCTCTTCCCGCTCCCTAGTTACACGTCACCGCACCCAGCACATCGAGCCGGCCGGCCCCGAAGATGGACTGCGGGCCGACGTTATCGGCACTCTTCTGCAGGCACAGCGGCAGTACGTTGGCCGCCGACGCGCCCGGATGCGATGGCATTTCCGCCGCTGCTCCCGCGACGTGCGGTGCCGCGAAACTGGTGCCCGCGCCCAGCAGGAAGCTGTTCTTGCCGCAGGAGAAGGGGAGGGTGACCTGCGTATGGCTGCAGGCGCCCAGCACTAGGTCGAACTGGTTGCCGCCGGCGAGGAGATCGCCCCCGGGCGCGACCAGGGTCAAGCCGGTCTTCCCTCCAAAGTTCGAATAGCTGGCCAGCAGATCGAAGTTGGCCTGATTGAACGGCGCCGTGGCGCCGACGCTCACCACGTTCTGCAGTTGCCCGGGGATTTCCACGAAGTTGCTCGGAATGGCGTCGAGGTTCAGGCCCTCGTTCCCGGCTGCCGCGACGACGACTACCCCGTGGGAGTGCGCGAAGTCCACAGCTTTCTGCAACGCGTGGATCAGGCCTTTCACCCCGGGCTGGTTGTTGTCGACGATCGCGCCCAGGCTCATGTTGATCACGTCGGCGCCCTCGTCGGTGGCGAATACGATTCCCGCAATGAGGTCGGCGAACGATCCGGAGCCGGAGGTGCCCAGCACCTTGATGGCGCAGAGCGTCGCGTTCGGTGCCACCGAGGCCAGGCCGCGGCCGTTACTGGTGATGATGCTCGAGACGAAGGTGCCGTGGGTGTTGAAATCCTGAATCGTCGGTTCAGACGCGACAAAGGACGTGCTCTTCGTCAGGTCGACCCGGCCGACCAGGTCGATGTGGTCCGGGTCGATTCCGGTGTCGAGGTCGCAGACCAGTCGACCCTTGCCTCCTTGACTGGCCGCCCACGCGGCGGGCGCCTGAATCACGTGCATGTTCCACTGGAAGGGGAAGAACGCCGCGCCACTCTGGTTCGTGCCGGCGGCGGCACTCACGTCCTGGGTTGCGTAGAGCTGGAAGGCCGCTTCCGGCGCCGGAATCCACTGGACGGTCACGTCGGGATCCACGCTGGCTACGTCGGGGCGTGCGGCGAGGGCGCTCACTGCTGAGGCCGAGAGTCCTTGGATGGTCACGAGCCCGATCTCCGGGTGCCGGCGCTCGACGGTACCGCCGAGGGCGGTCACGGCCTGATCGAAGGCTACGCTTTCGTTGCCGTTCAGGGAGACCACCTGGCGGCCGGGCGCACTGGCCTGGTCCGCCCTCAGGGCCGGGACGCGGGCAGTCACGCGTGACTGCGTGGGGGCCACCGGTTGCCGTTCGACGCAGGACGCGGCGGCCAGCAATCCGGTGATGGGGATCAACGTTTTCATGGACCAGGTGAGGGGGCGCATCAGCACCTCAAGAATGAAGGGAAGTGCGAAGTTGCCCCTCCTCAGGGGGCCTGGATAGCCCGCCCCCTGTGGGGACTGTGTGAGGCTGGCGCTTGTTTTTCTGAGGCCCCCTCCGCTATACTGCCCCCCTCGAAACCCACCCCGTATTCAGGACGCAATTCCTTGGCAATCCGTAACATCGCAATCATCGCCCACGTCGACCACGGCAAGACCACCCTGGTGGATCAGATGCTCCGGCAGGCAGGGGTGTTCCGCGCCAATCAGCAGGTCGCGGAGCGCGTGATGGACTCGAACCCGCTCGAGCGGGAGCGGGGCATTACGATTCTGGCCAAGAATACGTCCGTGCGCTGGGGAGATACCAAGATCAACATCGTCGACACGCCCGGGCACGCCGACTTCGGCGGCGAAGTGGAGCGGATCCTCCGGATGGTGGACGGGTTCCTCCTCCTGGTCGATGCCGCCGAGGGGCCGATGCCGCAGACGCGGTTCGTGGCGGGGAAGGCGCTCGCGCTGGGGCTCCGGCCCATCGTGCTGGTCAACAAGATCGACCGGCAGGATGCCGAGCCCATGCGGGTGCACGACGAGGTGCTCGAGCTTTTCCTCGATCTCGAGGCCAATCAGGACCAGTTCAATTGTCCCTTCCTCTATACGTCGAGCCGCGCGGGGACCGCGACGTTCGAGCTGAAAGATCCCGGCACGACGCTCGAGCCCCTGTTCCGCACCATCCTGGACACCATTCCAGCGCCCAAGGCCAACGCCGACGGTCCCTTCCAGATGCTGATCTCGACGCTCGACTACTCGTCCTATCTGGGGCGGATCGGCATCGGACGGCTCGAGCGGGGGCAGGTCCACGTCGGTGACACCGTCGCGGTGCTGCCTCTGGGCGAGGCGGGCCCCGTCTCCGACGGTCCCTACGAGCAGGCGCGGGTCGTGAAGCTGTTCGCCTTCGAGGGCCTGGAGCGGCGGGAAGTGTCCGAGGCGTCAGCCGGCGAAATTGTGGCGATCTCCGGGCTCCCCGGGGTCGAGATCGGGAAGACCGTCACCGCGCTCGACCATCTCGAGCGGCTGGCCGGTATCGCGGTGGAGGAGCCCACCATTTCGGTGGACGTCCTGGTGAACAACTCCCCCTTCGCGGGTCGCGAGGGCAAGATGGTCACGGCCCGCCAGGTGCGGGAACGGCTGTACAAGGAGCTGGAGCGGAACGTCGCCCTGCGGGTAGAGGACACGGACAACACCTATACCTTCACCGTGTCCGGCCGCGGGGAGCTGCACCTCGGCATCCTGATGGAGACGATGCGCCGGGAGGGGTACGAGTTCCAGGTGTCCCGCCCGCGGATCATCCCGCGGGAGGGGCCCAACGGGGAGCAGCTCGAGCCGTACGAGGAGCTGATGGTGGACTGCCCCGAGGGGTACCTGGGGGTCATCATGGAGAAGCTGGGGCCCCGGCGGGCCACCCTGATGGATATGAAGAACCCGGGGGTGGGGACGGTGCGGATGCGCTTCAAAATCCCGGCCCGGGGCTTGCTGGGATACCGGTCGGAGTTCTTGACGGATACCCGGGGAACGGGAATCATCCATCATCGCTTCCTGGAGTACGACACCTGGGCCGGCCCCCTGCAGGGCCGCAGCCGGGGGGTGATGGTGGCGGACCGGGAGGGGGTGGCGGTCGGGTATGCCCTCTTCAATCTTCAGGAACGCGGCACCATGTTCGTGAAGCCGGGGGACCCCGTGTACGAGGGGATGATCGTGGCGGAGAACGCGCGTCCGGGGGACATGGACGTGAACGCCACGAAAGAAAAGAAGCTGACGAACATGCGCACCACGGCGGCGGACGAGATGATCATCCTCGAGCCGCCGCGGCAGATCACGCTGGAGCTGGCGCTGGAGTACATCGAGGACGACGAGTTGATCGAGGTGACGCCGTCGTCCATCCGACTGCGCAAGCGCGCGCTCGGCGCCAACGAACGGAAGAAGCAGGCCCGCGCGGACAAGCGGGCTGAAGAGTCCTAACGCTCGTTCACGTCCAACCAAACTCAGCCGGGGGTGACAATGCTGTCCGTGGCAGCGTCGATCGAAACGTCGCTCAAG
>DATEGY010000252.1:0-30266 GCA_035279865.1 Gemmatimonadales bacterium | reverse complement strand
ATCGCGCGGCGGCACGTGGGAGGACTCGTCAATCAACTGGAGAGCTTCACGTGGCCGTCCCGCGCCGCCTCGGCCATCGGCTTCATCGACATGATGATCAACTACACGAAGGCCAATTCCCCCCTGCCGCGGTCCATCGACGCCGTGGACGTCGGCAATACGGCCGCGTTTCTGGCGAGCCCGCTCGCGGCCGGCATCACCGGGACCACGGTCTACGTGGACAACGGGTACCACGCGATGGGCATGGCGGTGACTCCGCCCGCCTGAAAGGCCTTGCGCGCAGCGGGGCGATGCATAAATTCCCGCTGAGATGAATAACTATGCATCGGTCCCGGTTGGGGTGCTCGGGGCCTCCGGGTACGTCGGGCGGGAGCTGCTGTCGCTCCTGAACCGCCACCCGGGGGCCTCCGTCGCTTTCGCCACCGCGGAAACGGGGGCGGGGGAGACGCTCGAAGGCCACCGGCTGATCCGGGCCGGCGACGTCAATTTCGGCGCCGCCGAGATCGTGCTGTCCTGCCTGCCGCACGGGATCTCGGGGCGGTACGTCCACGAGGCGCGGGCCGCCGGCAAGCGGGCGGTGGACCTCTCCGCGGATTTCCGTCTCTCTCCGGACGCGGTCTACGGACTGACCGAATTCACCCGTCCCCGGGTGGCCGGGGCGGAGCTGGTCGCCAACCCGGGCTGCTATCCCACGGCGGCGCTCATGGCGCTCGTCCCGCTCGCCCAGCGCGGTCTCATCGACCCGTCCCGGGAGATCGTGATCGACGCGGCCTCCGGCGTGACCGGCGCGGGCCGCAGCCCCAAGCGGGAGCTCTTGTTCGGTGAAGTCGCCGAGGACTACAAGGCCTACGCCGTCGGCAACACGCACCGGCATCTCGCCGAGCTGAAGGCGTCACTCGCGCGGGAAGGGGGGTTCAACGGCGATCTGGTCTTCACGCCGCACCTGCTCCCCGTGAAGCGCGGGATCCTAGAGACGATTCACGTGCCGCTCACGCGGGTCATCGATCAGGCGACCGCCGAGGGGCTCTATGAAGCCGCGTACGACGGGGAGCCATGCGTGATGGTGACCAAGGGCACCACGCCGTCCCTCCAGCACGTCGTCTACCGGAATCGGGTGGCGATCGGTGTCGCCCCGGTGGAGAACGTCCGGCGTCCCCGGCTCACCATCATCGCGGCGATCGACAACCTGGTCAAAGGCGCGGCGGGGCAGGCGGTGCAGAACATGAATGTGATGCTGGGCCTCCAGGAAACGGCGGGGCTCGCGTGCTGAATTCACTGATCTCGGGATCGGCGGCGCTTGGTATTCCCACGCTAAAGCGTGGGCTCGGAGCAGCGCTGCCCTTAAGGGCAGTGTCCCGCCGAGCCCACTCTTCAGAGTGGGAATCGTGCTGAAGGTCCGCGTCGTCAAGATCGGCGGTAACGAGCTCGATCGCCCCGAGTGGGTGTCCGCGTGCGCGAAGGCGCTGGCGGCGGGCGGACCCACCGTCGTCGTGCATGGCGGCGGACGCGCCGTCTCCGGGCTTTCCCGGCGTCTTTCGCTCCCCGTCGAAAAACGGGAGGGGTTGCGCGTCACCACGCCGCAGGTGGCCGAGGTGGTCGAGATGGTGCTGGCGGGCCCAGTGAACCGGCTCCTCGTCACGGCGCTGCGCGCGGCGGGACTCGACGCCATCGGGCTTTCCGGGGCGGACGGGGGACTCCTGACGGCCACCCAGATGGCGGGTGGGCTCGGCTACGTGGGGGAGATCACCCGGGTCCGGACCCCCCTGATCGAGAGCCTGCTCCTCGCCGGCCTCACGCCCGTGATCGCGCCGGTCACGCCTGATCCTGCCGGCTCCCCGGTGGCGCTCAACGTCAATGCGGACAGTGCGGCTGCCGTCATCGCCGCGGCCCTGCGGGCCACGGAGCTGCTTTTCGTCTCCGACGTGGCGGGCGTCCAGATCGGGGAAGTGCCGCAGGCCACCATCTCCACCGGCGAGATCGAACGTCTGATTGCCGATGGGACCGCCTCCGACGGAATGGCCGCCAAGCTCCGGTCGGCCCGGCAGGCGCTGGCGGGTGGCGCCCACGCGGTCCGCATCGGCGACCTCCGGATGCTCACCGAGCCGTCGGCGGGCACCCGTCTCATCGCGTCCGCGTCTCCCTCTCCAGTCCTGGCGTGACCGCCACCGCCTCCGGGGCTTCGGCCCTTCTCGGGCTGTATTCACGCGTCGGCCCGGTCTTCACGGGTGGCGACGGCGTCGAGCTGACCGCCGAAGACGGCACGCGCTACCTCGACTTCACGTCCGGCATCGCCGTCAACGCGCTGGGCTATGGCCACCCCGTGATCCGGGAGGCCATGATCCGGGCGCTCGACACCGGCCTGATCCACGTCTCCAACCTGTTCCGCACCGAGCCCGGCGAGGCCCTCGCAGCCGAGCTCGTGGGCCGGTCGTTCGCGGATCAGGTGTTCTTCTGTAATTCTGGGGCCGAAGCGAACGAGGGGGCCTTCAAGTTCGCGCGGAAGTGGAGCAAGAAGACGGGGATCGTGGCGTTCAGTCATTCGTTCCACGGCCGCCTCTTCGCGTCGCTCGCGGCCACCGATCACCCCGAGTATCAGAAGCCGTTCCTGCCGCTGACACCGGGCGTCCGCATTCTCCCGCTGGGAGACCGCGCGGCCGCCGAGGCTGGGATCACGGCGGAAGAGACGGCGGCGGTGATCATCGAGCCGGTGCAGGGGGAAGGCGGAGTCCGTCCTGTCTCCGACGAGTGGCTGGTCTTCCTGCGAAACCTGTGCGATGCCCGTGGCGTCGCGCTCATCTTCGACGAAGTCCAGTGCGGGCTGGGACGGACCGGAACCCTGTTCGCCTACGAGCAGACCGGGGTGACCCCCGACATGCTGACCCTGGCGAAGCCACTGGCGGGCGGGTTGCCGATGGGCGCGGTGCTCGTGACCGGTGCCGTCGCGGCGGCGCTGTCACCCGGTGATCACGCGACGACGTTCGGCGGCGGTCCGCTGGTGGCTTCTGTGGCGCTCGACGTCGTCCGGACGCTGGCCGAGCCCGCCTTCCTGGCTTCGGTCCGCGCGCGGGGAGAGCACCTCGGTGCCGGCCTCGAGCGGATCGCGAAGACGTCCTCGCGGATCAAGAATGTCCGGGGCCGCGGGCTCATGTGGGGTGTGGAGCTGACGGGACCCGCCGCACCGGTGGTCGCGGCGGCGCGGGAGCGGCAGCTGTTGATCTTGTCCGCGGGGCCGAATGTCCTGCGCCTTCTCCCTCCCCTGGTGATCGAGGATGCCGATCTCGATCGCGGGCTGGCCGTGCTGGCCGGGGTGCTCGCATGAGCGCTTTGCCGCTTCCCCTGTCCCGCCCGGCCCTCGAGATCCGCTCGGCCTCACTCGCGGACGTGCCGGGACTCGAAGCACTCATGGCGCCGTTCATCGCCACGGGGGACCTGCTCCCGCGCTCCAACTACGATCTCTGCCGTCACATCAAGGAATACGTCGTCGCCGTCACGGCCGCGGGCGTTGTGATCGGCTGCGGGTCCCTCAAGGTCTACAGCCAGACGCTCGGTGAAGTTGCCGGTCTGGCGGTGGCCGATGGGTGGCAGGGCGCCGGCGTGGGCCGCGCGATCGTGGAAGGTCTGCTGGAAGACGCCCGTGGGCTGGGGCTCGCCGAGACGTTCGCACTCACCCGCAAACCTGACTTCTTCTCCCGGCTCGGGTTCGACCGAACCGAAAAGACCCGGTTCCCGCTCAAGGTCTGGGCCGACTGCGCCCGGTGTCCCAGGCAATCGTGCTGTGACGAAATCGCGGTGACCCGCCTCCTGGCGTAGATTCCCGCCGTGGCATTCGACATTCACAAGAAGTTGCTCGTCGGGGCCCTCGGGTGCGGGGTCTTTTTTATCCTCGGGTTCCTGGCGCTGTTCCTCATCGGGCGCCGGGGGGTGACCCCGACCGCCGGTGAGCCCGAGATGCTCATGCTCGGCCAGGCGGCGCAGTCGTGGGATTCGATCTCGGCGGCGTCGGCCCGCGACGTCCTCACGATGCCCGAGGTCCCGACGTGGACCGGGCCTCCCCGTGCCGCCGGGTACCTGAGCATCCTGCCGTCCTTGAATGGCGACGAGCTTCCCGCCTTCGCCGATACTTTCCCCGCGGGCTCCCCGGAGCAGAAGGGCGTGGTGCGAACGGCTCAGCGCGTCATGGTGGAAGACGCGTCCACCCCCACGCGAACCGCGGGCCTTCCGTACCCTCCCCCGTTCGTCGTTTTCTACCGCGCCCGGATTTTCTTCGCCGCCGCCGATGACTGGAGCCGGCACGGCGACCTCTCCGAAGCCGCCCTGGCCCTGGACACGGCGCTCGCGCTCGCGCGGGTAAGCCTCCGCACCAGCGATCTCGATCGTGTCCTGGCGGGGGCCCGGATCGAGCGGGATGCCCTGGATCTCCTTTCCCGGGACACGCTGCTCGCCGGCGGAGCCACGGGAGCCAAACAGGCAGCCCGGACGCTCGAAGCCTGGGCCCGGTTCGCGAAGCAGGTCGAGGTCGCGGATCACTGGATGATGGCGGCGGGGTCTTCCAACTTGTACGACGACTCCCTGGCGCGCGTGGCAGGAGACAGCACGCTGCCGGTGCTCTGGCGCGCCGCGGCGGCCGAAGCGGTCGCGATGGGGTGGGTCTTCAATTCGGGCGAAGCCGGGCAGGGAGTCACCGAGGGGCGTCGGGCGACCCTGAAACGTCTCCGGGAGTCGCACCTGCCGGATTCCGTGAACGCGGTCATCGACCGGGCCGCGGCGATCGGCAACGTCGGTTTCATGGACCGGTTGAAAGCCATGGCGAATTACCGCGCGCAGCGGGAGCTGCTATTCCGGCCGTGACTCTCAGGTCGAGGCGTTGACACACGCCCATCCTGCCAGGGAAAATTCCCTCTGCCCAGACTCGAAGCCTGGGCTCGGCACGGCGCGGCGCTTGAAGCGCACTGAGAGGCACGGATGGCTCGTGTGATCTTCTGGGATGTCGACACCCAACACGACTTCATGCATGCGGACGGGAAGCTGTATGTCCCGGACGCCGAGCGCCTCATACCCAACCTGAAGCGCCTGACCGATCATGCCCACCAGAACGGGATCCGCGTGGTGGCCTCGGCGGACGACCACATGCCGGGGGACAGGGAGTTGTCCGACCAGCCCAACTGGCGGGACACCTTTCCGCCTCACTGCCTGCGGGGCACGCCGGGGCAGAAGAAGATCGCTGAAACCGCGCTCCGGAATCCGCTGGTGATCGAGCCGGAGATGCGGGATCCGGTGGAGCTGGGGCATGCGCTCCGCGCTCACAAAGGTGATGTGCTGTTCCACAAGCATTGGTTCGACGTATTCACCAATGCCAACGTCGTCCCGGCGCTGACCGTCCTCCAGCCCGACGACATCGTACTGTACGGCGTCGCACTGGACGTCTGTAACCGCTACGCCATCGAGGGACTGTTGACCCATCGTTTGCACACCCGACTTTTCGCGGTGACCGACGCGATGAAACCCATCGACGCGAGTGCCGCGGAGCACCTCCTCAAGGAATGGGGAGAGGAAGGCGTTCGTCTCGTGAAGACCGATGAAGTGCTAGGGGGCGTTGCGTGACTCTCACGACTCCGGCATTCGGAAAGTTTTTCCTCCCGGGCCCGACCGACGTGCATCCCGACGTCCTGGCCGCCATGTACCGTCCGATGATCGGCCACCGCTCGTCCGCCATGGAGGAGCTGCTCAAGCGGGCGGCACCCAGGCTGCAGCAACTGGCCCGCACCTCGCGCACCGTCATGGTGGGCACGACCTCCGCCACCGGGTTCATGGAAATGGCGGTCCGGTCGGGCATCCGGAAAAAGGCCATCTCGATCGTCAACGGCTCGTTCTCGGAGCGGTTCGCCGAGCTCGTCAGCGCGTGCGACAAGGAGTGCGTCCGGCTGGAAGTACCGCTGGGCGGCTTCGTCGAGCCCGATCAGCTGCGGGACGCCCTGAAGAAAAACCCGGGGGTCGACGCCGTCACGCTGGCGCACTCGGAGACCTCGACGGGCGTGCTCCAGGATGTCGCCGCGCTGTCCAAGGTGGTGCATGAGTTCCCGGACGTTCTGTTCCTGGTGGATGCCGTCACCTCCATGGCGGGCTCGCCCGTGGAAACCGATGCGTGGGACCTGGACTACGTGTTCACCGGATCCCAGAAGGCCCTGGCGCTTCCGCCGGGACTGGCGTTCGGCGTGGCGTCTCCGCGCATGCTCGAGCGCGCGAAGAGTCTGCCGTCGCGCGGGCTCTACTTCGACCTGATCACGTTCGAGAAGGCGAGCGCGAAGTACCAGCCGACCAACACCCCGGCACTGTCGCTCTTCTTCGCGCTGGACGTCCAGCTGGCACGCATCGAGGCCGCGGGGGGCATCGAAGCGCGGTGGAAGCGGCACGACGACATGCGGAAAGCCACCGAGCAATGGGTCCGGAAGGTGGGGCTCACATACCTGCCTCCCGAGGGCCGGCGGAGCTGGACCGTCTCGTGCATCAAGATGCCCGCGGGCAAGGTCTCCAAGGACCTCGTGGCCGCAGTGAAGAAGGAAGGGTGGGTCATCGGTACCGGGTACGGCGGCGTGAAGGACTCGACCTTCCGGATCGGCCACATGGGTGACCACACCGTGGCGTCCCTCGAGAATCTCCTGGCCCTCATTCAACGGACCCTGGCGTGAGCATTCGCGTCGTCATCGCCGACAAGCTGGGAGACGCCGGGATCGCCCTGCTCGCGTCCTCCCCGGAGATTCACGTGGTCAACCTCGCCGGCAAGACGCGCGAGGAGCTGGATGCCGCACTCACGACGGCCACGGCCCTCATCGTCCGCAGCGAGACGAAGGTGACTGCGGACATGATCGCCCGCGCGCCGAATCTCAAGGTGGTGGCCCGGGCCGGCATCGGCGTGGACACCATCGACGTGGCGGCGGCCACCAAACGTGGCATCGCGGTCATGAACGCGCCCGGCGCCAATACCGTCAGCGCCGCGGAGCATGCCATCGCGCTGCTGCTCTCACTCCTGCGGCACATTCCCGATGCCGCCGAATCCATGAAGCACGGCGGGTGGGACCGGAAGCGCTTCGAGGGGAGTGAGCTGCGGGGCAAGACCCTCGGCGTGGTGGGACTGGGCCGGATCGGCGGTTACGTGGCCCAGCTGGCGCACGCCTTCGGCATGACCATCATCGCGTACGATCCCTTCGTGGCCCCCCAGCGGGCCGTGGAGCTGCAGGCCCGTCTCCTGCCCATCGAGCAGCTGTTGGCCGAGGCGGACATCATCACGCTGCACGTGGCCCTCACGGACGAAACCCGGCACTTGCTCAACGCCCAGCGCCTCAAGCTCATGAAGCCCACGGCCTTCCTGGTGAATACGGCACGGGGAGAGCTGGTGGACGAACTGGCCCTGGTGGCGGCGGTGAAGGAGAAGCGAATCGCGGGCGCCGCGATCGACGTCTTTGCCGAGGAGCCGTTGCCGAAGGATTCGCCGCTTCGGGGGCTCGACCGCGTACTCCTGACCCCGCATCTCGCGGCGTCGACGTCGGAAGCGCAGAAGCGGGTGGCGATCGAGATCTGTACGGCGGTGCGGGAGGCCCTGCTGCGCGGTGATCTTTCCACCGCGATCAATCTGAAGAAGTAAGCTAGTCCGCCGCTTCCCGGCTGGGCTCGTCGGCCAGCAGGCGGAAGGTCTGCACCGCGCCGGTGAGGGAATCGGCCGCGGTGGCGAGCTGATTGGCCGACGACGCGATCTCCTGCGTCGACGCGCTCTGCTGCTGTGCCGAGGCCGCGATCTCCTCTGCGGACGCGAGCAGCTCGTCGGTGCCCTTGGCCACCGACGTGAGCCGACCCGCAATTTCCTCCACCAGCACCTTCACGGCGTCCGCCGAGCTGGCGATCTCGCGGCTCCAGATGTCGTTTGTTTCGGCAGTGGACGCGACCGTTCCCAGGCCGGTGGCTGCCGAATGGGCGGCCGCCTGCGCCGCCGCGCCGGTCGTCGCGATGCGGGTCAGGCGGTCCCGCGTCCCCTGAATGCGGGACAGCACGTCCCGCACCGTATCCGCCGTCTCCCCGGCCGCCTGCGCAGCCTGTGACGCCAGCTTGCGGACCTCGTCGGCCACCACCGCAAAGCCCCGGCCCTGCGGGCCGGCGCGCGCCGCCTCGATCGCCGCATTCAGCGCCAGGGTGTTCGTCTGCGTGGCCACAGCCTTCGCCTGTGCCACGAACCGCTCGATCTCGGCGCCCGCCGTCGCCAGGGCCTCCGCTTCCGTCACGCCCTGCTGCACGTCCGCGGCCAGCTTCGTGAGCTGGGCCGTCGATTGATCGAGCGTCTCGCGGTGGCTCTTCGCCACGCCCACCAGGTCCGCGTTCCGGCGCGCCGCCTCGGCGGCCCCGGCGGCGAGCGTCGTGGTGATGCCAAGGATCTTCCCGGCTTCGTCGGCCGCGTGGCGGATGAGCTGGGCCTGGTCGGCGGCCCGCTTCGTGAGGTCCTGGCAGGTGGCGCTCATCTCCTGCGTGGATGCGCTCATTTCCTGCGTCGACGCCGAGATCTCCGCGGCCATCGCGGCCGACTCGTCGGCGGCGGTGCGAATGGCGCCCACCAGCCGGCGCAGCGCCACGACCATCGACTGGATCGAGGAGATCAGGTCCGCGACTTCCGCGGTGCGCTCGCGGGTTCCCGCCACCGCCACCGACAGGTCACCCGCGGCCACGCGACCCGCGATCCGCCCCGCCTCCCGTACCGGCTCCGTCACCCGGCGGTTGAGCCAGCCGCCCAGCGTCCAGAGCGCGATGACCGTGACCAGGAGCAGCGCGAAGGCACCCAGCCAGATGGTGCGGCGCGCCGTGGCCGCCCCGGCGAACGCCAGGTCCGCCGGCTGGCGGTAGAGCACCTTCCAGGCGCCGTCGTTCGTCGCCGCCGCCGCCACCAGCTCGTCTCCGCGCGACGTCGGCAGCGTCAGGGCGACCGCCGTGTCGGACCGGGGAAGCGTGCCGGCGACGTCCACGGTTTTGAGGAGGTCCTGCTTGGTGGGCGCCGAAACGAGCGCTCCCTTCCCGTCGATGACCTCCAGGTACGCGCCATCACCGGTGGAGGCCCCCGCGAGGAGAACGCGCAGCTGCTCGAGGGGAAACACGGCCTTGAGAACCCCCAGAGGCCGGACCGTCCGGGACGGACGCACCGCGACGTCGTATTCCATGGCGAGGACGCCGGTCGCGGTATCGGCCTTCGGCTGGCTCACGTACTCGCCCTGGGCGAACGCGCTGGTCCACCAGGACTCGTCCGACTGGACGAAGTCTTCGGATTTGTATGACCCCATCACCGTGTAGCCATGGACCTCCGTGAAGAACACGCGCAGGAAGTCCGAGTGCGTGACGTAGTCGCGGAGGTAGGACTGGAGCTCGGGGTCGCCGCCCAGCTGCGTGGTGCGGGCGAACATCCGTTCGAGTGTGTTGATGTCGTTCTTGGGAAGATTCCGCTGATTGGCGTCCTGCGCGGCGGTCCGGGCGGCGGCCACCAGGGCCGGGGATGCGGCCAGCGCCTCGGCCTCGCGGCGGCGCTCACGGAGATATTGGGTGACCACGGTGGCCGCGCGGACTACGAGGTCTTTCCCGCGGTCCTCGGCGGAGCGGCGAAGGAAGGTACCGGCGGCGTTCCCGGCGACGACGGCCAGGACCAGCACGAGGGCCAGGGCAACGCCGATCCCGGCGAAAACGAACCGCTGTCTGAGCTGCTGCGCGTCACTCGCCATGTCTATGGCGCGAAGGTATGGTGGGTTTCACGCGCGGGCAAGGCCGTTTAGCTTCAAGCACTTATGTCGCCGCGCGAGACCCCAGCGTACGACCCGGCAGCGGTCGAATCCAAGTGGCAGGCCCGGTGGGCCGAGCACCACACGAACGAGCCCGATCTCGACCGGCCCGCCCGGCCGTACTACAACCTCATGATGTTCCCCTATCCGTCGGCCGAAGGGCTGCACGTGGGGAACATGTTTGCGTTCACCGGTGCGGACATCTACGGGCGCTTCAAGCGGCTCCAGGGCTTCACGGTGTTCGAGCCGATCGGCTATGACGCGTTCGGGATTCATTCCGAGAACTACGCCATCACCATCGGAACCCATCCCGCCAAGCTGATTCCGAAGAACATTGCGGCCTTCCGGAACCAATTGCACCGGCTCGGCGGCATGTTCGACTGGCGCCACGAGCTCGCGACCACCGATCCCAAGTACTACAAGTGGACGCAATGGCTCTTCCTGCAGCTCTACAAGGCGGGCCTCGCCTACAAGAAGCGTGCGGCGGTGAACTGGTGTCCGAAGGACAAGACTGTACTCGCCAACGAGCAGGTGATCGACGGGCGCTGTGAACGATGCCACACGCCGGTGGAGCAGCGCTTCCTGGAGCAGTGGTTCTTCGCGATCACGAAGCACGCCCAGCGTCTCCTCGACAACCTCGACCGGCTCGACTGGTCTGACTCGACCCGCACCCTCCAGCGGAACTGGATCGGACGGAGTGAAGGGGCGGAGCTCACGTTCGAGACGCCGGCGGGGCAGCAGATCACGGTGTTCACGACCCGTCCCGATACGGTGTTCGGAGCGACGTATCTGGTGCTCGCGCCCGAGCACCCGCTCGTCCAGACTCTCACCGCCCGCGAGCAGCAGACGGCGGTCCGGAGCTATCAGCGTGAGGCCCAATCGAAGGACGTCGTCACCCGTCGCGTGGGGGACACGACCAAGACGGGAGTGTTCCTGGGGTCGTACGTCCGGAATCCGGCCACAGGGGAAGCGATCCCGATCTGGATCGCCGACTACGTGCTCATGGAATACGGCACCGGTGCCATCATGGCGGTGCCGGCGCACGACGAACGGGACCACGAATTCGCTACGAAGTTCGGCCTCCCGATCAAGCCGGTGGTGCAGGGAGTCAAGGGAAGCGTTCTCCCCTTCGTCGGGGACGACGGCGTGCTCGTCAACTCCGGGGCTTTCGACGGCCTTTCCTGCGCCGAGGCGCGGAAGAAGATCGTGGCGTGGCTGGGGGAGCGGAGAGCGGCCAGCGCCCGGGTCCAGTACCGCCTCCACGACTGGTGCATCTCCCGGCAGCGGTACTGGGGACCGCCGATTCCCATCATCTATTGTGATTCGTGCGGCGTGGTCCCGGTGCCCGAGCGGGACCTCCCGGTCGTCCTTCCGCCCATCGAGGACTTTCGGCCCGACGACTCCGGGGTCAGCCCGCTGGCGCGCCATGAGGAGTGGTATTTCGTGAAGTGCCCGCAGTGCGGCGCGAAGGCCCGGCGGGAAACCGACGTCTCGGACACCTTCCTCGACTCGGCCTGGTACTTCCTGCGGTATCCGTCCACCGAGTTCGACGACCGGCCTTTCGATCCGGCGCGGACCCGGACCTGGCTCCCGGTGACGACGTACATCGGGGGGAACGAGCACGCCGTGCTCCATCTCCTCTATTCGCGATTCACTACGATGGTCCTGAAGGATCTCGGGCACCTGGGCTTCGAAGAGCCGTTCCCGAAGCTCCGCGCGCACGGGATCATCGTGAAGGACGGCTCGAAGATGTCGAAGTCGCGCGGCAACGTGGTCGTGCCCGACGCCTACATCAACCAGTGGGGCGCCGACACGTTCCGGATGTACCTCATGTTCCTGGGACCATTCCAGGAGGGTGGGGACTTCCGGGATGAGGGGATCACCGGGATCAGACGGTTTCTGGAGAAGGTGTGGGTACTCGCACATGACGCCTCAGCGACCTCGGCGACCTCCGGTAGCACCCCGGGCTTGCGCCCGGGGTCAGGAGTGCCCGACGAGGTGGTGCGGAAGCTCCACCAGACCGTCCGCAAAGTCGCGAGTGATCTCGACGCCCTGCAGTACAACACGGCGATCGCCGCGATGATGGAGTACGTCAACGAAGTGCGTTCAGCCGGGTGCACCGACCGGCGTGCCGTGGAGCCGCTCGTCGTCATGCTCGCCCCGTTCGCGCCGCACCTCGCCGAAGAGCTCTGGGAGGTGTTGGGGCACCAGGGCACGGTCTTCGACGCGGGATGGCCCAAGCACGACGACGCGCTTGCCGCCCTGGGAGACGTGGAGATTGTGGTGCAGGTGAACGGCAAGGTGCGCGGACGTCTTTCCGTGACGCGGGGAGTGTCCCAGCAGGACGTCGAGTCCCGCGCATTTGCGGACGAGTCGGTGAAGAAGTTCCTGGAAGGAAAGGCGCCGAAGAAGGTGGTGTACGTGCAGGACCGGCTGCTGAACGTCGTGGTCTAGAGGTACCTCGCCACTAGGTCCCCCACGACATAGCCGACGCCCGCCACTCCCAGTCCCACCACGAACATGTCGAGTCCGGAGCGGAAAATCCCGCGCCCGGTGAAGAATGACCGCGCGGCGCCCACGCCGAAGTGGGAGGCCATCGCCAGTCCGAAGGCGGTCCAGACCGCGGCCTGCCCGGTGAACACCAGGAAAGGCGCCACCGGGATCAGGGCGCCGACGGCGGTCGAGACGCCGGTGACCCAGCCTTCCTTGAGCGGAGTCGATCGCGCTTCCCCGATCTTCAGCTCTTCCCGCACCTGCTCCTGGAGCGCGCGCTGGGGATCCCGCATGACCTCGGACGCCATGCGTCGCGCCTCGGTGGCGGCGATGCCCTTCGCCTCGTAAACCAGCGCCAGCTCCTCTTCCTCGACCTCCGGCATCACCCGGATCTCTTCCTTCTCCATCGCGATCTCGTGGGCATAGACCTCCTGCTCGCTCTTGGCGGCGAGGTATCCCGACGCGCCCATCGACAGGGCGTCGGCGATCATGCCCGCGACTCCCGAGAGGAGAATCACATGCGGCTGGACGGCGGCGCCGATGACGCCCGCGACGAGCCCGAAGTTCGCGGTCAGTCCGTCGTTGAATCCGTACACCACGTTCCTGACGAACCCCCCCGACTCGGTCTGATGCCACGGCTCGGCGCTCTGGCCCGCGAGCCCGGCGAGGGTGTGCGCGTGCTCCGCGGATTCCTTCGCGAGGGTGAGCGAAACGTCGCGGGCGTCCCCCGCCGCCGAGGTCTCGTGGAGGTCCATGTAGCCTTTGACCTCGCGGCCCTCTTCGCGGAGGAGCAGGGGGAGCAGGAACCCAGGACCGAGCCACCGGCCCACCTTCGCCTTGATGCGCGCTTCGATGGTGGGCGGGGCGATGGTGTCGGGCATCCGGTGGCCATTGTCGTTCAGGAGCTTGGCCCAGAGCCGCGTGTGCCGCTCTTCGACGTGGGCGAGGCGGGCGTAAACATCCCGCTTCTTGGCGTCCCGCTCGACGGAAGCCAGGACGTTGTACAGGAACGCCGCATCCGACTCGTCCTGCCAGTGCTCGAGCCAGAGCTCGACGGTGGCGTGATCAGGCATGCGGGGAAGGTAGCCTGAAACGATGTAAGTGGAAATGGCGTAGACACTTAAGAGGATTGGAGATTCGGGATTGGGGATTGGTGGGTGCTCCACGAATCCCGAATCCCTCATCCCCAATCCCCCGTTCTGCGACGCCGTACCCCCTACACGCATCATAGGTTACGGGAGATGACCATCTCACTAGCCGTTTCCGATGTCCTGGTAGCCCGCGCCAAGACCGGCGACCTGGAAGCTCTCGAGGGGCTGTACCGTGCCTTCGAGACCCCGGTCTATAACCTGGCGCGCCGGATACTCAAGAACGCGGAGGACGCCGAGGACGTGCTCCAGGAGACGTTCCTGGAGGTGGTGAAAAGCATCGGCGCGTACCGGGGCGACGGACATCTCTGGGGCTGGGTGCGGCAAATCGCGGCTTCGAAGGCCCTGATGAAGATTCGCCGCGAAAACGTCAGGGCGGCGGATGAGTTCGATGAGACCACGGCGGCCGGAACGCCGGCCCCGGCGGTGGGGACCAACCTGGATCTGGAGCGCGCACTCGAGCACTTGAGTGAAACGGGGCGCGCGGTGGTGTGGATGCACGACGTAGAAGGCTACACCCACGAGGAAATCGCGGAAATGATGGGCAAGACGGTGAGCTTCTCGAAATCTCAGCTGGCCCGGTCGCATGCGCGGCTGCGGAAGCTGCTCGCCGTGGAGCCGGAGGCTCGATGACACACTGCACGATGGATGATCTCCTGGCCCTCAGGGCCAGCGAAGGGTCGGTGTGGGCCCGGAAGCATCTCGAGTCCTGTGAGGTGTGCCGGAACGAGCTGGAGGCGCTCTACCAGCGCGTGGCACAGCTCAAGGCCCTGCCGACCCGGTCGCCGGCGCGGGACCGCTGGTCCGAGATCCGCGCGAGCGTGGTCGCAACCAGAGCCGGCCGGCACCGGCGTTGGGCCGCGTGGTCGATGGCCGCAGCCGCGGCGCTCGCGGGAGTGCTGGTGTTCAATCCGTTTTCTCCGCCCCCCGCCAGCGCCGACCTGGCGCAGGTCAAGGCGCAGTCCGCCGCGTTGGAGAGTCAGCTGCAGTCCCCCGAGGCGGAAGGACGCGTGGTGACGGGACGGGACGCCGCGGTGATCGCCCAGCTCGAGGACCGGATTGCGCAGATCGACGGCCAGCTGGCGACGCAGCAGGCCGAAGAGCAGATGCAGGCGCAGCTGGAGCTGTGGCAACAGCGGGTGAATCTGATGAACCAACTGGTCCAGGTCCGAGTCGTCCGGGCCTCTTACGTGGGGCTCTAGGCTCCGGAGGAATGTCGTATATGAATCGCAAGCTGCTTCTTCTCGGCATCACCTGCGCCCTGCCGGCAGTTCTGGGGGCTCAGCGCGCGCGGACCCGCGGGGACTCGACGCGCCACAACGTGATGACCTACAGCTTCTCGGGCAACCACGCGCGGATCGGCGTCGTGGTCAATCGCGCCGCCGATGCGGATTCGGACAAGATCGGCGCCCGGATCGCGGCCGTGACCCCCGGGGGACCGGCGGCCAAGGCAGGCATCCAGGCCGGCGACGTGATCACCAAGTTCAACGGCGTTTCGCTCGCGAACGTGCGTTCGGAGGATTCGGACGAGTCGGGCCCCGGCAGCAAGCTCATCGATCTGGCGCAGGCGCTCGATCCGGGCGACACCGTACAAGTGGAATACCGGCATGGGTCCGACACCAAGAAGGGCACCATCGTGGCGGAGGACATGCCGTACGCCTATAACGGCACGCTCAATAACATGTTCGGAGACCGCGGCTTCAGCGTGCAACCGAAGATCGAGATGGCGCCGCCATTCTCGGAGATGCGGATGCCCTCGGTGTTCGAGGGATGGGGGAACGGCGAAGGCATGGGGATGAGTTTCTGCTTCGGTGACGCCTGGTGCAACATGGAGCTGGTGTCCCTGAATTCGGACCTGGGCGACTACTTCGGCACGCACGACGGCCTCCTGGTCGTGAAGGCGTCGGAGGACTCGACGCTGCCCCTCAAGAGCGGGGACGTCATCCTGTCCATCGGCGACCGGAAGCCGACCAGTCCGGCGCAGGCGATGCGGATTCTCCGGTCGTATGACCAGGGCGAGTCCGTGAACGTCGAAATCATGCGACACCAGAAACGCCTGACCGTCAGCTGGAAGGTCCCCAACCCCGAGCAGCGGGACCGGGTCCGGGAGGGGAAGCGGCGGGTGCACACAGAGGAGGGGGCAGGCTGGGAAGGACGCGTCGAACCGCAGCTCCGGCTGACCCTGGAGCACCTGCGGACCGAGAACGCCGCGCGGGAGCGGGCGCTGCGGTTGCTGCTGGACCGCCAGTTGCTCCGGGCTCGCTCGATGACCCATCTCCAGGCGATCTGAGCGCGTCTCGTTGAATCACGCGGGGGCTCCGTTTTCAGGGGGCCCCCGTTGCGTTTCCGGCCATTCGGCGCCCCTTTTCCTCGCCCCCAACTCCGGGATCAACGCGTGCGCCGTCTCTGCCTGCTGGTCGCGAGTGTCGTCATCGCCGTTCCCGCCCTTGCCCAGACCGATCCCGCGCTGATGTCGAAGCCCGGGTACTGGAAGCCGGTGGCCCAGAACCTCCCCGCCGGAGATCCGGCGGACGGTCCCGAGCTCGAGCCCTTCGCCGCCAACCTGAGTGCCGTGCTCGCCGTGCTCCGCCGCACTCCCCTTCTGGCTCAGCCTCGCGGGTTCGTCGCCGCCCCCTCACTCGACCGCGAGCTCGGCCCTCCCCGCCGGCCGTTCACGGGGTCGGTGCGGGTCGGCGTGCTGTTTTTCGCCAAGGACGACCAGGGAACGGTGGCGCCCCAGGACGGGGGCCCCGATGTGGTGGTGGAGATCAACGACGCCACATGCGTCTGGACCGGCCATGAGGTGGCCTTCGTCGACAGCACAGGACCGATCTATTACGACGCCCCCCAGGACTCGAGTCCGGTGCGGGGAATCCCGGGATACGGGACCGACAGCTCGTGTCTGGTGATCGCGCGACATGGCCTCGCGGTATTTGCTCCCGTCTCCCGGGGGCGCTTTCTGCGCGATGCACGGGACACACTGCTCGCTCGGGTGCGCGGCGTCTCGATGGCGGCGCTGGACAGCGCGGATCCGAGATTTCTCTACAAGAAATGGCTGGGGGAGGGAGCGCAGCGGAAACACCAGCGGGACTCGCTCGTCGCGAGTCTGGGTGCCCTCAGCACCGACATGCGGAAGCAGGTCCTCGCCAGCTACGACACCGCGCAGGCCGGGATGGGCGCCATACTGAAGGAGCAGGCGGCTGCCGCGGACTCAGGGGGCGGGTTCGCCGGGATGCGCCGCGCCCAGCAGGCCGCCCTGGACACGGTGCGGGCGGTGGCGATGCACTACGACGCGGAGCTCAAGCGCATGTCGCCGGCCGAGGCCCGGGCCCCCGCGTGGGTCAAGTCGAATGACGCCGGCGTGCTGGACCTGGTGCCCGCAGGGACCGAGGACGCGCGGCAGCTCGTGGCACCGAACGCCGCGCTCCTCAATCCGACGGTCCCCCGGTCGGCCCTCCAGCTCCTCACCATCACCGCGGTCGCCCCGGGGGGAGACGACGGCGCCACAGCGCTGTTCGCGCGGATCCGTCAAACCCTGGATTACGGCGCGCTCGCCGCTCTCCTCAAGTAGCTAGGGCGTTGCGGGACAGATTCCCGGGCCCCCGGTCTGGGTGGCAATGGCGGTATGGGTATCCGCCCCGCTGTTCCCGGGCTGATCGTCACTGAAGACGATCGAGGCCAGACCCGTCTGCGGGGCGACGGAGATCCCGAAGTCGTCGAAGAGGTCCCGGTTGCCGGAGCAGGTGACGCCGCTTTCACACACGCCGCCGAAATGGATCACCGGGGTCGCGGCTGCCTGGGTGAACGTCCCGCCCCCCGCCGCATCGAGGTTCTGGGCGAGGTACACATACCACGTCGCTGATGGCGGATAGTTGTCGGGCACGGTCGACCCGTCGTAAAACGAGGTTCCGTACCAGACGATGTCCAGCTGTCCGGCACCGCACGCGACGCTCCAGGGCATGATCGCGGTCGCGGACGGTGCCTGATTCACCTGCACCGGGGCGCTCCACGTCTTCCCCTGATCCGTCGAGAAACTGTAGTAGAGATTGTGGTTGTCGGTGTACACGGCGTAGACCGTCCCGGCCTGATCCACCGTCGCGTTGATGAACTGGTGGCCGTAGTCCACGGAGGCGTCGGGGTTGATGTAGACGGGGTAGTCCGTGAAGGTCTGCCCGCCGTCGTGGGACACCGCGACCCACACGGCATGGAAATGAGAGGACGTGCCCACCGCCTCCATGGTGTTCGCGATCCCTGAGAGCACCTGGTAGATGGTGTGACTGGCGGGGTCGATCACCAGGTTGCCGGTCGAGTTGTCGTTGAGCAGGAAGAGGTGGTTGAGGTCGATCGCCGAGCCGGGTTGGAGGAAGGTGGCGCCGGCGTCGGCACTGCAGTTGACGTCGATGTTGAAGGTCGCGGCGTCGTGGTAGGAGACGCACACCTTCGAGGCGCCATCGGCCGCGATCCACTCCCGGTCATCCACCGGAATGGCGGCACTGAGCACATTCTTGCTCCACGTCTGCCCGCCGTCCTGGCTGGTACTCACCGTGACATTGGCGAGCGAGAGCGTCGCCACGTAGACGTTGTAGGCGCCGTGGGCGTTCGGTGCCGTGGCGAGGCCTACGTCCACGTCGCCGCCCCCCGGCGCGATACCGCCCGCCTCCTGGGAGATCTGGTCGGGGGAGGTGAGGGCCGTGTAGTGCAGCCCGCCGTCGGTGGACTTCCACGCCAGGGTGCCGGCGCCCAAGCCGAGCTCCGACCCGACGTAGAAGTTTCCGGTGGCGTCGGCCCGGATGGCGGGCTCCGCCGCTCCGTTCACGCACCCGGTCGGGCCAGGGCACACGGTGCCCGGCGCAGCGCCGAACTCGAAATTCGTGAACGCCAGGGGTCCGGTGAGGGCGTCGGTGGTCGGGTTGTGTCGCATGGAGAACGGCGTGACGGCGGTGTCGCAGGAGAGGATGAGGAGCATGGAGCCAAGCAGGGGGACGGCGGTCGCGGCCTTCATGGGCGCCTAGCCTCGAGACGGGTTGTCGCCTCTCTAGGCAAATTGTGCGCGATGTCGTCTAAGGCTGAACCTTGCAACGTCGGCGCCACTTTCGTCGCGACCACGAATCGATTCTACGGCAACGGTTTATGGCGCCATTGACACGATATATCTAGTGATATATCATGTCGAATAGTCGTACGACATATCGTACGTAACTACGGACGTAATAACGACGGAGGAAGGACGATGCATCGCCACGGCAACTGGGGGGGCTTCTCGTTCGAATTCGGGCCCAAAGTGTTCGGCTTTCGGGCCGGGCATCGCGGTGGCCGGCGCCAGTGGTTCGGCTCCGGAGACATGAAGTACGTCATCCTCCGACTGCTTGAGGACAAGCCGCGGCACGGCTATGAGGTGATGAAAGAGCTGGAAGAGCGGATGCGCGGCTGCTACTCGCCTTCTCCGGGCACCGTGTACCCCACGCTGCAATGGCTCGAGGACGAGGGGCTGGTCAAGGTGCAGGAAGTGGACGGCAAGAAAGTCTACGAGCTCACCGACCAGGGCCGCGCCTTCCTCGACGAGCACAAGGACGTGGTCGAGGAAATCTTCGACCGGGTCAAGGATGCGGTCGACGACGCCCTCGGTGGCGCCATGGCCGACGTGAACCGCGCCCTGGGACGACTCATGCGTACCGCGGTCCGCACCAGCTGGAAGGCCCGCGACGAAGCGGTGCGGAAGCGGGTGGCCGAGATCCTCGAAAAGGCGCAGGCGGAACTCGACGCGCTGGCGCACTGAAGACGCCCTGCCAGCAGGTCAGGAGCCTCGGGGGTTGGTCGCCCGGATCACGGAAAAAATGGGCCAGGCCAGAACCACCACGCCCAGTGCGATGAGGCTGTTGGTCGTGTCGGTGGTCACCGCCGCGACGAGAAAGAGCACGGCCCCCGCGAGGGCGAGCGCCCCCGTCCACGATCGAGCCCGGTAGGGGCGGGCGAGGTCCGGTTCCTTCCTGCGCAGGCCGAAGTACGACAGGAAGGCGAGGGCATAGTTGAATACGATGAAGAATGCTCCGACCGCGAGGATCCGCTCGAAGATCCGCCCTCCCTTGAACGCGAGTGCGAGGAACGCCAGAGACGCCAGCGTGCCGACCAGCAGGCCGACGGAGGGCGTCCCCCCCGCGTTCACTCGGGTGGCCCAGCGGGCGAAGAGTCCGTCCTGCGCCATCGACCGCAGGATCCGGGGAGCGGCGAGCATGTAGGCGTTGATCGTCCCCAGGATCGAGACGATGACGAGCACCCGGATCACCGTGTCCCCGTGGGGGCCAAAAATGATCGCCGCGGCGCTGCCACCGACAAACTTGTCGCCCGCGATCGCACCGAGCGGGATCAGGCGCAGAAACGCCAGGTTGAGAAGGATGTAGATCGCCGTGATGAGCGCGATCGATCCGAAGATGGCGCGGGGGATCACCCGGACGGGGTTCTCGATCTCCTCCGACGAGTAGATGACGTAGTAGTAGCTGTCGTAGGTAAACACCACGCCCTGCACGGCCAGGAGGAGGCTGGCGGCGAAGGCGAGTCCGGTCGGGAACGGGAGCACGGGGTGAGGGACCTGGGTGGGTGGGCTCACGACGAAGCAGGCCACGATCAGGGCGATGAACGCCAGTGTCTTGAGGAGCGTCGTGGTCTGCTGAATGGCCGATCCCCAGCGGACTCCGACCCAGTTGAGCAGTCCCAGGGTGAGAATGACGATGGCCGCGATCGCCACCTCGTGCCCGGCCACGCCCGGCAGCAGCACGCCCAGGTATTCCCCGATGACGACGCTGAGTGCCGCATTGGCGGCACAGATGCTCGCGCAATCCGCGTAGCCGAGGAGAAACCCGGCGAAGTCGCCCAGCCCTCGTTGGGCGAACGTATACAGACCGCCCGATCGCGTGATGGTGGTGCCCAGCTCGGCGAAGACATCGGAGCAGATGAAGCAGTAGATCCCACCCGCCACCCAGAGCCCCATGATCCAGAAGGCGCTGGGCAGGTACGTGGCCAAGTCGCCCGGGGTGCGGAGAATCCCGGCCCCGATGGTCCCGCCGATGCCGATCGCGAGCCCGAAGGCGAGACCGAGGACCCGGAGCAGCTTCCCGGGACTGGCCCCCCCTCTCCCTTCGCCCGGCGGCGGGCTAGTGATGGCGACTCCGCAACTCCTCGACGGCCCGCTTCACGTACACGCGGGTCATCTGCTTCCGCCACGACAGATCGAAATCGGTGTTGTCCATCGGCTTGGAGGGCCGGAAGGCCGCTTCCGCCGCCTTGTCGATGGCCTCCGGCTCGAGTCCGGAACCCACGAGCGCCGCTCCCGCTTCCGCGATCTCCTGCGGGTAACTCGCCACGCCCCCCAACACGATCCGCGCCGCGGCGACCGACTTGCCGCTCCACTGCACCCACGCGGCAACGCCGAGCACCGGAAAGTCGAAGGCGCCCCTGCGGCGCAGCTTGTGGTAGACGGCGTCCCAGCCGGCTTCCGCCGGCACCCGCACCGCCACCAGGATCTCGTCCGGCTGTTTGGTGAGATAGTTGATGCCGTCGTTGTGGTAGAAGCGCGCCGCGGGCACCACCCGCTCACCCTTGGGCCCCGCCAGCTGGAACTCGGCGCCGATGGCCACCATGACGGGCGCGACGTCCGAGGAGCTGACGGCCCAGCAGCGGGGGCTGGACGGAGCGACCCAGCACGTGTCGCCGTCCTTCTTCATGCAGAAGTGAATCGCCTTCCGCCACTCATAGGTCTGATCGTAATAGTTGCAGCGGGTGTCGAGACAGAGGTTGCCGCCGAGCGTGCCCATGTTGCGGAGGAGAGGCGTCGAAACCGAGGCGGCGGCCGTCGCGATGGCGGAAAGGGATGCCGGCAGGGAGCCGAGGACGGAAAGCGTGTTCCCGGCGCCGATACTGGTCTTCGAAAGCGACAGGAGCTCAGGAATGGCCGCCAGCGAGATCACCGTCGCGGGGACCTGCTGGCGCCGCTTCATGTTCGGATACAAGTCGGTCCCGCCGGCGACGTACATCCCGGCGGGACCGGCCTCGGCCTTCCATCTCAGGGCGTCAGCCAGGGTGGCCGGCGCGAGGTATCGAAAGGCTGGGAGTCGAAGCATTCGGCCTCGACCTTAACGCCCGTCGTCCCTCTCGTCCAGCGGCAACCCCAATCCCCGGGCCGCCTGGGCCAGGCGCACGAACTCCGCCCGGTAGCCGTCGGAGTCTGGTCCCAGGGCCCCGCGGGCCGTCGCGATCACGTCTGCCAGATTCGCGTCGCCCTTGTACTGCGATTGGCGCAGCAACAGCCCGAATTCCACCACTGCGGTCTGGAACCGGAAGTCCACACTGGGGGACTCGTCGCCCCGGGCCAGCACGGGGTGCGTGATCAACTTGCTGGTGCTGCCGGTGGGGGTCTTGTACCGGACCTTCACGAAGAGCATCTCCTGGCCCGGGGTCCGGTCCGCCGGAAGGATGCGGTACGCGGGTTCAGACGGCCCCTGGTACCGCAGCGAGTCCGGCGTGCGAAGGTCCTCGTCGGGGGTGACACCGGCGGGAATCACTTCGTAGAGCGCGGTGACCGAGTGACCCGAGCCCATGTCCCCCGCGTCCTTCTTGTCGTTCTTGAAGTCCTCGTCCCGGAGCAGGCGGTCTTCGTAGCCCAGGAGCCGGTATCCCTGCACGTGCGCGGGATTGAACTCCACCTGGATCTTCACGTCCTTGGCGACCGTGTAGAGCGTGCCCCCCAGCTCCGAGATGAAGACCTTCTGCGCTTCCATGATGTTGTCGATGTAGTTGTACTGGCCGTTTCCGTGGTCGGCCATCTCTTCCATCTTCGAGTCCTTGAGATTGTCCTGACCGAAACCCAGGGTGGTCAGGAACACTCCGGTCTTCCGCTCCTCTTCGATCAGCCGGACCATCTCGGCATCACTCGACACGCCGACGTTGAAGTCGCCGTCGGTGGCGAGGAGCACGCGGTTGTTGCCCCCGGGAATGAAATTCGCGACGGCCTCCTGGTAAGCGCGCTTGATCCCGGCGCCGCCGGCCGTGGACCCGCCCGCCTCGAGGTTGTTTATCGCATCATCGATCCGCTGTTTGTCGCTGCCCGGAGTGGAGGGCAGGACCAGCCCGGCATTGCCGGCATAGACCACGATGGCGACGCGGTCCTTCGGACGGAGCTGGCGGACCAGGAGGTGGAACGCCTCCTTGAGCAGGGGCAGCTTGTCGGGCTCGTCCATCGAGCCGGAGACGTCGATCAGGAATGTCAGGTTGGAAGGCGGGGTGTTTTCCAGATCGATGCGCTTGGCCTGGATGCCGATGCGCACCAGCTGATGCCGGTAATTCCAGGGCGCGGGAGCGACCTCGGTGTGAATGGCCACCGGGTCGTCGTTGTCGGGCTCGGCATAGCTGTAGGGGAAGTAGTTCACCAGCTCCTCGAGGCGCACGGCATCCTTGGGGGGGAGCTGGCCTTCCGAAATGAAGCGCCGGACGTTGGCGTACGACGCGCGGTCTACGTCGCTCGAGAAGGTCGAGAGCGGGTGCGCCGAGACGGCGATGAAGGGGTTCTCGTCGATGACGTTGTAGGACTCGGTGTTCCAGGGATCATGCCGTTGGCGGTAGTTGGGGTTCGGGTACATCGGCTGCCCGGAGACGATTGATCCAGGCTGGGCATTCCCGAGCTGGCGTGCCGGAGCACCGTCCACGTAGACGCGGGATTCGCCCACACTCTTCGCCGCAGCCTCGTCCCGGGGGACGATGGGATTGGCTCCGGCGACCACGCTCACGCCCTGGAGGGCACCGACGATCGGCTTCAGCGTGAAATCGACCGTCCTGGTCGACCCAGCCACGACGACCACGCCGGGCACGCCCGCTGGCGAGAAGCCGATGAACTGAGCCCGGAGCGTGTAAGTCCCTGCAGGCACATCACTGATGAAGTAGTAGCCTGAATCGTTCGTGACGGCGCCATAGGTCGTGCCGACGACCAGTACCTGAGCTTTGGACACCGGCTCTCCGGCCTGATTCCGGACGTGTCCTGCAATGGTGCCGGTGTCCCGGGCCACCGCGGTGGGGAAGGCCAGGATGGCCGCCAGCAGGCCGATGCGGACGTAGCTGTACAACATGGGTCTCTCCCGTAGGGGTGCGGAGAGGAGAGACGACTGACGATGGGGGAGATGCACACGCCCCGTCCCGTCGGTTCCCGCGGGCTGATAGCCCGCTCTCGGCTCGGGCGCGCCCTAAAGGGCTTGCACGGCCGAATCTACCGGGCGGTGGAGGTCTTCAGACCGTGCTCGCGCCGAGAGCGCCCTCTCAGGGCGCGGGAACGACGGGGGTGGCGAATCTTGGAGCCCGGGCTACGGCCGGGCGGGCTTCAATCCAAAATGCTTGCGGAGGCTGTCGGATACCGGGGAGAGGAGGGCCCGCACGCCTGGGGAAAGTCTTGCGGCCTGAGAGTCGAACGCGATGAGAATGCTATCCCTGGTCGAGTCGACGTTGCCGCCCATGTCCAGTCGTTTCATGTCGATCGCGACATCGTCGACCACGATCCGGAACCCATCGAGGAGTTCCTTCTCGCCTCGGGCGGCATAGCCCGACGTCGGGAACTTCGCCAGGAAGGCGAACAACGGGTCCGCGGTGCCGTGATACGCACACCACCAGTCGTCTTCACACTCGCCGCCCCGTGCCCGGTGGGCGAGATACCATCCCGCCGTGTCCGCGACCGGACTGGTCGGAAACCCATCGATGAGTCGCTGCCAATCCCGACCGGTATAGATCCATCCACCACCGATCTCATCCCAGTCGTAGTCCAAGTCATGAGCCTTGCCGTAGGGGTCCTCCGAGCCCCGACGGTCCAGCAGGAACACCAGCCGTCCCTTGAGCTCGGCCAGCCGGAGGATCTGCTGCGGAGTCGCGGGGTCCGTCGGGTGCGCCGCGATCTCGGAGTCCAACGCGGCGATGGCCGCGGTCGCGACGCGGAAGCTGTCCCCTGCCACGTGGGCGGCTGCAGTGTCGACCGAGTCCTGCCGCCGCTGGGCCTCCGCGGCAAAGATCGAGTCCCGCCTCATGGTGTCGAGCTGGGCCGGGGTGAGCGCTGGACGAACCGTCGCGGGGGGCGGGGCGGGCTGGTTCTTCTTACAGGTCCAGCCGAGTACCAGGACGAGCGGAAGCGCCTGCCACTTCATCAGTGCTGCCGCTCCGGCGCCTGAGCCGTGACCTGCTCACCCTTGCCGTCCCCGCCCTCCCAGGGCGGCGACACGCGCGTTGCTTCGGGCCACGGGATGTCAGGGAATTTGTCGGGACCGACTCGGGCCCGCTCACCCTTCGCCTTCTTCTTCAGGGCCTTGAGCACCAGCTCGGGCGACACCGGGATCTGATCCACCCGCACCCCCACGGCGTCGTAGACCGCATTGGCGACCGCGGGCATCACCGGGAGGAGCGGTCCCTGGCCGACCTCTTTCGCCCCGAAGGGGCCGTTGGGATCGGGGTCTTCGATGATGTAGGTGACGACGTCGCACATCTCGAGTGTGGTCGGGCTCTTGTACTCGAGCAGGCTGGGAATCTTGTGGACGACGTTCCGGTTGTCGCGGTAGGCCATCTCTTCCATCAGGGCCTCACCGAGGCCCATGTAGACACCGCCTTCGACCTGCCCGATCACGGTGGCCGCGTTGATGCACCGGCCCACGTCGTGTGCCACCCAGATCTTCGGGACCCGCACGATCCCCGTCTCGGGATCGACGTCCACTTCCGCGATGGCCGCGCTGTACGAGTACGCCGGAGAAGGGCCCACCCCGGCGCCGCGATACCGTCCGGCGCTCTTCGGCGGCGTGTACGACCCCACCGTACCCACCGTCCCGACCTGGGCCTCGGCGGCCTGCACGGCTTCGGCGAAGGCCATCCCTTTTTCGGGATCTTCAGCATGAAATACACGGCCGGCCGCGAAGACCAGCTCGCTCACCGGCACCTTCAGTTTCGCCGCGGCGTGAGGCGCGATGATCTCCCGGGCCCGCTCGGCGGCCTGCAGCGCGGCGTTGCCGCTCATCAGGGTGACCCGCGACGAATAAGACCCCAGATCCACGGGGGTGAGATCCGTGTCGGCCGTCACGACGCGGATGTCGAAGAGGTCGATCCCCAGCACCTCGGCCGTGATCACCGCGAGAATCGAGTCCGACCCCTGCCCGATATCGGTCGAGCCGCAGAAGACGGTGACGCCGCCCCCGCGGTCGCATTTCAGCTGGACGCCCGAGTGGGGCATGTTGTTCCAGTAGATCGGGAGCCCGGCGCCTGAGATGTACGACGAGCAGGCGAGCCCCACCCCTTTCCCGAAAGGCAGCTTCCGGAACTTCTTTTTCCAGTCGGCCCCCGCCACGACTTTCTCGATGCAGGTGCCCAGGCCCATCGAGCCCACGCGGAGATAGTTCGCGGTGAGCGAGCCGGGCGGCACGAGGTGTTTCAGCCGGAGCTCGGCGGGGTCGAGCTTCAAGTCCTCCGCGATCTTGTCGAGATGCACCTCGAGCGCGAACCGGGGTTGGGGCGTGCCGTGACCGCGCTTGGGCCCGCAGGGAGGCTTGTTGGTGAAGGCCCGCGCGCCCTGGAACTTGTAGCGCTGTACCTGATACGTGACGGTCTGGAGCGCGCCCGTGTAGTACGTACTCGCCACGCCGTACGATCCGTACCCACCGCCGTCGAGCAACGACTTGAAGTGCATGCCCGTGATGGCGCCGTTCTGCTTCACGCCGGTCTTCACCCACATCAGCACGGGATGACGGCCGCGGTGGCAGTAGAACACCTCTTCGCGCGTCAGCGTGATCTTGACGGGCCTTCCAGTGAGCATCGCGAGCTTGCAGGCGACGATCTCATGGCTGAAGGGATCGCTCTTGCCGCCGAAGCCACCGCCGTTGGGGCAGGCGATCACCCGGACGCGTGCCGGCGGGAGCTCCAGGACCTTGGCCAGCGCCCGGTGCACGTAGTGCGGTGTCTGCGTCGAGCTCCAGAGCGTCACCTTCCCGTCCGCCGACCAGTCGGCGAGACAGGCGTGCTGCTCCATGGGGAGGTGGGTGTTGCCTTCGAAGAAGAAGAGGTCCTCGCGGACATGGTCTGCTTCCGCAAAACCCTCCTCGACGTCTCCGAACTCGAGGTTGATGAGCTTGTGGAGGTTGCCGGAGTCCCCGTAGTCGTGGATACGCGGCTCGGGGGTCGTCACCGCCTGTTCGGGGGACGCGATGGCGGGCAGGAGCTCGTAGCGGACAGCAATCAGGTCGAGGGCGGCGGTGGCCGCCTCCTCAGTCGTGGCCGCCACCGCGGCGACCGGATCACCGACGAAGCGGACATGATCGGGGCAGAGCGCATGCTCGTCCTGGCTCACGGGCAGAATACCGAAGGGGATCGGTGTGTCCTTCCCCGTGAGCACCGCCTTCACCCCATCGAGGGCCAGGGCCCTGGACGTGTCGATGGAGACGATGCGCGCGTGCGGGTGGGGAGAGCGGAGGAGCTTGCCGTAGAGCATCCGGGGGAGGGAGAGGTCGTCCGCGAACTTGAGGGCGCCGGTGACCTTCCCGACGGCGTCCACCTTGCGGTGTGCCTTCCCGACGACCGCGAGGGGCCTATCGGCGGCCATACATCGCTTCCCGGGACGGCTCGGCTTTTTCGCCCCGCATCCGCGCGGCCGCCAGCTCGACGGCCTCGTAGATCTTGATGTAGCCGGTACAGCGGCACAGGTTGCCGGCGAGCGTTTCCTTGATCTGCTCCCGCGTGGGCTTGGGATTCGACGTCAGCAGGGCCTCGGCCACGAGCAGGATGGCGGGGGTGCAATAGCCGCATTGCGCCGCGCCCAGGTCCGCGAAGGCTTCCTGCAGCGGGTGCAGCCGGGCCCCCTGGGCCATGCCTTCCACGGTTTTCACGGATCTTCCATTGCACGCGAGGCCAAGCACCAAACAGGACAACACGGGTACACCGTCGACCAGCACCGCACAGGTCCCGCACTCACCCAGCTCGCAGCCGTGCTTGGTGCCGGTGAGCCCAAGGTCCTCCCGCAGCACCTCCAGGAGGGTCTTGTGCGGAGCGAACGCGACCTGGGCCGGCTCGCCGTTGACGGTGAGGGAGATCTGCGGGTTCAGCACTGGCATCCCCTAATCTACGGCTACTCCACCTTCTGCCACATCCCGCTGGGTGACTGCGCATAGAGCCGGGATTGGCGCGGCGGACCGCCGAACCCGGTGCGCGTCATCTCCCCCCAGGTCTTCCGGCCCCGCCACGCGCCCCAGAACGCCTTGAGCCGCCACCAGACGGTGCACTGCCGGTAGCCGAAGTTCTCGAGTGTCGCATACACGAGCAGGCGGGCGAGGTCCCCCACCCGCCGGTACTTCCGGAAGCTCGTCTCTTCGAGCACGACCCCCCAGAACGAGAGGCAAAGGCCCAGTCCCCAGGCGAAGAGGAAGAAGAGAAGCGCGAATACGGGATCGACGCGTCCGGTGGCGATGGCCAGCACGGCGATGACGTAGCCGACCACCTCCACGAGGGGGGCCACCATTTCGCCGAAGACGAAGAAGGGCACGGCGACGAGACCCACGGACCCGTACCGGGGGTTGAAGAGCATGTCGCGGTAGTTCCAGAGTGACGCGATGAGTCCGCGGTGCCAGCGTTCCCGCTGGCGCGAGAGCACCGCCATGGTCGAGGGGACTTCCGTCCACGCCACGGGGTCGGGGATGAACGGCATGAGGTAGGGGATCTGGTGCTCGCGCAGGTGGCGGTGGAGGCGCACCACCACGTCCATGTCCTCCACGACGCTGTTGGTGAGGTAGCCGCCGATGGTGAGGAGATATTCGCGGCGGAAGAGCCCGAACGCTCCTGAGATGATGAGGTTTCCCCCGAGGCGGTTCCAGCCCAGACGTCCGAACAGGAAGGCGCGGAGGTATTCGACCACCTGGACGCCGGGCAGAAATGACCGGGGCACCCGCGGGTCGAGCACCCGGCCATGCTTCACGGTGCAGTCGTTGGCGACGCGAATGGTGCCGCCCACGGCGGCAACGTTGCCGCCGAGGAGGAAGGGGCGGGTGAGGCGGAGCAGAGCATCGGGCTCGATCAGCGTGTCCGCGTCCACCGCAATCACCAGCGGATACCGGGACGCGTTGATGGCCGCATTGAGGGCGTCCGCTTTACCACCGTTTTCTTTGTCGATGACGGTCAGCCGCGTCCGGGTGCGCGAGCGGTAGACGGCACGGATCGGCTTCGAGATGATGGTCTCGGGATAGATGCGGGGCACCTCGTACAGATCGAACGCCTGCCGCAGGTGGTCCATCGTGTCGTCCTTCGATCCGTCGTTCACCACCACCACTTCGTACTGCCGGTACTCCAGGGTGAGCATGGCCGTCACGCTGGTCTGGATGGTCTCGCCTTCGTTGTACGCCGGGACCATGATGGTGAGGGGCGGCAGGGCGTCCGACAGCATCAGCTTCTGGAGATCCTCGTCCTCCGCCAGCCGGGTCTGTTCCCAGACTTCGGGAATCGACATGAGGAGCAACAGGCCGTAGAACGAGTTCAGGGCCAGGAAGTAGACGAGGATCGCGGCCTCGGCGGCATGGATGACGTGCGTCACGTGGCGTACTCCGCCAGCGCCTGAGGCGAGAGGCCGAGCACGAGCTCGGTGACGTTGCGGGCGCCGGGGTCGGGGCCGCGTTCCTCCTGAAGGAGCGCGTCGCGACCCGCGCCGCCGAAGCGGGTGAGGGCGAGGGCCGCTCGCAGTCGCACCCACCACTCGGGATCGCGCAGCGCCTTGCGCAGCCCGGGCACCGCCTGCGCCGCCGTGAGGAGACCGAGCCCTCGGGCCGCCTGCGCGCGGACCACCCAGGCCTCGTCGTTCAGCAGGCTGAGCAATGCCGTCTGCGACTCGGCGTGGGGCAGCGCGCCGAGGGCCCGAGCCGCCTGCGCGCGGACTTCCTTGTTGGGATGTGTCGCCAGTGCGGTAAAACGCGGCCTCAAGACGGGTTCCTGGAGCCGGGCCGCGTACTCGGCGATGCGGGGCAGGGCCGGGTCGTCGACTTCGGTCAACCGCCGGTCGAAGAGCGGCACGGCGACCTGGCGGCCCCGGCGCAAGGCCATGGCGAAGTACATCCCGACGTGAATCGGGAGTGCCGGCAGTTGATCGATGGCCGCCTCGGCCAGCTCGGCGGAATTGACGTGATTGAGGGACGACACGGCGGCCAGATGCACCGCCGGATGCGGGTCTCTGATGAGCCGTGCGAGAGTCGGGACATCGTCGGGCAGGCCGGCGGCGGCGAGGAAGCGGGCCGACTGGAGCCGCTTCCACCAGCGGCGGGACCGGGCACCGCGCCGGAGTTTCGCTCCCCAGCGGGCCTGGCTCAACGCGTGAGCGAGTGCGGGCCAGCGATCCTGCGGAACCCGTGAGCTCCACGCCGCGAGCTGTTCAATGGCGATGGGTGGCGGCAGGGGAACCAGTGCGGCCGCCACGGCGTCGACGCCGGTATCTCCGGCGGCCCAGCGGCGGAGCTCGCGCTCCGCGGCTTCACGCAACGGATGGACGGTGGCACGGCGGGCCAGCCGCCACCACCGGTTGAGGACGATGAGTAGCAGCAGCGCGGCGAGGAAGGCCCCTTGTACCAACGCCGCGATGAGAACCAGGTGCCGGGCCGTCACCTCCCCACCCAGCGGCGGACCTTCTCCAGTACCACGCGCAGACTGATGGGCTTGACCAGATAGTCGAGGGCGCCCGCCTCCAGGGCCCGCATCTGCTCATCCTCGGTGCTGTGCACGCTCGTGAACACCACCCGGTACGCGCCGGGGCGTTCTGTCTGCAGGCGCTCGAAGAGCGAGAACCCGT
>DATEGY010000251.1:0-4049 GCA_035279865.1 Gemmatimonadales bacterium | reverse complement strand
GTAGCGGAATGATTCCCGCCAAGTGGGCCCTCGCGGCCACCCCGGATCCGGCGGCCATCCACGATCTGTCGGCGGCGCTGACGATCCCCGCGCCCCTCGCGGCGCTCCTGATTCAGCGGGGTCTCGCCGAGCCCGGCCTCGCCAAGGCGTTCCTCCGGCCCGAGCTGGAGCGGCTCTCGAATCCGCTCGAGTGGACCGGCATGCGACGCGCGGTGGAGATCATCGTGCAGGCGATCCGGGACCGCGCGCCCATCCTGGTGCACGGCGACTACGACGTGGACGGGCAGTGCGCGTCCTCGATGCTGACCCGCGTCCTGCGCGCCGCCGGCGGCACCGTGCACGCCTTCGTGCCGCACCGGCTCCGCGACGGCTACGACTTCGGCCCCGCCGGACTCGCCAAGGCTGCGAGTGTGGGCGCCCGGCTGATCATCACCTGTGACTGCGGCATCACCGCGGTCGAGACCGTGTCCCGTGCGCGTACGGCGGGGCATCAGGTCATCGTCACGGATCACCACCTCCCGGGCGACGCGCTGCCCGACGCCGACGCCGTGCTCGATCCGCAGCAGCCCGGCTGTCCTTCGGTGGACAAGACCCTGTGCGGCGCGGGTGTCGCGTTCAAGCTCGTCCAGGCGCTCGTGCCGGCCCTGGGTCTGTCACCCAACCTGCCGCTTCACTTCCTGGACTACGTCGCTCTCGCCACCGTCGCGGACGTGGTGCCGCTCACCGGCGAGAACCGCATCCTGGTGCGCCATGGCCTCAAGATGCTCGCCGACTCCCGCTGGACCGGATTGCGCGCGCTCGTGGAAGCGGCGGGACTCGCCGGCCAGCCGATCCGGGCCGGGCAGGTGGGATTCATCCTCGCGCCCCGGCTCAATGCGGCCGGACGCATCGGCGACGCGAATGACGGACTCCGCCTGCTGCTGTCGGACGATCCGGCCGAAGCGGGCGCCCTGGCCCGGCAGCTCGAGACCCTGAACGCCCGGCGCCAGGAAATGGATCAGCGGATTCAGGACGAAGCGATCGAGATGGTGGAGAAGACGCTTCAGCCCGGGCAATGCGCGATCGTGCTGGCGAATGACGGCTGGCACCCCGGCGTCATCGGCATCGTCGCCTCCCGTCTGGTGGAGCGGTACGGCCGTCCGACGTTCCTCATCGGCTGGGACGGCGAGGTGGGGAAGGGCTCGGGCCGGAGCGTGGTCGGCTTCGATCTGCACGCGGCGCTGCATCGCGTGGGCGCCTGTCTCGAGAAGTACGGCGGGCACATGATGGCGGCGGGCCTCACCATCAAGCGGCCGCGCTTCGAGGAGTTCCGGGAGGGCTTCCTGGCCGCCGCGGCCGAGGCGCTCACGCCCGAAGATCTTGCGCCGGCGCAGCGCGTCGACCTGGAGCTGCCCCTGGGGTCCGTGAGCGACGATTTGGAGCGTCTCATGCGCCACCTCGAACCCTGTGGCGCGGGAAATCCCGCTCCCGTGTTCGGGGTCCGCGGGGCCCGTGCTATCGATGCCCGGCGCGTGGGGGAGAACCACCTGAAGTTCCGGCTCGACGACGGCTCCGGGGTGATCGACGCCATCGGATTCCGCTGGGCCGATCAGGTGCCCGACACCTGGCTGGCGCGTCCTCTGGATGTGGCGTTCCGGCTCGAGCGGGACGAGTGGCAGGGGCGGTTCCGGCTCCAGGCGAAAGTGGCCTCCATCTCACCCGCGGCATGATCGAGATCGTAGCCGGCGAATTCCGGCGCCGCCGGCTGAAGACCCCCGCCGGGGACCGGACTCGCCCCACGTCGGGACGGGTGCGCGAGGCGTGGTTCAACATTCTGCAGGGCTCAATCCCGGGGTCCCGCGTGCTCGACCTGTTCGCCGGGTCGGGAGCGCTGGGACTCGAGGCCCTGTCCCGGGGTGCCGCGAGCGCGGACTTCGTGGAGCGGGCCCGGCCGGCGCTCGACGCGTTGCGCGCCAACATCGCCATGCTCAACGTCGAAGACCGCGTGACCGTGCACCGGATGGACGCCCTGAAATTCGCGGAGCGGCTGCAGCCCGGGCACTACGACGTCGCGTTCGCCGACCCCCCATATGCGGACCCCGCCGCCGAACGACTCTCGGCACTGTTTCGCGCCGCGCCTTTCGCGCGCATCTTTGCGGTGGAGCACTCGGCCGACACCCCGGTGCCGGGGGACGACAGCCGCCGCTATGGCGACACGGCCATCACCTTTTTCTACGCGTGACGATGACCCGGATCGCGGTGTACCCCGGCTCCTTCGACCCCGTCACCCGGGGCCATGCGGACCTGATCCGCCGGTCCCTGGCGTTCTCGGACCAGGTCGTGGTGGCCGTCGCGGTGAACGTATCCAAGCAGCCGCTCTTTACATTGGAAGAGCGGGTCGCGTTGATTCGGGAAACGGTGAAGCTGCCCGGCGTGGAGGTGCGGTCGTTCGACGGCCTGCTGGTGGACTTCGCCCGGCAGGTGGGTGCGTCGATCCTGATTCGCGGGCTCCGCGCCGTATCGGATTTCGAATACGAGTTCCAGATGGCGCTGATGAACCGCACGCTGGCGCCGGCGCTCGAAACGGTGTTCCTGGTCCCCGCGTTCGATCTCACGTATCTGAGCTCGAGTCTGGTGCGGGAGGTGGCGCGGTTCGGGGGCGATGTATCGGCCCTGGTGGATCCGGTGGTGCAGCAGGCTCTGAAAGCGAAGTTCAAATCACTCGCGGGGAGCAAGGGATGACCTTCAGTCTCAAGAAGGACGCCAAGGGCGTCGTGGTGGTCGGCGTGGACGGCCAGCTCATCGTCGGCAACCGGCAGGAGCTGAAGCAGAAAGTCCTCGAGTCCCTGGACGGCGGCGCCCGGAAATTCGTGATCGATTTCTCGACCACGGGCTACATCGATTCGTCGGGACTGGGCGTCCTCGTCTCCCTCTCGAAGAAGATCCGGGAGCAGGGCGGGGACCTCCGCCTGGCCGGCCTGAACGAGGATCTGCAGACCCTCTTCGAGCTGACCAAGCTCGATACGCTGTTCACCATCGCGAAGACGCCGGCCGAAGCCCTCGCCGCCTTCTGACGTGAAGATCGCGGTGCGGCGCGGGCGGCTCGCCGGGGACGTGGAGCTGGTACTCTCCGTTCCGTCGGATCTCGCGCTCGTCGCCGAGGCGGTGGAGCTCGTGGCCCGCCACACGCCGTCGGGCATCCTGAGTCCCCGCCGGGTCCAGTTCAACCTCCGCACCGTGCTCGCCGAAGCGCTCGCCAACGCCATCACCTACGGCAATCGCGAAGATCCCTCCAAGCAGGTGGAGGTCCGCGTCGAAGCGGGGAGCGACGGGATCCGCCTCACCGTCACCGACGCGGGAGACGGCTTTGATCCGTCGTCCGTGCCTGACCCCACGGCGCCCGAAGCCGTGGTCCGGGAGGACGGACGCGGGCTCTTCGTCATCCGCCATCTCGTCGACGCCGTCGATTTCAACGCCAAGGGAAACGCCGTCTGCCTGACCCTGCGGGCGGGCTGACGCGCCTCGATCGGACCCTCTCCGCCCTGGGCACGCTGGCCGGGGTGAAGCTCCGCGTGCTCACCGGCGGGGTTCCCCCCCGGCCGAGCGGTGGCGCCGGGAAGCTCACGCGGGTGCCGGGTGTCGCGGACACGTGGCTCGAGATCAAGCCGAAGGGTCGCGGCCCCGTGCCCGCCGCGGCGCTCGCCAGGACGGTCGGCGCGCTGATGGAGGCGGAATCGGAGACCCGCCAGGTGGCCGCCGAGCTGTCCGAGCGATACGAGGAAATCGACCTGATCTACACGATCAGCGAAGTCCTCGGCCACACCATCCGGTTGTCCGACGCCGCGGCGCGGATTCTCCGGGAGGTGTCCGACGTCGTGGGAGCGCGCCGGGCCACACTCCTGGCGGTCGACGAGAGCGGGAAGGTGCTGCGGATCGTGGCGGCGCAGGGCATGAATCCCTCGGAAGCCGAGCCGATCGAGGTGGACGATACGTCGTCCATTGCGGCGCGCGTGTTCCGCGAAGGGCGCATTCATTCCTACAATCCGCCTCCGCTCCCCCCACCCGCTCCC
>DATEGY010000250.1:0-2734 GCA_035279865.1 Gemmatimonadales bacterium | reverse complement strand
GCATAGCATGCTACCGCCCTGGAGCCGCGCTATTGCCACCTCGGTAACTGACGACCGACGACCATTGTTCTTAATCACGACGAGCACGGCGTAATACCAGAGCAGTCTGATCATGGGGCGAAATGATCGAACCCCGACGGCGTCGGAATCCGCCGGCCGCCGAGCATCACGGTAACCGCTGAACCGTCCTTCACGTCGCCGACCCGGGTGAGCTTGCCGCGCACCTGAGACTCGAACAGCGCGACCTCCTTCGCTCCGAAACCGGCGGGCAGGGTCACGGCCAGCTCGTACTCCTCGCCACTCGAGAGCGCATCACTCGGCGAAACGCCTTCCACCCGGGGCACCACGTCGGCAATGAGGGCAATGCCGACCCGGGACGCCGCGGCTACGTGCCCAAGATCGGCCGCCAATCCGTCACTGACGTCGATCATCGCGGTGGCACCGTGCTCCGCCAGCCACTGACCGGCCGCGACCCGTGGAAGGGGATGGGCGAATCGGGCGCGATGGGCCGGGGCCGGCTTCTCGCCCCGGTGTAACGCCTGGAGTGCCGCCCACGGTCCTCCGAACGACCCCGTCACCCACACGCCGTCACCGGGCTTCGCTCCACCTCTGGTCACGGGCCGCCTGGCTTCGCCGAGCACGCAGATGTCCACGAGGTATTTCTCGCTCTTCACCAAGTCACCGCCGAGCACCTTGCCGCCCACGCTCGACACCATGTGACCCACGCCGGCCATAATCTCCGTGACGGGATCGGAGGGTACGACTTCCGTTTCCCGTATCCCGCCTGTTGGACCACCGATCGTCACGAGGACCCCGATGACATTCGCGCCTTCGGCCGCCAAGTCGGAGAGCGCGGCAGCGGCCGCCCGCCCGCCGATCTCCTGAAACGAGAGCCAGTCGGTACGGAAGTGGACGCCCTCGACGCTGCAGTCGATGCTCGCGACCAGATTCGTCTCTCCCCGGAGGATGACGGCCGCGTCATCCCCGAGGGCGGACGCCGCCTGCCCCAGACGGGCGGCGATGGCACGGATGCGATCGAACTCCGCCCCGGACCCGAGAGGAAGGTGGGTCACCGGTGGAGCACGGCGTCGCGGGAAAACCGGACGAGACCGGCGTCGGTGGCCACCCAGACGAAGTCACCCTGCACCGTCACGTCGCGGATCGCGGCCGGTATGTCTCCCGGAACGGAAATCCCGCGGAACGTCTGGTGCCCGATATCCCAGAACACGAGTCCGCCCGTCCCCGCGATCCACACACCCCCGGCATCGGACGCGAGCGCGGTGATGGTACCGACGGGCGCGCGGGGCCTGAGGACGGTCCACGTGCCGTCCTTGGGATCACGCCACCCGAGTTGATCCGTAATGGCGGCAACGATCGTGTCGTGGGCATTGGCCAGTGCTACGATCGGCGCCCGCAGGGTGGGTACGGCCGCGAGCTCCGCGGGCAGCGTCGGAGCGGTCGAACCCGGCACGAGCAGCGCGAGCCCATCCACCGAGCCTACCCAGAGGCTCTCGCGCTGGGCGACCAACGCCGGAATGGCGCGGTCATATCCGGGCATCCGGGTGACCGTTCCCGCCGGCGTGATCAGGGCCAGTCCCTGCGCGGTGCCGACCCAGATGCCGTCCGGTGCCCGGGCCAGGGAGAGGATGTTCGGCCCCGGGAGCCCCGCCCCGACGTCGTAGAACCGGCCAGTCCCCGTACCCGCCGGCATCTGAAAGAGCCCGAGTGACGTGCCAAGCCAGAGGGTGTTGTCGGAGTAGAGCATTCGCTGGGCGAGCAGGACCTGGGTTCCCCTCCCCAGCGCGTCCTCGTCTACCGTGAAGCGCGACAGGTCCGCACTCACCCAGGTGAGCGCTCGCCGTTCACCGGCGCGTGCCGACCCCACCGTCCACACCCCATCCGGTCCCGGGACTACCACCGAGGCCCGTTGATTGGGAATGCCGAACGGCAGCGACCCGCCCTGCCCGCTCAGGGGATTCACGCGCTCCAAACCGAGTCCTGTTGTCCCGAGAAACATTTCGTCGGGACGGTCCTGGGTGAATGCACCCGCGGTGAACTGGTAGGTCCGCAGGCGGGTGTCGGTCAGGAGGCGGCCCTGCATCCCGTTCACCACCGGGGCGCGCGCGAGCAGGGCCCGGATCGCCTGCGGACCGTTCCGGCGATTCAACGGGGGAACATTGATCGCGGGCGTAGCCACCACGCCGCCATGCTGCACGACGTACCAGCCGTTGAAGCCCAGCACGTAGAAGCCGCCGAGCGGATCCTGCGCATCGAGAAAGGCATCGCGGGCGCCTCCGGGGATGATCCCGGAATCCCACTGATTGATGTCCTGGTTGTAGTGCGCCCAGCCCTCGGTGGTCCCGAGCCACACACCGTTCCCTACGGGGTCCGCGATCGCGAATCGCACCTGAGCGGTTGGATATCCGTCGAGCGCCGTTTGCGGCACGTCGAACGTACCGGCGCCCCGGTCGTAGATGATCAAGCCGTTGAGAGTAGCCGCATAGACCTTGAACGACGACGCCGCCACCGCCGTGACGACCGAGAAGTCGCTGATCAGGACCCGGTCCCCGGGGCGCCAAAACCCCGAGCTCACGGGCACCGCCAGGAGGGCGCACGCGAGGATGCGCTTCACGGCTTCAGGCCGTCTCCGGCGCGTCGAGGGTCACGAGGACCGGCGGCACTGAGGGACCGGCGTCGCGCCAGGCGCGCCACACCGCGGGGAGGGACGCCAGGA
>DATEGY010000249.1:0-2603 GCA_035279865.1 Gemmatimonadales bacterium | reverse complement strand
GCGAGAGCAGTTTCTACGTCAGCGTGGGTGCGGGACTGATCACCGGGCACGTCGGCGACAGGTTCGCCGGATGGGCCCAAGCGGTGGTTGCATACCGCACCCCCATCCATGAGCTCACGCCCTTCATCCAGGCCGGTCGCGCCCTGACCAGCCAGGTCCAGAGGTCGGAGTTCCTGTTCGGAATCGCCCATCCGCTGGCCCCGTACCGGCTGCACTTTCCGTGACCGACTCGCCCCTCGTCTCCCACATCTCCGACACCGCCCGCTGGGTGGCGATGTACCGGGCGTTCGAGACCGAACGGCCGGACGCGATTTTCAAGGACCCCTATGCCCGGAAGTTGGCGGGGCCGGTCGGCGAGCGGATCGCGGCCGCCATGGGCGGGACGAGGTTCGCGTGGCCGATGATCGTGCGGACCGCCGTCATGGACGAGATCATCGAGCGGGTGGTGCGGGAGGGCGCTGACGCGGTCCTCAATCTCGCCGCCGGGCTGGACGCGCGACCCTGGCGCCTGGATCTACCCGCCTCACTCACCTGGTGGGACGTGGACTACCCGGCGATGCAGGAGTACAAGCGCGAGGGCATGCAGGGGGAGACGCCCCGGTGCCGGGTCGAGTGGGCCGCCACGGACCTGGCGGACCGGGCCGCGCGTCGCGCACTCCTCGCCCGGGTGGGACAGTCGGCCCGGCGGGTGCTCGTGGTTTCGGAGGGGCTCCTGGTGTATCTCGATCCGGCCGCGGTCCGGGAGCTCGCCACCGACCTCCACGAGCCCGCCTCGTTCCGTCAGTGGCTCATCGATCTCGCCTCTCCGAAGCTCCTGGAATGGATCAACCGGCGGAACATGGGGAAGGCGACGGCCGCCGGGGGCGCGCCGATGAAGTTCGGTCCGGCAGAAGGGACCGCGTACTTCGGGCCCTCGGGCTGGCGCGAGCTCGAATGGCGCCCCACCGGTGAAGAGGCGTATCGCCTGCACCGCGAGATGCGGATGGCCTGGCTGTGGCGCCTGCTCGGCCTCGTCACCACGGCAAAATCCCGGGAGCGGTGGCGCCGCTTTGCGGGGTTTGCCCTGCTCGAGCGGGTGTGAAGTTCGTCTCGAATTGCGACGTCACCGTCCGGCCTGATAGATTCTCGGCTCTCCACTCCCTCAACCGAGGTTCCCGATGCATTCCGCTCGAGCTAGCGCCCTGCTCCTTGCCGCATTCCTGGCGTCCTGTGACCGCACGCCGCCGCCGCCCGCCGCGCAGACTCAGGCGAACGCTCTCCGAATCGTCGCGAGCGACTTCTCGTTCATGAGCCCGGACACGGTCACGGCCGGGTTGACGAACATCGTGATGGTGAACCAGGGGAAGGAGCCGCATCAGGCCGCGATCTTTCGCGTCGATTCGGCCAAGACGCCCGCGGAGATTCAAGCGGGGCTGATGAGCTCCACGATCCCAGGCTGGATCACGGTCACGGGCGGCCCGAACGGCGCGGATCCGGGTGACTCGGCCAACACGACGGCCCTGATGGCCCCGGGGAATTACATGATGGTGTGCTTCATGCAGGGCGCGGACGGCAAGCCGCACCTCGAGAAGGGCATGACGAAGACCTTCGTCGTGAAGCCCGCGGGAACGGCGATGGCCATGCCGGCCGGCGACATCACGGTCACCGCGAAGGACTATGCCTTCGATGTGTCCCCCGCGATCACGGCGGGTACCCACACCATCCGGCTCGTGAATGCCGGCCCGCAGCTGCACGAGATCACCCTGGTCAAGATGGCCCCGGGAAAGACCATGAAGGACGCGCAGACGTGGATGGCGGCGGGGATGAAGGGCATGCCCCCGTTCACGTCCTTCGGCGGCATCGCCGGACTGTCCGTGGGCCAGGTCGCCAACTTCACGGCGACGTTCACCAAAGGCGACTACGTGATGCTCTGCTTCGTGCCCGACTCCAAGGACGGCAAGCCGCACCTGGCGCACGGCATGGTGCTGCCGATCAAGGTGAGCTGAGCTAGAAGAGAACGAGCTGGCTCACCGGCTGAAAGCTTTGCCGGTGGTGCCTGGTAGGACCAAGGGCTGCGACTGCTGCGAGGTGATCGGCCGTGGCGTAGCCCTTGTTCGTTTCCCACGCGTAACCCGGATGGCGCGCCGCGAGGCGCGCCATCAGCACATCGCGGACCGTCTTCGCGATGATGGAGGCGGCGGCGATGCACGAACATTTGGCGTCGCCGTCCACGATGGCCTGGTGCGGGCGGCCGAGTTCGGGACAGGGCATCCCGTCGATCAGGACGTCCGTGGGATCGCAGCCGAGACGGTGCAGGGCCCGGCGCATGGCGATGATGGTCGCGCGCCGGATGTTCCAGCGGTCGATTTCGTGGACGCTGGCGGCGCCGACGCCGACGGCGCGGGCCCGGGAGCGGATTTCCAGGGCGAGGCGGTCGCGCGCTTTGGCCGTCAGGACTTTGGAGTCGTTGAGCCCCTTGATGGGCTTCTGATCGGGATAAAAAACGACGGCCGCGGCCACCACCGGTCCTGCCAGTGGGCCACGGCCGACTTCATCGATGCCGGCGACGACCATCCGCCCCTCGCGCCAGAGCGCGCGTTCGCGCTCGAGCGAGGGGCGGCGGC
>DATEGY010000248.1:0-3543 GCA_035279865.1 Gemmatimonadales bacterium | reverse complement strand
GAATCCGAGCGACTCGGCGTACTCCTGGAAGAGGGCGCGTGTGGCGTCGACGTGTGCGGGGGTCGTCGCGGCGCTGATGTCGAACATGACTACACGTTAGCAGAGTCTGATTGATTCGCCATTGATCCCGAACGGCAATCTTCTTGCGATGCCTGCAGAGCCCGCCTACGTTCCACCCATGACCCCGCAGGCCCTGCTGTCGGCTGACGAGCTCCTGCATCTGAACCTTCCCAACAAACGGACGGAGCTGGTCAGGGGTGTGCTCGTGGTCCGGGAGCCCCCCGGTGGCCGGCATGGGCGCATCACCGCTGAGCTGGCCCTGGCCATCGGCAACTACAACAAGGCGCACGGCCTCGGCACCGTCTATGCTGGAGACACCGGGTTCACGCTCGCCCGGGGCCCCGACACCGTCCGCGGCCCCGACCTCGCGTTCGTCGGCAAAGCGCGAGTGCCTGCCCACGATCCGGTCGGGTACCTCGAGCTTGGCCCAGACCTCGCAGTCGAGGTCCTGTCTCCTGGCACTCGCCCCGGTGAGGTCCTCGCCAAGGTGGCGGACTGGATCGGCGCAGGCACCCGGCTGGTCTGGTTGATCGACCCGCAGCGTCGAGTCGCCCGGGTGTATCGGGCTGACGGCTCTGAATCCCTCGTGACGGACGACCAGCGCCTGGACGGAGAGGACGTACTTCCAGGGTTTTCACTCGACCTCCAGACGATCCTCTAGTGCCCTTTGCCCCCGCCGCCCTCCGCTTCTTCAGGGAGCTCAAGCGCCGCAACGCCAAGCCCTGGTTTGAAGCCCACAAGGACGTCTACCTGAACGAGGTGGTCGCGCCCATGCGCGCCCTGATCGAGGAGCTCGACGTCCGCTTCGCCCGCTCGGCACCCGAGATCACCGGGGACCCCAAGCGATCGATGTTCCGGATCTACCGGGACGTTCGTTTCTCCAAGGACAAGTCGCCGTACAAGGTCAACGCGGCCTGCTGGTTCTGGCACAAGGACGCGGACCCGCGCGTGGGCGACTCGGCCGAGTCGGGGAGCGCGGGCTTCTACTTTCATCTGGAACCGGAGGCATCGCAGATCGGCGCCGGGATGTGGATGCCTCCCCGGCCCGTGCTCAACAAGCTCCGGGAGACCATCGCGGAAAAGCCCGGGGCCTTCGAGCGCGTGGTGAAGAACCCGGCCTTCAAAAGGCGCTTCGGGGGACTGGATAAAGAAGAGATGCTGAAGCGCGTGCCCCGCGGTTTTGCGCCCGACCATCGAGCCGCCGAATGGCTCCGACATCAGTCGTTCACCGCGGGGCGCGAGCTTTCCGACCGCGAGGTCACCTCCAAGAACCTCGGCGCCCTGCTCGAAAAGGACTACGTCCGCCTGCTGCCGCTGGTCCGCTGGCTCAACGGGGCATTGGGGCTGAAGCCTGCCGGACATCGGTAGTAACCCCCGGCTTACGCCGGGGGTTAGCGTGACCGCTACTGGCACCGAACTGTCGGCCAACTCGTCAACCCCGCAGCGCCCGTATTGCCGCAGAAGCCGAGCTGTGCTGCCTTGGCCCGCGCGGCCGCGACGTTGGCCTCCCACTCAGCGCGGTTCGCGCCACCGACGATCGCGAAGTAGGCCACCGTGCTGTGATTGGGCAGAAGCGTCACGGCGCCGAGTCCCATCTCTTCCCGGACATCGTTCGGGTCAACAGGGGTCGAGAGATTGATGCCCCCGGTCAGAAGCCCGAAGAAATCCGCGTCGATCGTCGGCTGGACGCCCACATTGGCGTATCCGGCGAACGAACCGATACCGCTCGGCCCGACCGGCACGACCCCGAGAATCGCCGGGAACGTGAGCGTATCCGACTCTGATACCTCGCCGATCCCCAGCCGGGCGTTGTACCGCACGGCGTCGGTGGAGGGGTCGCCGTCGAAGATCACATCCCAATCTGCGACCCAGCCGGAGTACAGGTGTGACAGGATCTGGTGTCCAGTATTGGAGAACGTGTACTTGAGGAGCACGTACCCGTTGTCGGGCGCGTTGGGCCACGCGAACGACTCCTGGGTGACCGTAAGCCCGGCCGGTCCCGCGACGCCAAAATTCGGGGACACCGTAGCCACGGTATGAACGAAGGGGGTCGTCTGATCGGTGCAGATCGACCCTTGGCCGAGTTCCGACAGCCCGGTGGCGGTGTTGTATCCCACCACGCCATCAGCGGGGCTCGTTCCGTACAGCAGTCCGCCTCCGAACATGACCTGGGTGCCCTGGAACAGCACCTGGCCGTCGGCGATTCCAGGCGCCAGCGGGGCGAGGCCGGGCCGGAGCGGCAGGACCCAGTCGTTCACCGCGATGTTGGCGATGGTGTCACATGAGCCGAGGACATCGCGCTTGAACTTGGGCGATGCGCTCGCTGAGGGGCCCACCGGCACCTGGATGTCCGGCGAGCAGGCGGCCAGGAGCGCGAGCGCGAACCCGGCAGCGAGGGAGCGTGAGGCACGATGCATGAGACCTCCCAGAGAGAGAAAAAGGGGCGTGAGTCGATCGGGTCTATGGTCGACCCCGGTGATCACGCACCCCTCATGCGTGCCTTCGTCTGGGGATTCTGGGGATTTGTCGCACTTCCGGCCCCTGTACGCCGCATCAGCGCCCCTTGGATGCTCCGCTCACGGAAACGCCGGTCTCGCCGCATATTTTTTTTCGAACCGAGGTGCCCATTCCCATGAAGATCCGCCTCGCCCTGCCACTCCTCCTCTTCGCCGCCCCCATGACCGCCCAGTCCCACGACGGCTACCTCGACGCGGGCGCCGGCGTGAAGCTCTTCTACCATATGGTGGGCACCGGCCCCGATACCCTGATCGTGATTCATGGGGGCCCGGGGTTCACCCAGGACTACTTCGCGAAGGACCTGGAACCGCTCGCGGCCCATCATGTGCTCGTGTTCTACGACCAGCGCGGCGCCGGGAAGTCCACGCTCGTCGCCGACTCAGCTGGTCTCTCCGCGGACAAGTTCGTGGACGATCTGGACGCCGTCCGCCGGCACTTCGGTCTCGAGAAGGCCGCGCTGCTCGGGCACTCCTGGGGCGCGATCATCGCCGCAGGCTACGCCGAGCGGTACCCAGACCGCGTGAGCCGCCTGCTGATCGTGGGAGGCGTTCCGCTCACCCGCCAGGGAATGGCCGATGCTCTGCACACGTTGGCCTCCCATCGGGACAGCGCGAGCTTGGCTGAGTTGAGCAAGTGGTATGAGGCCCGTGTGAAGGACCCGGGTGACACCGCGGCGTGCCGGTCCTACTACCGGCTCTGGTTCGCGCCGTTCTTCGCGGACCCGTCCGCGCTGAGCCGGTCGAAGGGCGATTTCTGCGCCGGTACTGAAGCCTCACGCCGCAACAAGATCGAGCACGTGGATCGCTACACCGCGGCGTCGCTCGGCAGCTGGGACTTTCGCCCGGGTCTGCGCCATTTCGCCGCCCCCACGCTGATCATTCTGGGGACCGCCGACATCTTCCCCGTGTCGACGGGACGTGAATGGGCGGGCAGCGTGGCCGACGGCCGATTGCTGGTGTTCCCCCA
>DATEGY010000247.1:0-3769 GCA_035279865.1 Gemmatimonadales bacterium | reverse complement strand
GCGTGGCCAAGGGCGGCCCTGGTCTCCCCCGGGAGGGAACGCCGTGGAACTCCGCGATGCCGAAGTGGGAGGACTTCCTCACGGAGCGAGAGATCTGGTCCGTGATCCTGTTCCTGTATGACCAGACGGGGTGGAAGCCGCGCACCTGGGAAAAGACTGAGAGCGGAGGCGCGAAGTGAGCGAGACGGTCAGACGGTTAGTCGGTTGGACGGTTAGTGTGATCCTTCTAACCGTCTATCCGTCTAACCGTCTATCCGCCCAAGATACGACGCAGGGGAAGGTCGTATACATCAAATGGTGCGCCGGTTGTCATGGCGAGTCGGGCGCCGGCGACGGTCCCGCGGCCAATGCCATGATGCCCCGACCTCGCAACTTCACGGGCGCCATCTACAAGATCCGGAGCACGGCGAGCGGCCAGCTGCCCACCGACGCCGATCTGATGCGGGCGATCGACGAGGGGCTCCCGGGCAGCGCGATGCCCGCGTGGAAGGGCCGCCTGTCGGACGGTGAGCGGCGCAATGTCGTGGCGTACCTCAAGACGTTCTCGTCCTTCTTCGCCGACACGAGCCAACACGTGGTGCCGCTCAAGTTCTCGAGCGCTCCAGGTGGTGGGTCTGCCGCCTCCGCCCTCAAAGAGGGTCGACAGTTCTACGATTCCATCGGTTGCCGCAAGTGCCACGGCGATCAGGGTCGGGGTGACGGCCCGTCCGCGCCGACTTTGAAGGACGACGCGGGCCTCCCCATTTTCGCGGCCGACCTGCACCAGAACTGGCGGTTCCGCGGCGGCGCCGGGGTCGAGGACATCTATCACCGGCTGCGGACGGGCCTGGACGGCACCCCGATGCCCTCGTTCTCGGATCTGATCGACCAGAAGTTCCTGACCGACGAGCAATTGTGGCGGCTCGCGCAGTACGTGCGCTCGCTGTCGCCGGCCCAGGCGCCCGAGGTCCGGGACGTGATTCACGCGCCGCAGATCGCGGGCAAGCCGCCCGTCTCGCCGGACGACTCGGCCTGGTCGCACGTGGACCGGTACTGGTTTCCGCTGTTGGGTCAGGTCATCCGGAAGGCGCGCGCGTTCGCGCCGGCGGTATCCGGTGTATGGGTACAGGCGGTGCACGACGGCAAGACTCTGGCGTTGCGCGTGAGCTGGGACGACCGCACGCAGAGCCCCGACACGACCTGGCTCGGGTTCGAGCAACGGTTGATGCAGACCGTGGCGAGCGACGACTCCGGGTCGTCCCCGCCCAAGGCGGAGCCGTGGCCCGACCAGCTGGCGGTGCAGTTCCCCCGCCGCCTCACGGACGGCATGGAACGGCCTTACTTCCTCATGGGCGCGGCCACCGACCCCGTGTACCAATGGCGCTGGACCAGCCAGCCGCGACGCGCCGTGGCTGGTCTGGCCCGAGGGATCGATCAATTCGATACGCTGCCCGCGGCGCCGGCCGCAGAGGCGGTCTTCGACCACGGGGAGTGGCGTGTGGTGCTCACCCGCGCCCTTGCGACGCCCGATACGGGCAACGAAGTTCAGCTTGAGGCCGGCCGGGCCATTCCGGTGGCATTCTTCGCCTGGGACGGCTCCAGCGGGGAACACGGCTCGCGCATGGCCCTCAGCACTTGGTACTTCCTGGCGCTCGACCGGCCTACGCCGCCGGGCGTGTTCATCTCTCCGGCGCTGGCCATGCTGGTGACGCTCGGCCTGGGGCTCGTGGTGGTGCGGCGGGCCCAGCGGCGCGGTGCCGGCCGATCGGGGGTATAGGGTGCAGGACTCTCATCGAGGAGGCAGGATGCGGAAGCTCGGGTTGATGGCGGTGGCGGGTGTCGCGGCATTGGCGCTGGCTCTGGCGGCCTGGACGCGCCCCCCCCAACCCTCCGCCGCGCAGGGCGGCGCGACGGTCACGGGCAAGGTGAAGTTTACGGGGACCAAGCCCGCCAATCCGAAGATCGATATGAGTGAAGAGCCGAAGTGCAAGGCGAAGTACCAGGGGGTGCCGACTGAGGAAGTGGTGGTCGTGAACCCGAACGGCACGCTCGCCAACGTGTTCGTCTACGTGAAGTCGGGGCTGCCCGCGACCTACAAGGCGCCGGCGCCCACCGGTCCGGTGACGCTCGACCAGGACGGCTGCCGCTACCATCCGCACGTGTTCGGCATCCTGGTGGGCCAGACGCTCGCGATCAAGAACTCGGATGGCATCCTGCACAACATCAAGGCGAAGGGGACCAAGAATCGTCCCTTCAATATCAGCCAGCCCACGGTCATGACGTCGGAGCGGACGTTCACGGCGCCCGAAGTGATGGTCCCGCTCGAGTGCAACGTGCACGGCTGGATGCACGCGTGGCTGGGCGTCCTGCCGCACCCGTTCTTCGCGGCGTCGGGCACGGACGGGAGCTTCAGCATCAAGGGGCTGCCGCCCGGGACCTACACGATCGAAGCCTGGCACGAGAAATACGGGACCCAGACCGCTACGGTGACCGTGGCGGGGAGCGAGACGAAGACGGCGGACTTCACCTTCGCGGCGAAGTGAACTAAACAGAGGAGAGGCCAATGCATTGGTGGCTGCCGGCCAAGGCTTCGACATTCACCGGGCCGATCGACGGGCTGTTCCTGGCGATCCTGATCATCACCGGCATCGCATTCGTGCTCGTCGAGGTCGGGTTGATCTGGTTCATCGTGCGGTACCGGCAGCGTCCCGGTCGGAAGGCGTTTTACACGCACGGCAACACGCGCGCGGAGGTGATCTGGACGGCCATCCCCGCGGTCACCATGGTGGCGCTGGGCCTCATCAGCAACCACTACTGGGTCGAGATCAAGGGGCGCAACAGCATTCCGGCGAACGCCTATCCGATCGGGATACACGCGAAGCAGTTCGAATGGCAGATCACCTATCCCGGGGCCGACGGCAAGCTCGGTACCGCGGACGACTTCACGGTCCGCAACCAGCTCCACGTGCCCGTGGGTCGGCCGATCGTGGTGCAGCTCTCCTCTGAAGACGTGATCCATTCGTTTTACGTGCCGCAGTTCCGCGTGCGGCAGGACGTCGTTCCGGGCATGGACATCAAAGCCTGGTTCCAGGCGACGGTCCCCGGCACATACGAGCTCGGCTGCTCCCAACTCTGCGGGCTGGGTCACTACCGCATGCGGGCGCAGGTGTTCGTGCAGACCCAAGAGGACTACGATGCCTGGATGAAGCAGGCTGCCCAGGAGGCCTCGCAATGACGAGCGTTGCCGCGACGGCGCACGGCGCACACGCGCATCACGACGATCGAAGCTTCGTCCAGAAGTACATCTTCTCGACCGACCACAAGATCATCGGGATCCAGTTCTTGTTCGTCAGCCTCTTCTTCCTGTTGGTCGGGGGATTGCTGGCGATGCAGATGCGGTGGCAGCTCGGCTTCCCGGGCAAACCTATGCCCGGGGGCGGCATTCTCCCCGAGACCATGGCCCCGGGGGGCGTGATCCTGCCCGAGTACTACATCCAGCTGGTCACGATGCACGGCACGTTCATGGTGTTCTTCGCCATCATGCCGCTGCTCGTAGGCGTGTTCGCCAACTTCCTGATCCCGCTCAAGATCGGGACGCACGACATGGCGTTTCCGCGCATCAACATGTGGTCGTTCTGGACGTTTTTGATCGGCGGACTCGTCATGCTCTCGAGCCTGTTCGTCCCGGACGGCGCGGCGCGCGCGGGATGGACCATGTACGCGCCGCTCTCCGCGCGGCACGACTATTCGGGGGCGTCGCTCGGCCAGGAGCTCTGGTCCGTCTCGATTA
>DATEGY010000246.1:0-2500 GCA_035279865.1 Gemmatimonadales bacterium | reverse complement strand
CGAACCAGATCATCGAAGGGCTTCGACTCCGTCGTGACGGTACCGGCGGCGTCGGTGTGGACATTCCACGAGCAGAGCTCGTTCAGCGCCGTGGCTTCTTCATACGTCAAGTGAATCACGAAGTCCGAGCCTTGCGCCTTCGCCTGGTCCAACACCCGTTTCAGGACGTCGGGAAGGTGCTTGGCGCCCAGGACCGCGTCCTTCTGTGCCCGCGTGATGGCGAGATCCATGTCCCTTGCTTTGCGGATGAGGACGCGAAATCTTCTCCGCCCCGTCCCATCCCGCAACCGGAGAAGGCTCGATGCCGCGGACTGAGTTTCTCGCCACCGGTTTCCACGTGCCGGAGCAGGCCGTCACCAACGACGATCTGTCCCGGATGATGGACACCTCGGACGAGTGGATCGTCCAACGTAGCGGGATCAAGACGCGTTACTGGGTGTCCCCTGGGGAAACCGGGGTTTCTCTCGCGGCCGAGGCCTCCCGGCGGGCGCTCGCGGCCGCGGGGATGACCCCGGAAGACATCGACTGCATCGTCTACTGCACCTGTACCCCCGACCACTTCGAGCCCGGGAACGGTGTGTTCCTGCAGCGCGAGCTCGGGGTCGCGGACATTCCCGCCGTCGACGTCCGCAATCAGTGCAGCGGGTTCATTTACGGATTATCCATCGCCGACGCCTGGATCCGGATCGGCCAGTATCGCCACATTCTCCTGATCGGTGCCGAGGTGCACTCGCGCGGCCTGGACAAGACCACGCGGGGACGGGATACCGCGGTGCTCTTCGGTGACGGGGCCGGCGCCGTCATCCTCGGCCCCACAGAGGACCCCGGCCGCGGCGTGCTCTCCACACACCTCTATTCGGACGGCCGGCACGCCGAGAAGCTCTGGGTGGACGGACCCGGCCTGGCCCACGATCCCTACGTGTCGGTGGAAATGATCGAGCAGGGACTGCATCGGGCGGTGATGGAGGGGCGGGAGGTCTTCAAGTTCGCGTCGCTGAAGATGCCCGAGTCCGTGGCCGTGGCCTTGTCGACCAACGGGCTATCGACGAAGGACATCACCCTCCTCGTCCCCCACCAGGCGAATCTCCGCATCATCGAGATGGTGCGGCAGGCCGCGGGGCTCGGCGAAGCGCAGGTCTATGCCAACATCCAGAAGTACGGCAACACGACGGCCGCGTCGATTCCCATCGCGCTCCATGAAGCGCTGGGCGAGAAGCGACTCAAGCGAGGGGATTTGCTGATCCTGACGGCGTTCGGGTCGGGGTTTACCTGGGGGAGTGCGGCTATCAGGTGGTAGACGTCAGACGTCAGACTTCAGACTTCAGCTCATCCAGACGGCGACGGGCATCTGCCGCGTGTGGTGAGCCCGCGTACCGGTCCGCGAATCTCGCCAGCTCCACCTTCAGCCGGTCCTTCCGTCCCGTGCGCGTGTAGAGGTCGATCAGGGCATTCGCGGCAGCCATCTCTCGGCGCTGGTCAGGCTTCGAGCGCCGCACCTCCAGATAGAGTTGCTCCGCTTCCGCATCGCCCTGCAGGTGCTTTTCCAGCAACGCAGCCAGACGAAGGCGCGCTTCGAGATCCTCAGGGTGCACCCGGATGTGGTCCCGGAAATACTCGGCCGCCTCGGCGTACTTGCCCTGGGTCACGAGCACGTCCTGGCGCACGTACGCAGGTGGCGGCGGCGGGAGATTCCCGCTCGCGGTGAGCGTCGCGACAAAGCCCTCGGCAAAATTCCCCGTCCCCGCATGAACCAGCTTGGCCGCCCAGTACGTCAGGGGGACGTCCAGCACGAACAGGGTCACCAACAGCCATCCCGGAATCACTCCGTGGCTCGCCAGGAACGACTGGATCGCCACCAGGATGATGAACACCGCCGGCCCCATCCAAAAAAGCACTTTGACGAAGTACGCCTGCTCCGCCGAATCCACGTCGGTGAGGCGATCCTCTTCCTTCTCAGTCACGCAAACCCTCGAGGTCGAGAAAACGGATTCGCTGCTCGGGAGTCGGGATCAGGCACGTGGGTCCGCCCAGGCGGTGGCGGTGACGGGCGACCCAACGGTAGAGCCGGTCCCGGATGGCGCGCGGCACGAAGGCCCCGATCATGGCGAACGCCGCCCATGGGCCTCCGAGATAGCGGCCGGCGCGGAGCACGGCGTCCGACCGCACCCACACCGCATCGCCCTCGCACCACACGACCGAGTCGATGCCGGCTTGGCCGCCAGGGCCGTTCACGATGCGCTGCCCGGTGAGTCCTTGAAGAGTCGCAAACCGCAAATCCTTGCGGCGGGACTCGTGACGAAGCAGAAACTGCACACTGCGGGCGCAGAATCCGCAGGCACGGTCATATAGAAGAAGGGGATCCCCCACCGCAGGGATTTGCCTGGGAAACGAGTGCCCCGCAAGTTCCGTAAGGAGGGCAGACCTCTTGGGAGGAACCATGATCGGGCTCTTGTTGGGCGTGACCGCGCTGATAGGCGGGTTCTTCGTGTCTCGTCGGTTT
>DATEGY010000245.1:0-2225 GCA_035279865.1 Gemmatimonadales bacterium | reverse complement strand
TCGATCATCGGCGTGACGTTGATGTCCGCCTTGACCGCGCCGCCCGACCCCGAGTCCCTACTTGCTGATAGGGCCACTGGACTGCGTCGCTTTCTGCGTCTGGAATTCCTTGGTGAAGATCGAGCGCCCGAACTCCGAGCCTACGCTCTTGATCAGGAAGTCGATCAGCTCCTTGGAGGTGTAGGTCATCTCCACCGTGACGTAGTCGATCGCGGTCGAGAAATAGTTGTAGAGCCACACCGCCGGGATCGCGACCATCAGACCGAACGCCGTGGTGATGAGCGCTTCGGCCACGCCGCCGGTGATCGCCGCGAGGGAGCCGCCGCCACCCGACGCCGCCATGCCCTGGAAGGCCGCCACGATCCCCATCGTGGTACCGAGCAGGCCGACGAACGGGGCCGTCGCGCCGGTGGTCGCCAGCACGCCCATGCCGCGCTTCATCTCCGCGGTGATGATCAGCATCTGCCGCTCCACCGCCCGCTCGGCCGAGTTGATGTCGCCGGCGGTGATGGTGGCGCGATCGCGGAGGAGGGGCTTCACCTCGGCCAGCGCGTCCCCGAGGACGCGGGCCACGTGGCTGACGCGGTTCTTCTCGGCCAGGGTGATCGCCTGGTCGAGCTGCTCTTCCTGCAGAGAGCGCGAGAAGAGGGGCGCGAACTTCGCCGTCTGCTTCTTGGACTTCCGCAGGTACCACCACTTCGTGATCACCACGGTCCAGGACCAGAGGGACATGATCAACATCACGACCACGATCCCCTTGGCGAAGGGTCCCATCGTCAGGAATAGATCTTTCAAACTCATCGGTGCGCGCTCCTTCTGAGATGCTCGAGTGTAATGCCTAGTGGTGAGTCAGCGTGAAATTGACGGGAATGGAAATCAGCACGCGCACGGCGTGGCCGTACACACGCGCCGGGCGGAAGAGCGTCTTGAGAATCGTCTGCTTGGCCGGCGCGTCGAATCCGGGGTTGGCGCTCGAGATGACCTTGAGCGAGTTCGGTTCCACGCGGCCTGACGTGTCGACGATCGCCTGAATGTTCACGACGCCCTGGATCCCCGCCTGCCGCAGGAGCTCGGGATATTGCGGGGGCGGACCGGACAGCACCTCGGGCTTCTCCTGGACGACATCCGCGGAGAAGACCTGGTCGCCGGTCGGCACCATGCCGTTGGCGTTCCCGCCCTCGACGCCCGCGCCGGAAAAGTCCTTCGGATCGAAGTGCTCCTGCAGATTCACGGGGGGAATGTTCTTGGGGATGTCCGTGATGGCCACGACGGTCTGGAACCCCTTGAGGGGCACGTCGATGGTCGGCGGCGGCGGCTGATCGGGCTGCTTCTGCTGTTGCTGCTGCAGAAACACCACGGTCGTGTCCACCTTGGCCTTGTTGTCCCCGGTGTTGGCGGAGAGCGTGGCGTACACCGCCCCTCCGATGATCGCCGTATGCAGCGTCACCGAAACGAACCCCACGCCCATGAAGCGGCCCTTTTGTGTCTTCCGCTTCGATTCGATCAGATTATCGAACACGAATCCACGTCTCCCCTCGGAGGACCAAGGAAATACTACGCCGGCGGGGTTACCCGCTAGTGGGCAAGACATTACAAAACGATGACAAGCGTCCAGTCAACGCGTCGCCACGCTGAAGCGCACCGGCACCTGGATGAGTACGCGAACTGCACGACCCGCCACCCGACCCGGACGGAAGATGCCACCGCGGAGACACTCCAGGCCCGAGGCGGAGAGCGCCGGATGGGGACTCGAAATCACCCGGAGCGTCTTCGGCTCCATCCGCCCCAGCGTATCCACCACACCCTCGACGATCACGGTCCCTTCGAAGTGCGCGAGGCGCAGCGTTTCAGGATACCGAGGTGGCGGGGAGGCGAGCAGCTCCGGCGGCTGCTCCACGAGGGTCGATTCGTAGATCCCGTTCGGGTCGCCCATCGACGGCGTCCCGTTCGGATCCGCAACGAGGACGGGCCCGGGGTCCGGTGTGCGCTCGGGCATGCCGAGGATGGTCGTGGGGATGGCGGGTAACGGAACCTGGATCGACAAGGGACTCCGCACCACGGGAAGGCCGAGCGCCGTCCCGTGCTGAGGCGCCTGGGGGAGCACCAGGATGCTCGGCGGAGCGACGTACGGCTTTCCGGGGTCGGTCGTGCCGGTGGTCGCACGCAGTCCGTAGGCCAGGATGACGGCATGCACGCCGACCGCCAGGACACCGCTGCGAATCCCG
>DATEGY010000244.1:0-9243 GCA_035279865.1 Gemmatimonadales bacterium | reverse complement strand
CGTGCCGCTCTCCCCGGTGAGGAGCACCGACGCGTCGGTCGGCGCCACCTTGCGTGCCAGCTCGATGGCCCGGCGGAAGGCGGGGGAGATGCCGAGGACGGTGACCTTCTCGCTGTTCCCGTGCGAGCGCTCGATCTCGGTCTGGAGCTCCTTCGACTCGCGCGCGACCCGGACGGCATGCGCCGCCCGGCCGATCAGGATCTGGAGGTGGGTCGCCGAAAACGGCTTCGGGAGATAGTCCCAGGCACCCGCCCGGAGCACCTCGACCGAGGACGCGACGGTCGGGTTGCCGGTGATGACGATGACGATGATGTCTTTCTGGAGATCGACCGCGGCCTTCAGGACCTCGAGACCGGACACCGGCTCCATGTAGAGATCGGCGAGGACGATGTCGAAGGGCTGCCGCTTGAGGCGTTCGATGGCCTCACCACCCGAGGAGCAGGCGGTGACGTTGTAGCCCTCGTGCTCCAGCACGGAGGCGCACGATTCCCGGAGGGTCCGCTCGTCGTCGACCACGAGGATGCGGAGCTTGGCCCGTTCCTCGGGAGAGACAGAGACGAGATCGGCGACGTTACCGCCCGGGGCGGCGCCGGCGGTGGTGGCGCGGCTCCGTCCGGGAGTACTTGGCGTGCGCACTACTGAGGCCCCTTGGGATAGGGTGGCGGCGGTCGTGTCCGGGAACTGTCGCCCCGGTGCACAATTATGGGGTACTCGTTGCAATGATGCAACAGTTATCCTGTACCAGGCCAGTCACGGAACGCCCCAAAAGGCGTCGGTGCGGGCTTTGCACTTGGGCTTATACTTTGTGAACCCTATCGACTTCCCGGAAGACGCAAGGCCCATGGCCAACGAGCTGGTTCCGCAGGATCAGCCGCCGTCCAACCCTACCGCACTCGCATCGGCGCAGCGTTTTACGCCGTCGCCGGGCTTTGATCCGTATGGTGCCCAGCCGGAGGAGGGCGGCGTCGACCTGAGCCGCTATCTGGCGGCGGTCAAGCGGTACAGCTGGCTGGTGGCGCTCGTGACGGTGGTGTCTCTCGCGGGCGCCTTCGGCGTGACCAAGATCATTCCGCCCAAGTACCTCGCCAAAGGGACCATCTGGATCCAGGGGGAAGGGGCGGGCAATCAGCGGTCGGGCCCGATCCAGGCCGGGGACCTCCTGCCCTCCGGCGGGTTCGTCAATCTCCTCCGGTCGTTCATCGTGCTGGATGAGGCGGTGAAGCGCGCGCACCTGTATTTCGCTCCCGCCCCCGGCGCCGACACGATGATGTTCTCCGGCATCGGGATCGCCGACCGCCTGCGGCCGGGGACGTACAAGCTTACCGTCGATCAGGCGGCCAAGCAGTTCGTACTCGCGACCGACGCCGGCGACATCATCCAGCGCGGCCAGCTGGGGGACTCGATCGGCAACGTGATCGGTCTGCAATGGACCCCGGCGGCGGCGGCGCTGCGTTCCGAGAAGCCCATCGTCTTCACGCTCAGCATGCCCCGGGACGTCGCGACGAACATCGCGAACACGATCCACGTCGAGATGGACGAGAACGGGAATTTCATGACCGTCTCGTACACCGGGCCCGATCCGGTCCGGGCGGCCAACATCGTGAACGCCGTCGTCGATCGCGAAGTGGAAGTCGCGGCTGACCTCAAGAAGGCGAAGCTGACCGAGCTGACGAAGATCCTCGAGGATCAGCTGAGCAAGGCGCAGGCGAACCTCACCACCGCCGAGAACGCGCTGGAATCGTTCCGGGTGCACACCGCCACGTTGCCGTCCGATCAGGGTGCGCCGATCGCCGGCGGGATCCAGCTGACCACCAGCCCGGCCTACACCGCCTACTTCCAGAAGAAAATCGAACGGGAGCAGCTGCGCGCCGACCGGGCCGCCATCATGCGGATTCTGACCCAGGTTCCCGACTCCGGGCTGTCGGTGGACGCGATGCTCGTGATTCCCGCGGTGAACGGATCGACCGAGCTCAAAGGCGCCCTCACCGAGCTGACCGGCAAGCAGGCGACGCTGCGCGGGCTCCGGACCCGCTACACGGACGCGACGCCCATGGTGGCGGCGGCCGCCGCCGAAGTGGATTCGCTCGAGCGGCGGACCATCCCCCAGCTCGCGATGAGCCTCGTGTCCAACATGGATACCCGGGCACAGACGCTCGACCGCGATCTGGGCCAGTCGGCCACCGACCTCCAGCAGATCCCCGCGCGCACCATCGAGGAACAGCGCCTCCAGCGCGCGCAGGTGATCGCGGCCAACCTCTACACCAGTCTCCAGCAGAGCTACGAGCAGAACCGCCTGGCCGAGCTGTCGAGCATTCCCGATGTGCGGCCTCTGGACCGGGCCATGGTCCCGCGTTCGCCGGTGTCGGACTCCGCGTCCCGGATCCTCGTGATGGGGCTCGTCGCGGGGCTGGGGCTGGGGCTCGCCGGCGCCATCCTGCTCGACCGGATGGATCCCCGGGTCCGCTATCCCACGCAGGTCACCACCGAGCTGGGCCTGCCGATCCTCGGCACGCTCCCGCGCGTCTCCAAGGGGTCGGGGGCGAACTCGGACGAGATGTCCCACGTCATCGAGTCCCTGCGGTCGATCCGGCTGAATCTCTCGCACGCGCACGGCGCGGCGGGGCCGCTCCTGCTCACCATTTCGTCACCGGGGTCGGGGGACGGGAAGTCCTTCCTCTCCTCGAACCTGGCCATCGCCTTCGCGGACGCGGGGTTCAACACCCTCCTGATCGACGGAGACCTGCGGCGCGGGGGCCTGCACCGGGTGCTGAAGGGCGTACGGACTCCGGGGTTGACCGACTACCTGGGCGGCACCGCGACGCGGGAAGGCGTGATTCAGACGACGCCGTACCCGCAGCTCTGGTTCATCGGCGGCGGCACGCGCAAACAGACCGCGCCCGAGCTCCTGGGGACGCCGGCCATGCGCGACCTGGTGCTGGGGCTCCGCGCCAACTACCAGGTGATCCTCATCGACAGCCCGCCGCTGGGCGCGGCCGTCGATCCCTTCCTCCTCGCGACCCTGACCGGCAACCTGGTCGTGGTCCTGCGGACCGGCGCCACCGACCGCCAGCTGGCCCGCGCCAAGCTCGAGATGATGGACCGGCTCCCGGTCCGGATCCTCGGCGCCGTGCTGAACGACGTGAAGGCCGAGGGCGTGTACCGCTACTACGGCTACCTGGCGGGCTACGAGGCGGAAGAGGAACGGAAGGCGGGGAAAGACCAGCGGCAGATCGCGACGCCGGCGGGGCACGGCACGTAGGGTCTCTCGCTGGCGCCGAGTTACTCCGCAAGAAAAGCAGGTCCTTCGCTTCGCGCGCCTGCGCGCTCGCTCAGGATGACATGCTTGTTGTCGTTGAAGAAAAAAAGAAAGGGAAGGGATGCCCCGACCGGCATCTCTTCCCTTTTTTTCTTGTTAAGCAAACGGGCTGTCATCCTGAGCGCCGAAGGCGCGAAGGACCTGCTTTTTCAGTTGGCCGACGCCGTCCCCGGATCATAGCGCTGGAACGGTCCCGCACCCTCATTGGTCCGCACCTGCCGCAGCGCCGCCGTCGCCCGCACCAGCAGATCCACCGGCTCGACCGGGGTGGCATGCAGGTCCGCCACACCTTCGAAGCCCGCCCGGACCTTCACCGTGGACACCCGCGCACCCGGCACCGACTGGCGGTTCGCGACCGACTCGGCCAGACGCTCGGCGAGCCGCATGGCGCCTTCGGCATCAGTGGCCGGCGCGATGACGGCGAACTCCGAACGACCCAGGCGTCCGATCACGTCCGACGAGCGGGCCGTGCCCTGGAACGCCTGCGCCACGATTTCGAGCGCCTCCGCCAGGGCCGAGTTGTCGGTCGCGCTGTCGGCGCCGTCGGCCCCGACCGCATCGACTCCGATCACGACACAGGCCAGCCCCGTCTTCCGCCGGAACGCTTCCGCGCCCACTTCGCGTGCGCGCCGTGCCAGCCCGCGCACCGAGTAGAAACCGGTGGTACGGTCCACCAGGCCTTCTTCACGCAGCGCATCCGATTCGGTCTTCGCGTGCACGAAGGCCTGGAGCTTGAGGAGGAATTCTTCCGCGTCGAGCGGGAGGGACAGGACTTCCCATGCACCGGCCTGCAGGGCCTTGAGGCGGTCGGCTTTGGCGGGATGTCCCGCGGAGATCATGAGAATCGGAGTGGCCGGCGACACGAGGCGCTGCTCGCGCAGGCTCCGGCACACGGCGCGGCCGTCTTGATCGGGGAGACGCAAGTCGAGAATGACGACGTCGGGCTGGCCCGCCTGCGCGCGCTCGAGCACTTCCTTGCCGTTGTAGGCACGGAGCACGGCGTATCCGTGGGGACCCAGGATGCTCTCGATCGACCGGATGGACCACTCCTGGTCGCTGCCGATGAGCGCAAGCGGGGGTCGGCCTGCGGGCGTCGTAGGCGTCACTCAAAACTTCCTTTTGGTCTAGGGCGGCAACACGTTACAGATCGTTGCTTCTTCTGACAACATCTGCACGAGTCGTGCGAGAGGGCGAAGAAACATAACCTATTACCACTAAAGTAGTTATCCCATATCCAAAACCCCGGTGTTTTACGCATACGCTGCAGTGGTACCACAAGTCTGCCCGCCAACTGACGCGGAAGCGCCACTGCGCGCGGGTCGCTCAGTTGACCCTAACGTCTTGCGGAGTGTGCCGTTAGCCGCACGTTCATCCCCCCGGCATAAGTCGGTCCCAAACTTGTTATCACCACTCGGCAATCACCTGGGAGGAGTCCGCATGACCTGCAGCGATTGCCAGACGAAGGGACGGTGGGGCTCGAGCGCGACGACGCGCCGTGACTCTCCTGTCGAGCGGCTCCGCACACTGGTGTGCACGTCCTGCGGCCGTCTGCTCCCGGCTCCCGCCTCGACCCAAGCGACCGACCACCTGCTGGCGACGCTCGCCAGTCTTTCCCGTTTCGGTCTCGCACCCGAGGGCCGGCCCGTGCTCGCGCTGGGGCATGCGTTGAGAGGGGGCGCCTGATGTGCGGCATCGTGGGGTACGTGGGACTGCGTGAAGCGGCGCCGATCCTCCTCGAAGGACTCTCGCGACTCGAATATCGCGGATACGACTCCGCCGGCATCGCCATCCAGAACGGCAAAGGCGTGGTGACCCGCAAACTGGTGGGCCGTGTCGCCGGGCTGCGGCAGCTCATCAATGCCGAGCCGGTCCACGGCAACTCCGGGATCGCGCACACGCGGTGGGCGACGCACGGGGCCCCGAACACCCAGAACGCACACCCGCATATCGACTGCTCCGGCAAGATCGCCCTGGTGCACAACGGCATCATCGAGAATGCCCCGGCCTTGCGGGCGCGCCTCGAGCGCGACGGGCATCATTTCCGCACCGAGACGGACACCGAAACCCTCGCGCACCTGATCGAAGACGCCGAAGGCAACACGCTGGAAGAGCGGGTGATCTCGGCCCTGGCGCTGGTGGAAGGCACCTACGGCCTGGCCGTGATGACGTCGGACGAGCCCGGCAAGGTCGTCGCCGCGCGGCGCGGGTCGCCCGTGCTGCTCGGCATCGGTGAGAACGAGCTGTTCATCGCGTCGGACGCGTCCGCCGTACTCGAGCACACGCGGTCGGTCGTGTACCTGGACGACGGGGACATCGCGATCCTCATGCCGGGCGAGTACCACATCATCGACGCCGAGTCGCACGTGCAGCTGCGCAGTGTGGACGAGCTGTCGTGGGACCTCGAGGCCATCGAGCAGGGTGGGTACGACCACTTCATGCTCAAGGAGATTCACGAGCAGCCGCAGACGGTGGAGAGCACCCTGCGCGGCCGGCTTCTCCTGTCCGAGGGGACCGCGCGGCTCAACGGCCTGAACCTCGACGCCGATGCCTGCCAGGAGATCCGGCGCATCGTGATCGTCGCCTGCGGCACCAGCTGGCACTCCGGCCTGGTCGGCCGGCAGGTCATCGAGGAGCTCGCCGGGATTCCGGTGGACGTGGAGTACGCGTCGGAATACCGGTACCGGAAGCAGATTCCGTCCCCCGGCACGCTGGCCATCGCGATTTCCCAGTCCGGCGAGACCGCCGACACACTCGAAGCGATGCGGGCGGCACGCGCCGCGGGCGCACGGGTGGTCGGGATCGTGAACGTCGTCGGGTCCACCATCGCCCGCGAATCGGATGGCGGGATCTACCTGCACGCCGGCCCGGAAATCGGCGTGGCGTCCACCAAGGCGTTCACCTCGCAGATCGTGGCGCTTTCGCTCCTGGGCCTGTACCTGGGCCGCCAGCGGGGGATGTCCCTCGAAGCGGGCCGCGACTTTGTCTGCAAGCTCTCCCAGCTGCCCAAGCTCGTGGAGCAGACCCTGCTCCTGGACGGGACGATCCGCGAGCTGGCCGAGCGGTTCGTCGAGGAGCGGAACGCGCTCTACCTGGGGCGGGGGGTCAATTTCCCGGTCGCGCTCGAAGGGGCGCTGAAGCTCAAGGAGATCAGCTACATCCACGCCGAGGGGTATCCGGCAGCGGAGATGAAGCATGGGCCCATCGCGCTGATCGACGAGAACATGCCGGTGATCTTCGTGGCGCCGCATGACGCCGTGTACCAGAAGGTCCTGTCCAACATGCAGGAGGTCCGGGCCCGCGGAGGCCGGATCGTGGCCATCACGAGCCAGGGGAATGGGGATCTGTCGGGCCTGGTCGAGCGTCAGCTGGCCGTGCCGGTGACGGCGCCGCTCCTGTCACCCGTCCTGACGGTCATTCCGCTGCAGCTCCTGGCCTATCACGTCGCCGTGCTGCGGGGATGTGACGTGGACCGGCCGAGAAACTTGGCGAAGAGTGTGACGGTCGAGTAACTTCAGATCATGCTGAAGGCTCACGTTCTCATCGGCGCCGCGCTGGCCCTGTTGGCCGGACGCGGCGCCGTCGCGCAAGGACCCGCCGACTGGGACCCCGAGCGGGTCCAAGCCACCCGGGACGGCCTGGAGCACCTGAAGAGCCGGCTGCTGCTTGCCGCCCAGTCCCCGGCGTACAGCACCCGGCTGCGCGGTCAGGCGTCCGCCCAGGCGGCGGCCATCGACCGGCGTCTGGCGCTCGGCGATTTCCGTCCCGGCGACCGGATCTTCATCCGGGTGGCGGGCGAAGAGCAGATGAAGGGCGACACCTTCACCGTGGGGGCGGACCGGGACGTGGTGCTGCCCATCGTCGGGACCATGCCGCTCACGGGCGTGCTCCGGTCCGATCTCGAGCCGTATACCAGGAAATACATCTCAACCTATCTGCGGAATCCGATCGTGCAGGCGCAGTCGCTGATCCCGATGTCGGCGTTCGGCAAAGTGATCAGGCCCGGATTCTTCACCGCGCCCACGAGCCTGTCGCTGACGCAGGTGATCACCCAATACGCCGCGGGACCTTCCCCCGATGCCAATCTCCTCGGCGTCACCATCTCGCGGGACGGGAAAGTCATCTGGAGCTCCGCGGCGCTGCAGAAGGCGATGTCGGACGGCCGGACCCTGGACCAGCTGGGCATCCGCGCCGGCGACCGCATCGACGTGCCGGGCGGCACCACGAGCGCCTACAGCGTGGTCCAGACCCTCTCGTATGCGCTGGGAATCCCGCTTTCGCTGTACGCGGTCATCAAGCTGTTCTCCGGGAAGTGATCTCTCTCTGACAGGTCGGCGGCGGTTCCTCCTGCACCCCGGGCTTGCGCCCGGGGTCGGTGGATCCCTGATACGACGATCGTCCGCTCTCATTAACCCCGGGCTGGCGCCCGGGGTCGGTGGCTCCCTGATACGACGATCGTCCGCTCTCATTAACCCCGGGCTGGCGCCCGGGGTTATGAAAAGCATTCCGCCAGTGGTGTTCATAACCCCTGGCGCAAGCCAGGGGTTTCCCGAGACCGTGGCGGCATGAGGATCATATCCGTCGTCGGTGCCCGCCCCAACTTCGTGAAGCTCGCTCCCGTCGCCCATGCCCTGGCGAAGCGTCCGGGCGTCGAGCACAGAATCGTCCACACCGGCCAGCACTACGACGCGGTGATGTCCGACAGCTTCTTCCAGGAGCTCGACATCCCCGCGCCCTCCGTGAACCTCGAGGTGGGGTCGGCGAGTCACGCGAAGCAGACGGCCGCCGTGATGGAGCGGTTCGAGGGCACGTGTGTCGAGCTGAAACCGGACTGGGTGCTGGTGTACGGCGACGTGAACTCGACCGTCGCGGCGGCCCTGGTGGCGGTCAAGCTCGGCATCAAGGTGGCGCACGTGGAGGCGGGGCTCCGCAGCTACGACCGGACGATGCCGGAGGAGCACAACCGGATCGTCACCGATCACCTCGCTGACCTGCTTCTGACCCCATCGCGGGACGCCATCGCGACCTTGCAGGGGGAGGGGATTCCCGAGAGCCGGATCCAGTTCGTCGGGAACGTGATGATCGACACGTTGATCCGCCTGCGCGGGCGGGCCCGTGGGGCCGCCGAAAAACTGGGTCTCCCCGAGCACGGGTTCGTCCTGGTGACGCTGCACCGGCCCGGCAACGTCGATGACCCGGCGACGCTCGGTGTGATCTGCGACGGGCTGGCGGGGCTCGCGAAGGACCGACCCGTGGTATTCCCAGTGCATCCGCGGACGAGGGCCAGGCTGGCGGAGACGAAGGGGCTGGGGAACGTTCAGCTGGTGGATCCGGTACCCTATCTGGAAATGTTGTCCCTCACCGAGTCCGCGGCGCTGGTCGTGACCGATTCCGGCGGGGTGCAGGAGGAGACCACCTTCCTCGGCGTCCCGTGTCTCACGGTGCGGCCGAACACGGAGCGGCCGATCACGGTGAAGGAAGGGACGAACCGGTTGATCGAGCCGGGGGAGATTGTCAGTGCCTCGAGCGCCTCACTGTCTCCCCGGGGCGTCGCCCCGGGGTCAGCCGCTCCCCGGACCCCGCCGAGGATCGAGCGCTGGGACGGGCAGGCGGGCGAGCGGATTGCGGCGGTGATATGTGAGGGCCAGCGTTTTGACTGAATCGAAGAATTGCGGATTGGCGATTGCGGATTGCGGATTGGGCGACATGGGCCTCCATCAAGAATCCGCAATCCGAAATCCGAAATCCGCAATCTGTCAGGAGCTGCCCCTATCAAGAGCCTGATCGAAATCGCGGAGCCGATCGAGCGCGCCTTCCTGGTCGGGGCGCCCCGGAAGGGGTCGTCCGACGCCGAGCGGACCGAGGAGCATCTGGACGAGCTGGCGCGCCTGGCGGACACGGCGGGGGCCGTCGTGGTCGGGCGGCTGACG
>DATEGY010000243.1:0-4777 GCA_035279865.1 Gemmatimonadales bacterium | reverse complement strand
CGCATCGAGCTGGGCGAGATCGAGACCGCGCTGCATGCGCTCGGCGTCCTGCGCGAGTGTGCGGTGGTGGCGGCCCCCGGGGCCGCGTTCGATGCGGTGATCTGCTGCGCGTTCGTCCCGGTCACGGGGGAGCACCCGACTCCCGCCGGCATGCGGGAGGCGCTGGCGCGGGTCCTGCCCGCCTACATGCTGCCGGCACGGTGGCTCGAGCTGGATGCACTCCCCGCTACCTCCAACGGCAAGATCGACCGGCGCGCGCTCAAGGAGCGGTTCACCCACGAGGAGGTCGTCGTCCGATGACCGGTCATCGCAGCCTCGAAGAACGGCTGGCCCAGACGCTGGTCGATGCGTTGCACGTCGACGTCCCGTCCCGGGAGACCGACTTGATCCGGACGGGCCGCCTGGACTCGGTGGGACTGGTCGACCTGTTGCTCCGGCTCGAACGCCAGTACGGTGTGCGGGTGGACATGGAAGATCTGGAGATCGACCAGTTCCGCTCACTGGGGAGTATCACGGCGTTCGTGGCGGCGCGGATGGGATCCGCGGGCACGGGCGCCCTGTTCTCCTGAGCTCTCCGTGACGCACATCCGTCCGCTCGCTCCGGACGACATTCCCGACCTGGTGGCCCTCCGCCGGCGGGCATTCACCCGGAGTCAGCGCCCCGACGACCAGATGCCCGCGTACTTCGAGCAGGTATTTCTGCACAATCCGTGGCGGGACGAAGGCCTGCCGAGCCTGGTCTATGCGGGGGCGGACGGTCGTCCGGTCGGGTTCCTGGGGGTGGTTCCCCGGCCCGCCTCCTTCCAGGGCCAGCGCATCCGCATTGCAGTCGGCACCCAGTTCATGGTGCACCCGGACCATCGGGGGGTGGCAGGGCTCCAGCTCCTTAAGGCCTTCTTGGCCGGCGGGCAGGACCTTTCGCTGGCGGATCTGGCCAACGATGCGAGTCACCGGCTCTGGGAAAAGCTCGGCGGCAGGACCGCGCGCATCCCGAGTCTGCAGTGGACCCTTTCATTCATGCGGGTGCCGCGCCTGGTGCGTACTCCGGTGCGGCGGGTGCTGAGTCTTGTGGTGCGCCGGTGGCGCTCGCCGCGCGGCGTCCGTCGTGGACCCCTGACCTCGGCCATGCTCGAACGGGAGCTGCCGGAGCTCCTTCACGGAGTGAGCCTGCGGCCCGAGTACGATGCCCGATCGGCGGCGTGGATCTTTCAGCAACTCGTGTCGAAACGGGGCATGGGCGAGATCCGGAGCGCGGCGCTCTGGGACGCCGCGGGCGACGATGTGCTCGGGTGGTACGTCTACTACGCCGACGCCCAGCGCATGGGGCGCGTCATTCATTTCGTCGCGCGGCAGGGCGCGCGCGATCTCGTGTTGCAGGAGTTGTTCGCGCGGGCCTGGCGGGAGGGACTCGCCGCGATCACCGGGCGTCTCGAGGCGGCGTTGCTTCGCCACGCGGGACGCGCGGGTCTGACGTGTCGACGGGAAGGTCCTTGGATGCTGGTGCAGTCGTCGCGCCCGGAGATTCTCGAGGCGGTGGACCGTGGCGATGCGTTTCTTTCGAGCCTCGAGGGGGAGGGTTTGCTATCTTTCTAAACTGGTGATTCTGGTGGTTCGTTTTGCCCTCTTTTGCACTCCGCCTTGGGACCAAAAAAGTTATCTCCTTATTTTACAATTACTTGAATTGCAGCTATTGCGCATCAGTTGCTCCCTTCCCACATTCGCCCCCGTCGCTTACGCGGGGCGTCGAATGTACCCCCCGCGCAACGACACCTGGGGTGAGCGTTCAAGAGCCGCCGCCCTGTCGCTGCTCAGAGCAAAGCCGCCGAAAGGCGGTGACGCAGAGCCACGGGACTAACGCGAAAGACCTTCGCCAAGTCAGCCGAGCCGCCAGCGTGATCGATCCGGAGTGAACGGTCGACGCTGGCGGCTTTCTGTTGCTCCCCGAACCACCATCAGCACGGGAGTAACGGGATATGCCGCACGGATTCAAGTTGTCTCATCGCCTGTCGCGGTACAGACTGGTGGGGATTCTCTCGATCCTCGCCGTCGCCGCATGTTCGTCCACCGATTCTGCAGTGACCTCTCCTGACACTACGCAGGACAGCGCGCGCAACGCCCGCACCGTCATTGTGACCCCCTCGGCGCTTTCCGGCACGGTGGGCCAGACCGGCCAGTTGACGGCGGTCGTCAAGAACGGCTACGGGCAGGTCATGGCGGGCGCGATCGTGACGTGGACTTCGAACGACACCGCGGTCGTGAAGGTCAACGGGTCCGGGCTGGCCACCGGCGTCGGCGCCGGGTCGGCGACCGTCACCGCCACCAGTGCGGGTGCCAGAGGCACGGCCTCCATCACCGTCTCAAGCGGAACGACCGCCACGGCGCCGGCATCTGTTTCGGATCTCGCGACGTCGGCCGCGACCGACTCCTCGGTCGCGCTCACGTTCACCGAGGTGAATGACGGTACCGGGGCTCCGGCGTCCTACGAAATCCGTCTCGCACCCGGCAGCATCTCGTGGGGCACCGCTGCCCCTGCCGTCTCGGGCACCTGCGGCACACCCCTTGCCGGTACGTCGGTGGGGAACAGGCGGACCTGCACCGTCGGGGGGCTGACGGCGGGCACGTCCTACCAATTCCAGATCGTGGCCTTCCGGGGGACTTTGAACCAGAACGCGGTTTTTGGGGCACTGTCAAACGTCGCCACCGCCGCCACCCTCGCGCAGATGGTGGTGGGCGCGGTCGTCGTGTCGCCGACCGCCATCTCGGGGTCCATCGGCCAGACGGGCCAGTTTACGGCCGCCGTCACCGACCCCTCGGGCGCGCCGCTCAGCGGTCAGAAAGTGTCGTGGGCGAGCTCGAGTAACTCGGTCGTGACCATCGACTCCACCGGCATGGCGAAGGCGATGGGCGCGGGCTCCGCGACCATCACCGCGGCGTGCGGCGGCAAGAGCGGCACGGCCGCCGTCACGGTCAGCGCGGGCTCCACGCCGGGCGCGCCGGCCACGATCACCATTTCCCCCGCCACTGCCAGCGTCCAGGTGGGCGCCACTCAGCTGTTCACGGCGAGCGTAAAGGATGGCAGCGGCAACGTGCTCACCGGCGAGACCGTGACGTTCTCGAGCAGCAACCTGCTGGTGGGGACGATCGGGAATCTGTCAGGGATCGTGACCGCGCTGGCCGCCGGTACCTCCACCATCACGGCGACCGACGGTGCGCTGCACGCGACCGCGACGCTGACCGTGACGGCGACTCAGCCGCCCCCTCCGCCCAGCGGCGGCGGGTCGTGGCCCAACCAGCCGAGCTCGTACCCGTTGATCACCGATGAGCCCTTCAATGCCCTGAACGAAAATGGCTGGGCGTCCATCTGGAATACCAGCGGATATGGTACCGAGGCGCAGGACCCGACGGCGCCGTATTCGCCGTCCGGCGTGTTCCAAGTCATGTTCCCCAACGGCTTCCAGTCCGGCTCCGCGCCGGCGACGGAGATCACGTCGCTTCCCGGCCTCAAGCGGGTGTACGTCGGCATGTGGTGGAAGGTGTCGAACCCGTGGCAGGGTAACCCGACGAACGTGAACAAGATTCAGTATCTGTTCACCAATTCGATGGGCAGCATGTTCATGTGCATGTACGGGAGTCCCGGCGGCCCCTACGAGCTGCGGGTGTTTCCCCAGTTCTCCGTGTCGCAGGACAAGTGGTTGACGCCGAATGTCAACAACGTGCCGGTGACCATGGGGGTCTGGCACCGACTGGAATGGGTCGTGGACTACAGCGGCTCGACGAGCCGGATTCAGTGGTGGATGGACGGTACGCTGATCGGTGACTACAGCGGTGTGCCGATGCCGAGCGAGTCGTTGATCGAGTACCACCTCGATCCAGTGTGGGGCGGAACCATGGGTACCAAGTCGGAGACCGATTACTACTGGTACGATCACGTCCGCATCAGCGGTAACTAATTGATCCGGCCGGCGGCGCGGGGGACCACCCCGTTGCCGCCGCGCCGCGGACGCAGCCGGCCGGCGACACCGGGTCGAGCGTCGCGGCAGGCACGATTGCTGCACCAGCGACGCGGTGATGCCCCCCTCAACCGCGCAGCGTTCCAGGGCCACGGCCCGTCCACAGTCTCCCGAGCCCTCCGCACCCCCTCTCTCTGTTCTCTGGCTGTCTCACCTGGTTCCGCACCCCGGGGCGGGGGGGGCCTCCCAACGCAGCTATCACCTCCTGTGTCAGGCTGCAGCTCGACATCGCGTGCATCTGGTGGCCCTCCATCGCCCCCGCCTCCTGTCGGCCGATCTCCTGACGCAGGCCACGGCGGACCTCGAGCGCCGGTGTACGCTGGAGGTGTTCCCGTTGGTTCGCGACCGCACTGCGTTTCACCGTCTCTGGACGGCGGCGGCGGGCCTCTGGCATGCCGAGCCCTACGAGACGCTCTGGCTGGAAAACCCCCTTCTCCGCGACCGGTTGTCGATCCTCGCGCGGGCGGCGCGATACGACCTCATCCACGTCGACACGCTGGGCCTTCTGCCCTACGCCGCCCCGTTCTCCGACGCCGCGACCGTCCTCACCCACCACGACATACAGTCGCTCCTCTTCGCCCGCCGCGCGTTACAGGAGAGGCGTACGCCCCGGGGCCTCTATTCCGGATTCGAAGCGGGGAAGCTCGAGCGCGCCGAACGCGAGCTTGCGCCTCGGGTGACGCTGAACGTCACAGTCTCCGGACTGGACGCGGAGCGGTTGGCGGCGATCGCGGGCGCGCCGAGTACCGCGGTGGTGCCGAACGGTG
>DATEGY010000242.1:0-2379 GCA_035279865.1 Gemmatimonadales bacterium | reverse complement strand
GTTCCGGAGCTCGCGCACGTTGCCGGGCCACGGATAGCGCTCGAGGATCTGCACCCCCTCGGGGGTCAGGTCGGTGAAGGTCTTCTGGAACTTGCGCGAGAACTCGCGCATGAAGTGGCGCGCGAGCAGGACCACGTCCCCTTCGCGCGCCCGGAGCGGCGGCAGCATGATGCTCACCACCTTCAACCGGAAGTAGAGGTCGCTGCGGAAGTGCCCTAGCCGCACCTCCTCGTCCAGGTTCTTGTTCGTGGCCGCGACGATGCGGATGTCCACCGAGACGTCGTGCGCGCCGCCGACCCGCTTGAAGTTGCGGTGATCGATGAACCGCAACAACTTGGCCTGGGTCGGGAGCGGCGTGTCCGCGACCTCGTCCAGGAACAGCGTGCCGCCGTCGCAGAGCTCGACCAGGCCCTTCTTGGTGTCGGTGGCGTCGGTGTAGGCGCCCTTCTCGTGGCCGAACAGCTCGTTCTCGAGCAGCGTCTCCTGGAACGACGAGCAGTTGACCTCCATGAGCGGCGCCTGCGCCCGGTCGCTCCGGTAGTGGATGGCCCGGGCCACCAGCTCCTTGCCGGTCCCGCTCTCGCCGGTGATGAGGACGCTCGTGGCCTTGCTGCGCACCACCTTGTCGATCAGGCCGCGCACCTGCTTCATGGCGCCCGACTGGCCGATGATCTCCTCGCCCGAGTAGTGCTGCCAGGCGCGGCGGCGGTAGAGGTCCAGCTCCGTGGCCTGGCGGAAGTTCCGGCCTGCCGATTCCACCGCGAGGACGATGTCCTCCATCTCGTAGGGCTTGCGGACGAAGTCGCAGGCGCCGAGCTTCATCGCGTCCACCGCGTTCTGGACGTCGCCGTAGGCGGTGATGACGATGACCTGGAGCAGCGCGTCCAGCTCGCGGGCGCGACGGAGCACCGAAAGGCCGTCCGTGTCCGGGAGCCGCATGTCGAGGATCATGACCTGGGGTTTCAGCGCCCCCACCTTCTCCAGCCCCTCGGCCCCGGTGCTGGCCACGTCCACCGTATAGCCACTCGAGCGCAGGACCTTCCCCAGCGACTTCCGGATCAGGAGCTCGTCGTCCACCACGAGGACCGAGGTTTTCACGCTATTCCTCCGGCTTCCCGGGCGGCTCCGCCGGCACCGGGAGCGACACGCGCAGCGTGGCGCCGCCGCCGGCGTTGTTGCGCGCGGTGATGACCCCGCCCGCGTCGCGCACGATCTGCACCGAGACCGGCAGGCCGAGCCCCGTGCCCATGGAGCGCGTGGTGAAGAACGGGTCGAAGATCTTCTCCATCAGCTCCTTGGGGATGCCGGCGCCGGTGTCGGTCACCGAGATGTCCACGAGCGACCGCCGCGTCCGGTAACGGCGCACGCCGGTCGTGAGCGTGAGCTCGCCGCCCTGCGGCATGGCCTGGATGGCGTTCAGGCACAGGTTCAGGAGCACCTGCTGGAGCAGGTCGGGGTCGGCGATCACGAGCGGCAGGTCGCCGGCCAGGTCGCGCGTCACGTTGACCTTGGCGTCCCGGAACTGGAGCTCCAAGAGGTCCAGCGTGCGCTCCACCACCTGGTTGACGTCGCAGGCCTGCGACTTCGCCTGCGGTGGCCGCGCGAACATCAGGAGCCCGGTGATGATCTGCTCGATCCGGTCCAGCTCCTGGATGACGTCGTCCAGGTCGTCGCGCCGCGAGTCGCGCGGCCGGAGCTTCGAGGCCACGAACTGGACCGTGGTGCGGATGCCGGTCAGCGGGTTGCGGATCTCGTGCGCCACGTAGGCGGAGAGCTCGCCCAGCGAGACCAGCCGGTCGATCTTCTTCTGGAATTCCCCGTCCTCGCTCTCGGAGATGGCCTCCGCGATCACCACCGAGCCGGCCACCTCTCCGTCCACGTCCCTCATGGGCACGGACTCGCCGCGCAGGGTCAGGTCGCGATCGCCCGCCTCGATGCGGAAATCGCGCGACTCCCGGGCGGCGCCCTTCAGCCAGCGCGCGTCGGCGCCGGGGAACACGCGATTCCCGGGCAGCGAGAGCAGCGCTCCGGGCTCCACGCCCAGCAGCTCCTCGATGCGGCGGTTCGCGTAGACCACCTTGCGCTCGCGGTCCAGAGCGACGGCGCCCATCTCGAGCGCATCCAGCACCAGCGCCGGCAGCGAGCTGGGCGGCTGGGCGGTGTCGGCTTCGGCCCCGCGTGGGGCGGTCTCGGTACGCACGGTGCGTTCCCTCGCGGCCGGTGCCGCCTCTCCCGAGTGTCAGGAGCGTGTTCGGGCGGCAGGTGGTGACGAAGCAGAGGTAGCACAGCGGGATGCGCGCCGCAATCACCGATGCTAGAATCGCTCGCCGCTTCCAACCTCACCCTGCCCACGATCGCATCTCACGGGAGTCTCGATGC
>DATEGY010000241.1:0-7141 GCA_035279865.1 Gemmatimonadales bacterium | reverse complement strand
GGCGGCACCTGACGGTCGGCTGATGCTTTCGGACCCGATCGTCGCGCTGGCTACGCCGCCGGGACGATCGGCGGTGGCCCTCCTCCGGCTCTCCGGCCGGAACGCTTTTGCGATTGCCGGGCGCTGTCTCTCTCCGTGGCGCCCCGATCCCCCGCGCAGTGCCTTCCGAGCCCGCTTGTCGACTCCGGCGGGGGTGCCGGTGGACGATGTACTCGCCGTCTGCTTCCCCGGTCCCCACTCCTACACGGGCGAAGACCTGGTCGAGATCTCGACCCATGGCGGCCTCCTGGCACCCGCCGAGGCCCTGGGGGCGCTGGTGGCGGCTGGCGCGCGGCCAGCCGAGGCGGGGGAGTTCACGCGGCGGGCCGTCCTCAACGGCAAGATGGATCTCCTGCAGGCCGAGGCGACGGCGGACCTCATCGATGCCAGTGCGCCGGCGCAGAGAAGGCGGGCGCTGGCCCAACTCGATCAGGGGCTGTCGAAGCGCCTCGAGGCGCTCCGTTCGGAGATCCTGGAGCTGGAGGGCCTCACGGCGTACGAGATCGACTTCCCGGAGGAGGATGACGGCCCGGTCGCTCCGGAGCGCGTGGTGCGGGCCTGGGAGGGCGTGCGGGCCCGTGTGGCCGGGTTGCTGGGGACCGCTGCCGAGGGGGAGCGGTTGCGCGAGGGGGCGCTCCTGGTGATCGCGGGCCCTCCGAATGCCGGCAAGTCGACCCTGTTCAACGCCCTGCTTGGATCCGAGCGGGCGATCGTCACCGAAATTCCCGGGACGACGCGGGATGCGATCGAGGCGCACGCGGTGATCGAAGGCTTTCCGTTCCGGCTGGTGGATACGGCAGGGTTGCGAGACGCCAGGGACAGAATTGAAAAAATGGGGATAGAGGTAAGTCGGAAGTATCTCGACGCCGCGGATCTTGTCCTCTATTGCGATGAGCACGGTGCAGAAGGGTCGTTCAACCCGCCGACGATCACGGTACAAACGAAGGCAGACACTAACCGACTAACGACTAACCGCCTAACCGTCTCAGCTCTCACGGGGGCTGGAATGCAGGAGCTGAAGCGCGAGCTCGCCCGCGTCGCCTTCGGCAAGCTCATCGCCCTGGGTGATGTAGAGCCCGTCGTGACCCGCGCGCGGCACCGTCAGGCCCTCGAAGCCGCGCTCCGCGAGCTCGATCTGTTCAAGGAGGCGAGGGACGCGGGAGTGGAGGCTGTCGCCGCGGCGACCCATCTCAGAGCGGCAACTGGCGCGCTGGATTCGCTGATCGGCGCAGTGACGGCCGAGGACGTGCTGACGCGGGTATTCTCGACCTTCTGCGTGGGGAAGTAAGACCGTCACGATCTACAGGAGGTGGAGTATGACAGGAAGGATCGTTGGAATCAGCCTCGCAGTCCTCCTACCGGCGTCGATCTGGGCTCAAGGCGCCGCCGCGTCGTACCCGGCCATGGCGCCAATCGACGAATACCGGATGGACCGCGCCGCCGAGATCGCCCTGGCCAAGAGCGCGGCTCCAGCCTCCATCTCCGACAGCGCGGAGATCCTGGTCATGGGCACGGCGGGGTACGAAACCGCGGTAAAGGGGAAGAACGGATTCGTATGCGCGGTCGGGCGCTCGTGGGCCAACGATTTCGACAATTCGGACTTCTGGAACCCGAAGGCCCGCTCGCCGGTGTGCGTCAACGCCGCCGCGGCGCGTTCGTTCCTCCCGTACTACCTCACCCGAACCAAGTGGGTGCTCGCCGGGATGACGGTGGCCAAAATGCAGGCCGCGACGCAGCCCGTGAAACCGGAAGCCGGCGCGATGGTCTACATGCTGTCGAAGGAGGGGTATCTCGGGGACAACGTGAAAGGTCCCTGGCATCCGCACTTGATGTTCGTGTACCCCCGCACCCCCGACGGTGCCTGGGGCGCGAACGCCCCCGGCTCTCCCGTGGAGGAGTACGACGGTCCGTCAGCCCTCGTGACGCTGTTTCTCGTTCGCGTGAGTCACTGGTCGGACGGGAGCCCGGACTCAGCCCCCTGACACGAACTTCTTCGGTGTCCCCCGGAACGCGCTTCCCGCCGGGGGACGCCAGAGGGCGCACTGCTCGAACACCCGGGCCAGCTCGAAGTCCTTGTCCGTAATCCCCCCCGCCGAGTGCGTATTCAGCGCCACCTCCACACTTCCCCAATGCACGCCGAGATCCGGATGATGATCGGCCGACTCGGCGTAGAACCCGATGGCGTTGACCAGCATCAGCGTCGTGGGCCAGCCGTCGGTCTTGTATTGCCGGCGAATGGCCCCCGCGGTGTAGCTCCAGCCGGGGAGGCCCTTGAGCCGGTCGGTGATCTGGGCGTCCGTGAGTGCGGTTTCCTTGGCCATCGGTCCTCCTAGACCGTCATCCGGTAGGTCGCCGACTGCCCGAAGTTCTCTTCCACCTCGAGCTCCAGCGCCGTAATGGTCTTCGCCCCGGCCTCCCCGAGCTCTTTGGCCAGCTTCCCACCCAGCATGGTGGCCAGCATCTCCACCGTGGTGTTGGGAATGGGCAGGAGCACGCAGTCCTTCTCCGGGAACACGTACCGCGGCTTGTGCTCGTACGCCACGTGGACGGCCCCGTCCTTGGTGCTCACTTGGAGGCGTGGATTCTCGAGGGGGAGGAGCACCTTGTGATCGAGTTCCGCGGTCAGGCGGCGCATGATCTTCTTCACCGCCGAGAAGTCCACGACGTACCAGCTTTCCTGGTCGAGCGTGCCGTCGAGGAGGACCGCGGCCCGGTAGTTGTGGCCGTGGAGCGTCTCGCAGCGGTGTCCGGCGAAGGTGATGAAATGCGCGGCCGCGAAATTCAGGTCTTCCTTGGCGACCGAAATGCGGTAGGTACCGGCTTGGTTCATGCTTTAATTATGCCTCGGGGCCCGCCTCCTGTCCCGTGGCCACCCGCCACACCTCGTCGGCAAGCCACTCCAGGCGCTGCTGGGCGTAGTCGAGCTCTTCCGGCTTCATCTCCCTGGCCCGCCGGGCGATTTCGCGGGTGTGGGAGATGAGCTCGTCCAGGACCTCCCGGAGCGGCCGGTTGGACCGGCGTTCCTGGGTGACCCGTTTGGCGCTCACGCGGTCTGGGCTCCAATCCCCTGGGCCCGCTCGCTGGCCAGCCGGAATTCCGACGCCGTGGCCCGAACGGCTGACGCGATGCCCGCCTCACCCACGTAGGACTCGACCATCCGAGCTCCCAGGTAATAGCCGGACCGCTCCGGCAGGACCTTGCCACTCACCAGCCTCGCCGTGGGGCTCATGCCCCCCGAGAGGTAACGCAGCCGGAGACCCAGGCCCGACTGATCGAGCTCCGGCCCCGACGCCCGGCGGAGAAAGGCGTCCAGCTCCCGGAGTCTTCGGTATTGCCGCCGCGTGTAGCCGAAATACTGCCAGGGCTCGAACCCGGGGGTCACGGCCTGCGAGGCGGCCACCGCGACCCCCTCGTTCACCAGGTGCTCGTAGAGGGGTGCCCGGCTCCCGGTGTCCCAATAGTCGTAGTTGCCACCCATTTCCGCGACCAGCCGCTTGATGGCGGCCCGGCTGGACGGTGCGGTATACCGGATGGCGTGAGCGACCTCGTGGGCAATCCAGAGTGGCAGGAGATGGGGGGCGAGTCCCAGCCCGGAGGTTTGGGGATTGGCGCGACCCGTGAAGTGCTCGAGGCACACGAACGCGATTCCCCGGCCTCCCACCACCAGCTCGCCGGCGTTCGCCGCGCCCACCCCCACCGTGAGATAGAGATCGACGGGGCAGTCCGCTTCCAGGGTTTCCAGGGTCCGGCGGAGCGCGTCTTCGGCGATCTGCACCACGTCCACGTCCTGCAGGAGGCGCAGCAGATCCGCGCGATCTGCGCGCAGGACGTTCAAGATGACGTCGTCGGCCGCCTGGGAGTCCGGATCCAGGACGTAGTTCGACCAATAGCTGCGAAGAATGGGACGGTGACGTTCGAGGTACTCGTGGTAAGCGCCCCGGGGATCGGGCGCGGCGACGGCGGCGAGAAATTCAGGTATCAGGTTTACGAGCATTAGGGGCGCGCGCTGAGCCGCCCCAATTTGGGAATTGCCTATCAGGGAAACAAGAGAGACCTACCGGACGGTGACTGAGAGGGTGACGGTCTGCGACTTGACATTCCGCAAGATGTCGGTCACCACCAGCGTCACGCGGTAACGTCCCGGGAGAAGCAACCCGGGCTCGATCACCAGGCGCTCCGGCGTCACCGCGCCGGCGGGCACGGCACGGTTGAACTCGAACACCACGGGCTGATCCTTGCCGAGCAGGCGCGCCGGGAGCCCGCGCTCGGGTGCGAACGTATACCGCGCCGTGTACTGGCTGATGCCGCTCCTGTCCCGCGCCAGTCCATAGATCTCCGTGTACGCCGCCAGGGCGTGCACGCCGGAGTACGCGAGATCCGCGGGCATGCCGGAGAGCATGGTCTCCCGGTCCGTCACCGAATCTTCCGGCGTCAGGAGAAGGCTGGAGAGCCCCAGCTGCACCTGCGAGTACCGCGGCACCGCCACGTGCGCCCGGTCCCGCGCCAGCACGCCCCCCGAGTCCGCGTCGAATCCGCGTTCGTACTCTCCCGGCGGCACGGTGAGCCGCAGCAGGCCGGGCCCCCGGGCGCGCGCGAGCGTCTCGCCGTCCTCACTCCAGACGGCCACAGCGGTCGTCTCGGGCGCGGCACGGAAATACGCATCGGTCAGACCCGGATCACCGGCCTTGAAGAACGCGGTCCATCCGTGGGCGGAGAGGGGCGCGGGGAGCGACGTGTTGTCCGTGGCCAGCAGGGTCCGGGCGCTTTCGAATTGGCGCGCCGACACGGGATAGAGCACGACGCCGCCACCGGGGACGTCCTTCAAGCCGACGGTGAGAATGCCATCGGGCGTGTCGTACTCCCAGGACGCAAAATCCAGGGTGTGCCCTGCCACCACGGACGCCGACGGATCGAGCCGCCCCCCCGCCCAGAGATCGGGGCGTCCGTGCCGGATCCAGAGAATGCCCCGGGCGTCCATCTGGGCCTTCCGGTAAATCGTCTCGTTGCCGGCGGTATCGCCGATCGACTGGCGGGCGGGGCCCAACCCCGTCGCCAGGAGCACACTGTCCGTGGCCCCCGGAGGCCCGATGCCCGGCGTGGATTGAAGCAGCCGCATCAGCGAGTCCCGCTGGTCGAGATCGATGATGGTGCGCCAGTCGCGCGAACGGTGGTAGTAGCTGTAGGGGTGGAGAATGTGAAACGCGTGGCGCACGTAGGCGAGGCGGCGGAAATGCTCGGCGATCCGCTCGTTGGCGGGCGTCACCAGGTTCGGGTCCCGCTTCTCCCAGAACCAGTCGAAGAACCGGCGCCGCTCTCCCGGCAGCGTCTCGGCGTGCCGGGCGATCTCGGCGGGGCTCGCGATCATCCAGACCTCGTCCCACATGACGCCGGTGGAATCGAGCTCCGCGTGGGCAATCGCGGAGTCGTACCAGGCGTACCCGGCGCTGTCCCATCCGCCGCCGAAATTCGCTTCGGCCCGCAACACGTACCCGGGGACGTACGGAGCCCGGCGGGCGATCACCACCCCGGCGAGCGAGTCGGCGAGCGCGAAGTCGTCCCGCGCGATGGCGATGCCCGCACGATGCTCGACCGCGAGCAGATCGGCGGGATGGAGCGCGAGGGCCTGGTCCGCGCGCCGCCAGATCCCGTCGTCATGAAACACGGACACGAAGAGGTCCCACGCATCCCGGTATTCCGGGTCGAGCGCGAGGATCCGAAGCACCCCTTCGCGCACCAGGACTTCCCCTTCATCATCCCCGAGGCGGAGTCCGGCAGCGGCCTGCCAGTACCAGGGCGCCGGGTCCTGGGGCGCGAGCCGCTCCGCGGCACGGAATTCCGCGAGTGCGTCGTAGCGCCCGACGACCGGCCACTCGAGCCACACGCGTCCCAGCAGGATGTGGGCGGACGGGTCATCGGGATGGCGTCGCACCAGCGCCTGTGCCGCTTTGCGGGCCGCGGGCAGGTCATGAAGGGCCAGGAGCGATTCGGGTTTCGCGGCGGGCGGGGTCTGCAGGCCCAGGAGCAGGAGGAGGATCACGAGGGAGAGACGTTCGAACCGGTCGCAGGACCACTCAGTCCTGGGGGTCGCGCATCTTCTTGCTCATCTCTTTCAGAAACCGCTGCTCGGCGGGCGTCAGGGACGAGAGGCCGGAGGCCGAGATCTTGTCGAGCACCCGGTCGATCTCCGCCTGCGACCGCTCGGGTGAACGTGCCCGGCCCGGCTTGGGAGTCCCGGCACCGCGATGGGCGGTGAGGGCCGCGGGATGGACCAGGACGCCGCGCTCGGGAGCGCCACGGAGGTGTCGCGCCGCCCGCGTGAGTCGCCACGTGTCGGCCTTGAGCCAGAGGAAGGCGGTCGCGAAGCCGCCCAGATGAGCGACGTGCGCTACTCCGGGTTGGAGGCTCGGGATCAGGGCGAAGGTCAGCGACAACAGGACGAAGAAGACCACCAGCCACTTCGCCAGGACGGGCTGCGGGAGCGGGAAGACGAAGATCGGCTCGTCGGGCCAGTACCAGGCGAAGGCGAGCATGATGCCGTACACCGCGGCCGAGGCGCCGAGAATCGGGGCGGAGTGGGTGAGGAGGATGAGCGCGTACGACAGGATCGCGCCGCCGAGGCCGCTGGTTACGTACAGACCGATGAACGCGCGGCTGCCGACCCGCTCTTCAACCGGTGGTCCGAAGATGTAGAGGGCGAGGAGGTTGAAGGCGAGGTGGAGGACACCCGTATGCAGGAACATGTACGTCAGGGCCGTCCACGGACGGGCAAAGGCGTGCATCGGATCGAACGCCAGGGTCCGCGCGGCGTTCAAGAACACCGTCTCCTGCAGCAGAAACACCAGGAGGTTGGCGACGAGGAGCCGCCGCACCCAAGGCGTCAGGCCGAACATCCGTTGCGGACCCATACCCTCTACTACCCCTTCCGGGACCCCCGGGTGTCGCGCGCCAGGGCGCAGATGCGTTCACACATCTCCGCGTAGCCGATTCCGGCGGCCTTGGCGCCTTGCGGGAACAGGCTGGTCCCCGTCAGTCCCGGCAGATTGTTGGCTTCCAGGCAGAAGATGTCGCCCGACGGCGTAAGGCGGAAGTCGACGCGCGAGTA
>DATEGY010000240.1:0-4418 GCA_035279865.1 Gemmatimonadales bacterium | reverse complement strand
ACGTAGGCGATCTGGTAGAGGCCGTTGGCCAGGAACGACGCCGCCGAGCCGGTCGCCGTCACCTGGGGGACGAAGGTGGTCATGGGAATGCCTTTCTGAGAGCGGTAGATGGGCACGGTCAGGCGCCGTACTCGGTGGCCTTGCCCGCGGAAACGTCCAAGCCGATGGCGGTGATGAACCGGCTTCGTCGGAGACGAGGAATTCGATTGCGACGCTGACGTCCTCCGGTTGCACGGTCGTTCCAAGATCGTTTGATGCGCGGGTGAGTTCTGGCGCGACCGGGGATGATCTTCGGCGTGTCGCGGGGATAGGCGAACGAAGCTCCGGTAGGACAAGCGTCCTCTCACAGACCTTCGTCCGTCCGGAGCTTCGTTGCTGGTGCATCCTGCCATTGCCGAGTCGTGCGCGTGCGCGATCGATGGTGTCGTGTCCGATCCCGATGTTCGCGGGCGCCTGGCGGCGTCCGCGGTGGAGGGCCCTGAACTGCTGGGACGGTTCGCCGGGATCTCCGACGGGCGTAGTGATCAGGGGCGGGATCACCCGGTCGCGGTGGTGTTGACGTTGTGCGCGGCGGCGGTGCTGGCCGGGATGCGCTCGTTCACCGCGATCGCCGGCTGGGTCGCTGATGTGCCGGCCGAACTGCTGGGCTTGCTCTACTCCACCCCACCGCGCATCCCTGGGGTGCCGTCGAAGACGACGCTATGGCGGGTCCTGACCGGCGTCGACGCCTGCGCGGTCGATGCGGCGATCGGCTCCTGGCTGGCCGAGCAGGCACACCACACCAGCGCCGTTACCGGGGCACGAGCACTCGACACCGGCCGCGCCGGCAGGGCCGACCCCGCCGACGGGACCGACGGAACCGACGAGGCCGTTGGGTCATTGCTCGCGGTCGCGGTGGACGGGAAGACGGTGCGCGGCGCGGTCGCCGCCGACGGCGCCCAGGTGCACCTGTTGTCCGCGGCCACCCACGGTGATCAGCTCGTCCTCGGCCAGGTCGAGGTCGGCGCGAAGACCAACGAGGTGCGCCACGAGGCGCCCTGCCGTATCTCTAATTCAGTTAGGAGGAACTTGGAGGATAGTTCCTGGGTCGATGGCTTACCCGGAGCCGAAATGGGCAATGGGAACCAAAGCATGCCATTAAGCCGGCGGTCATGTCCAGATGCCAGGAGTGATGCGCTCGGGGGACCCGCGTGATATGGCGAAAGCTGAACTGCCTGAATCCCAATCTCCAGCGATGCAAGTTTTCATCCACCGGAAAGGGCATCTGAAACCGGTGCCGCGCTCTGCGCCCTGTTATCTCGTTGCCGGGTGCAACCTCCGGAGCGTCGGGCGATATCCAGTGAGGATATTCAAGGGGATGAGTGGGGCGCCTAAGTCACGCTGTTACGTACGGCAGGGACGAACGTGGGATCGCCTACGGGGCGCGAGCCCTATGGCGACGGAGTTGCTCGTAGTAGTCGCAGGGGTCGCGTCCTGCCAAGGAGACGGTAGCACCGTTCACAGGGCGAAGGAGCACAGGTGACTCGGACACACACGCTGGGAGGTATGCGAAATGCAGAGCGCCGAAACGGTGCTGGGTGTCCTACGTGAGCGCGGCAGACGCGGTCTGCCGCTGGAGGAACTGTATCGACAGCTGTTCAACCCGCAGTTGTATCTTCTGGCCTACGGGCGTATCTACTCGAACAAGGGAGCGATGACGCCCGGGGCGACAGGGGAAACCGCAGATGGCATGTCACTGGGGAAGATCGGACGCATCATTGATGCGATGCGCCACGAGCGCTACCGGTTCGCCCCCGTACGGCGGGTCTATATCCCGAAGAAGAACGGGAAAAAGCGCCCGCTCGGACTGCCGACGTGGACCGACAAACTGGTCGGCGAAGTGATCCGCCTGCTGTTGGAGGCGTATTATGAGCCACAGTTCTCGGGACGCTCCCACGGTTTCCGGGCCCGTCGAGGCTGCCACACGGCACTGACCGATGTGGCGAATACCTGGACAGGCACAACCTGGTTCGTTGAGGGAGACATCTCCGACTGCTTCGGGAGTTTCGATCACGACGTGATGATCGGGATCCTGTCGGAAAAGATCCACGACAACCGGTTCCTGCGGCTGATGCGCAACATGCTCCAAGCCGGATACATGGAAGACTGGGTCTGGGGTGCCACGTTCAGCGGCTCACCGCAAGGCGGGGTCGCCTCACCAATTCTATCCAACATCTACCTGCATAAACTGGACAGTTTTGTCGAGCAGGTTCTGATCCCCGAATATACCCGAGGCGAGCGCAGAAGGCACAACCCGGACTACCACAAGTGGTCCGGAGTGATCGAACGCGCTCGACGACGCGGAGACCGTACGACTGTGCGGGAAGCGCGGAAACGGCGACGCCCTCTGCCATCCATGGATACCCGTGATCCGGGTTACCGGCGGCTGAGGTATATCAGGTATGCCGATGATCACCTTCTCGGGTTCACCGGGCCCAAGGCCGAAGCCGAACAGATCAAACAGCGCGTCGCGAAGTTCTTGCGTGATGACCTCAAACTGGAACTGTCCGATGAGAAAACGCTGATCACCCACGCCCGCACAGGCGCGGCGAGATTCCTCGGCTACGAGATCACCGCCCACCACGACCACAGCAAGGGAGCCCGGGGCCGCAGGTGGACCGACGGGTTCATCAAGCTGAACGTCCCGCGGTCGGTGATCAAGGCCAGAATGTCCCGGTATATGCGGCGCGGAAAACCCGCGCACCGCTCCGACCTGGTCAACCAAAACGATCACACCATCGTCGCCACGTTCGGAGCTGAATACCGAGGACTCGTCCAGTACTATCTGCTCGCCGGGAACGTCTACTGGATGTCCCGGGTCGAATGGGCTATGCGCACATCGATGCTGAGGACTTTGGCCGCAAAGCACCGCTCTTCGGTGTCGAAGATGAAGGCCCGTCACACGGCCAAAATCGAGACACCTTATGGGCTAAGAACATGCTTTGAAGCCAAGATCCAACGCCCCGGCAGAAAGCCGCTGGTCGCACGGTTCGGCGGGATCCCCCTCAAACGAAACCGGAACGCGACTCCTCTCGACCGTGTCCCCGGTCCGACCCCGCACCGCCACCGGGAAATCGTGAAACGACTTCTCCGGAGCGTGTGTGAGATCTGCAAGCAGGACGCTGATATCGAAGTTCATCAGATCCGCAAACTCGCCGATCTCACCGAGACCGGGAACATCAATCGAGACGAGTGGATGAACATCATGACCAGCAAACGCCGGAAAACCCTCATGGTCTGCCGGCCGTGCCATGACACCATCCACGCCGCCCGGCCGATCACACCACTCACGGAATAGTCGCTGGAGAGCCCGCTACGGGGAAACTCGTACGGCGGGTTCGGGGGGAGACCACGCGGAAAAGGACCCCCACAAAAGGCGGGCACCTCGCCGCGTGGTCGACCCCACATCCCTATGTTCGCCCCGCTGATCGACCAGCTCGCCGCCACCGGTGTCGACCCGGCCCGACTGGTCATCACCGCCGATGCGTTGCACTGCCAGCGTGACCACGCCACCTACCTGCACCAACGCGGCGCAGGGTTCGTGTTCACGGTCAAGCACAACCAGCCCGGCCTGTTCGCCGCGCTCGACGCGCTGCCCTGGGCCGAGGTCCCGATCGCGCACCGGCAGACCGACCGCGGGCACGGCCGGCTCGCCACCCGCACCATCCAAACCCTGTCCGCCCCACCCGACCTCCCGTTCCCCCACGTCGAGCAGGTCTGGCTGATCGAACGCTACGTCACCGACCTGGCCGGTACCCCGACCTCCGCAATCGCCGCACTCGGCGTCACCAACCTCGATCCCGACCAGGCCGCCCCGCCCGACATCGCCAGACTGGTCCGCGACCACTGGGGCGTGGAGTCCCTGCACTGGCTACGCGACACCGTCTACCGCGAAGACCATTCCCACGCCCGCACCGGCTCCGGCCCCCGCGTCATGGCCGGCCTCCGCAATCTCGGAATCGGCGCGCTCCACCTGGCCGGCCGCCGCGACATCTCCGAGGCCACCCGCTGGGCCGGCCGCAACATGCATCGGCCCTTCCAACTCCTCGGCATCACACCATGATCAACGATCTTGGAACGACCGTGACACCTGGGGTGCCAAGGATATGCTCTTCGACCACAACGTCTACACCCACAACAAGTCCTACGGCTTGGACCCGCACGACGACTCGGACTATCTGACGATCACCAAGAACACCTTCGCCGAGAACGGCAACCACGGGCTGATCTGTTCTCAGCGGTGCGACCACCTGACCATCCGGGGCAACACCAGCAGCCACAACACCAGCGCCGGCGCCGAAACCCACGGCATCATGCTCCACCGGGGCGTCACGGACGCGATCGTGGAAACAACACCGTGAGGCTTATTCAGGGCCTGG
>DATEGY010000239.1:0-6131 GCA_035279865.1 Gemmatimonadales bacterium | reverse complement strand
CGTTTCCCGAGGCCCCTCCGGTCGAGTTCGCCCCGGTGATGTCCGCGTTCGAGCGCATGGTCGTGGATGTGCGACGATCCCAGGACGCCCTCGAGGAGGCACGCGGTCGAACCGCCCAGGTGCTCGCCACCGTCGCCACCGGTGTGATCGCGGTGGACGCGGGGCTCCGGGTCACGCTCCTGAACCCCCGCGCGGTGGAGCTCCTCGGCGTACCGGTATCGCCCGGCAACGAGCTGCCGGCCGTCACGGGCGCGGAGTGGGGCACGGTGTGGGACGACGTGGCCGCCTTGATCGCGTCCGGTGAAGACCGCATAGCCGAGCGCGAGGTCGAGGTCCGCGGGCGGCGGATCCGGGTGCAGATCGCGCTCCTCGGACCTGCGCCCGATGGATGCGTCATCGCGCTGGACGACACGACGGCCCTGGGTCGCGCGGCGCGGGTGCTGGCTTGGGGGCAGATGGCGCGGCAGGTGGCGCACGAGATCAAGAACCCGCTCACGCCCGTCCGGCTCGGCATCCAGCATCTCCTCCGGGTGTGGCAAAGTGAGCCGGAGCATTTCGACCGGGCCCTGGGGGACACGGCCCAGCGGATCCTCTCGGAGATCGACCGGCTCGACGCCATCGCCCGCGGGTTCGCGCGCTTCGGCGCCCCCGGCGCCGAGGTGGTGCCGCTCGAGTCGGTGCACCTGGCGTCGGTGGCCCGGGACGTCGTGTCGCTCTATCAGCTCGGCGAGCATGCGGGCGCCGTGACCGTGGAAGGACCCGCCGACGGGACGGCGGTGCAGGCGCGCCGGGACGAGGTCCGCGAGGTCCTCTTGAACGTGCTCGAGAACGCGCGCGACGCCGGCGCCGCACGGATTCAGGTGCTGATAGAGGAAGGGGGCCGGCGGCTGCGCGTGCGGGACGACGGCAGGGGAATCCCTGAGGATGTGCTGCCCCGGGTGTTCGAGCCCACGTTTTCGACCACTTCCTCGGGTTCCGGCTTGGGACTGGCCATCGCCAGGCGGCTGGTGGAGGGCTGGGGGGCGTCGATCGGGATCGAGAGCCGTCCGGGGGCCGGGACGACCGTGACGGTGACCTTCCCGAGGCAGGGGGGGTGACCGGCCTCACGCCTGGATGTGGCAAAAACCGGCATCATTTCCCACCTTGTAGGGTAACGCCCCCAAAGCCAGAGGTGCTCCGTGCGCCCCACGCTGGTCCGAGCCTTCATCGTGGTTTCGTTTGCCGCGCTCCCCAGCGTTGCGTCCGCGCAGCTTCTTTCGCTCGATGCGCGCAAGGTTGGGTTGGCCGGCCTCGACCTGCACCGCGGCGGGGCGCTGACCCGGTACAACGCCGCGTATCGCGCCGTGCCGGAGCGGTCCGATCCCTGGCAGGCCAAGCTCACGATCCCCATTCCCCTCGGGATCATCCAGGTGCTGAAGGACAGCACGGTGCTGCATCCCGACAGTCCGTACTTCAATCCGCTGCAGGCGGCGAACTACCTCCTCAACCTCCCGGTCTTTCTCGAGGTCAAGAAGATCCCCGCGCCGACCAACGACATCGCGTTCGGGATCGGCAAGGACTCTTTCTCGGTCGACCTTGGCAAGGCGAAAGGCTCCGTGCCGGCCGATCCGTTCGGCTTCGGCGGGTCCAGCCGGCCGATCGACCTCGGATTCGGCATCAAGGGGTTCCGCGCCAGCGCCATGCTGTGGCTGCAGGATGAAGTGGACTTCCAGCTCGGGCCGCGGCTGATCGGATTCCTGCACGACGGGCAGCCGGCGCAGACCAACACGCTCTACGACGCCACCGGTAACGCGCTCGCGGCCGCCGGATTCGCTCCGTCGCTCGGGTGGGCGGGCCGGATCAGCGGGAAGGACCAGGACGGCGTGTTCGTCGGCGTGACGGGGCACTACTACTTCGGTCTGATCTACGGGCAGGCCTCGTCGGACGGCGGATTCATCACCGGGGATACGCTCTTCGGCGGGAACAATCCCGTGACGCCTGCGATCAACATGACGACGCAGTACTCCAAGTTCGGTCACAAGATGGGCACGGGCGTCGGAGCCGACTTCGGCATGGTGTGGGTGAACGGACCGCTGGAAGCCGGGTTCGGGATCAACGACGTCGGCGCGAAGATCACGTGGCCCGACACCCGGATCGATACGCTGTACTTCGACACGACGACCAACACCACGATCTCACGGAATCTGCAGAATCACGTCTCGAGTACCACCAAGCTGCCGGTCACCTACCTGGCCAACGCCGCGCTCGATCTGGGTGGCGGCACGATGGTGGGTGGTGAGATCCTGCATGGCGCGCGGGGTACCGAGGTCCACATGGGCGTCGAGCAGCACTTCGGACCGCTTGCGCTCCGGGGCGGGGTATCACGGGATCAGCAGAAGCGGGTGCAATTCGGGTGGGGGGGAGGCGTGCGCTTCCTGTTCCTGTCGCTCGACGTGGGGTTCGCCACGCACAGCACCCCTTTGTCGGATCAACGGGGAGTCACGATGGCGACTTCCATTTCCATCTACTAGGCGGAGGAACCATGCGCACGATGCGACTGAGCTTTTCGGTCCTCGCCGCGGCGGTTCTGGCTGCCGCCTGCGGTGAAGGGCATGCGATCTTCAACGTCGATGTATACAGCTTCATCGCCGGCTCCGGCGGTGACACGCTCCACTACACGGTTCCCACGGCCGTTGGCGGCACCGTGAGCAATCCGCCCCTGTCGGTGACGCTCCTGCCGGGTCTCGGCTCGTCGGTGGTGGACACCGTCCAGCTGACGGGCACGGCGGCGGCCCAGAACAAGACCGGCACGGGACAGATCAGCTTCAAGCTCTATTTCGGATCCGATTCAAACACGGTGTATTCCACGACGCCCATCCTGTCGACCCCCACGGCGAACGTCGGCCCGGGTGTGGACACGGTGAGCATCCCCCTGAATGGCACGTTCACCAGCGCTCAGGACAGCCTCTTCACCCAGAAGACGGTCTATGTCGGTATCTCCCTCCAGCTTCAGAATACCGGGGCGGGGACCCTCGACGGACGACTGCAGCTGACGGCGCTCCATCTCCGGCTCGTCATCAAGGACAAGACCTTCTAGGCTGCCAGTGTGACCCCCATCACGTCGATGGGGGTCGCACATCCTAGCAAGGGGAGGCTCCGGGGTTCACATTTGGCAACCCCCGATGAGGCCTCGGCTACCACAGCTCCCCCGCCGAACCCTCACCGCCATCCGGTGGATGGCGGTTTTTTCGATCGCGCTGCTGGGAGTCACCTGCCGGGATAACCCCGTCGCGCCGCGGGGTGGCGGCCGGGCGGCCTTCGCCGTGCGTCCGTACATCGCCCAGCACATCGACCTCTCCGGGTTCGGACTCACCATCGACTCGCTGCGTCTGGTCGTGGTCCACGGACCGGCCGACACGCTGCGGGATACCACCGCTTTCTTCAATCCCGACTCATCGCAGCTGCATCTCAACATCTCGCTCATCCTGAGTCAGCCCTCCGAAAGTCTGCAGGTGTCGCTGGTCCTGTCCGCGGGCGGCGTTCGGCTCTTCACCGGCACGCAGACCGCCGTCGTGTCGGTGGGGTCGTCGTCCTCCGCGACGCCGATCTCCATTCCCATGTTCTTCACCGGGCCGGGAGCCGGCGTGACGGCCCTGCACCTGAGCCCGGTCGACTCGGTCCTGCATTTCTCCGACAGTCTCCGCTTCCGGGTGACGGCGGACTCTGCCGGCATTCCGGTCACGAATTTCTACACGGCGTGGCGGACCAGCGACACGCTGGCGGCGCGCGTCAACGCCTTCGGGATCCTGCACGCCCCGGCCGCCCGCAAGAAAGTGTATGTCGTCGTCCGCACGTACTCCGGGGCCACGGACTCGACGCCGGTGACCTTCATCCCGACGCCTACGCTCCTCACGGTCCAGGGGGGGAATGGTCAGACCGGCACGGTGGGCGCGGTGCTGCCCGGCCCGCTGCAGGTCAGGGTCACCGCGGCGGATGGCCTGGGCGTGAAGGGGATTCCGGTTCAATTCTCGATCCTCACGGGCGGAGGATCGCTGAGCGCGCCGCAGGCGATCACGGACACACTCGGGGTCGCCTCCGTCACCGCCACGCTCGGAACCGTCGCGGGACCGGTGACTGTCCAGGCCGCGTCCGGGGGGCTGACCGCGGTCACGTTCGCCGGGACGGTGAAGCCGGGCCTGCCCACGCAGCTCCTCGCGAACGCGGGAGCGGGGCAAGCGGTGGCGGCCGGGGCGCTCCTGCCCATCGCGCCGTCGGTGGTGGCGAAGGACACGTTCAACAACGTCGTGCCCGGCGCCGTGGTCACCTTCTCCGTCGTCGCCGGGGCGGGGCATATCACGGGAGCCACCGACACCACGAATGCGAACGGGGTTGCGACGGTGGGGAGCTGGACGCTCGACACCCTCGCGCACGTCGATTCGCTCGTGGCCACCCTCGGCACCCTCAACCGTGTCTTTACGGCGAGCGGACTGGCCGGCGCGATCTCCACCGTCAGGTCGGTCATTACGCTGGCCGCCGACAGCGTGCCGTCGGGCACCGCGGGCACCATCACGCTGCGCGGGCGCGATCAGTACGGAAACGCGCTCACGTCGGGTGGGTCGGTCGTGACCTTCACGGTGTCGGGAGGCACGAGCACCGGCTCGCTCTCCGCCGTCACCGATCACGCGGATGGGACGTACACGGCCACCTTCACGGGGACGCTGGTCGGGACGTCGGACACGGTCCACGCCACGATCGGGGGCGTCGGCGTGACGTCGCCCCTGCCGCTCCTGCGGGTCGTCCCCGGAGCCGTGAGTCTGGCGCAATCGGTCCTGGTGGCGGCCGCCGCGGTCGACAGCTCCGGTCTCCAGGACTCGGTCATCCTCACGGCCAAAGACCAGAACGGGAACGCGGTCACCAGCCCGCAGACCGTGGTGTTCGGCAAGTCGGGGGGAACGAGTACCGGCAACCTCACCGCCCCGGTCAATCTCGGGGGCGGGAAATACGGCGCCGTGTTCACCGGAATTCTCGCCGGTACGCCCACCACCGTCAGCGCCACCATCGGTGGCCAGAGTCTGACGTCAACGGCCCCGACCATTCAGGTCGTGCCGGGCGCGGTCTCGTTCGCGAGCTCGGTGGTCACGATCACTCAGACGTCGGTGGCGGTCGGTGCGCACAGCGTGGGGACGCTCTTCGCGAAGGACGCCGCGGGGAACCAGCTCGCCGCAGGTGGTCTGAGCGTCGTGTTTTCTTTCGTAGGAGGCACGAGCGGGCTCTCCCTGGGCACGCCGACCGCGCACGACAACGGCAACGGGACGTACACGGACACGCTGCTGGCGCTCGTGCCGGGAACCGCAACGGCGGTGCACGCGGCCATCGGCGGTACCACCGTCACGTCGGCGGCGCCCTCCATCACCGTAGTGCTCGGCAACCTCATCACCTCGCAGTCGGTGGTGACGGTGGACAGCGCGACACTCTCCTCCGGGGACTCGAGCGTCGTCCATCTCCAGGCCAAGGACAGTGCCGGGATCAATCTGACGGTGGGCGGGCTCACGGTGATCTTCTTCGACTCGGGAGGCACGAGCACCGGAACCGTCGGTCCGACCACCGACCACGCGAACGGCACATACACCGCCGTTTTCCACGGGCTCCTGGCCGGCACGGCGACCACGATGCACGCCACGATCAATGGCGTGACCGTCAGCTCGACGCTGCCTACCGTGACGGTGACGCCGGGGGCGGCGTCGCCCGCGACTTCGGTGGTCACGGGGCCGGTGGACAGCATCGCCTCGGGCGCCGGCGTGCTCTTCACCATTCAGCTGAAGGACGCGGCGGGGAACTCGCTGACCACGCCCGGCGGGACCGTGGTGTTCTCGACCATCGCCGGCACGTCGACGGGGACGTTTGCGCCCTCACCGGCCGCGTATGCGGGCTCGGGGACCGACACCGCCCGGTTTACGGGCGTCCTGGCCGGGACCCGCGACTCGATCAAGGCGACGATCAACGGCAATCCGGTGACGACGGCGAAGCCGACCATGCTGGTCTTCCCGGGTCCGGCATCGGCCCTGACGTCGACGGTGACGGTGTCGGACAGTGTGGTGGCGGCGGGCGGTATCGATACCCTGCGGCTGACGGCGCGTGACGCGGCGGGGAAC
>DATEGY010000238.1:0-2805 GCA_035279865.1 Gemmatimonadales bacterium | reverse complement strand
GGAGCAGCGCCTCTCCGCGCGCGAGAACGTCACCGTGGAGGACGCGATCGCCCTCGGGACCTCCGCGGTGGCCCGGCTGCTGCGGACCCCTCTGATCGTGACGCTCACCTCGGGCGGATTCACCGCGCGGAAAGTGGCGGCGATGCGACCGGCCCCCCCCATTCTGGCCGTCACCACGTTGAAGCATACGTTCCGGCAGCTCGCGCTGGTGTGGGGCATCACCCCGGTGCTCGTCGACCGCGTGCCGGGATACGACGCCATGCTCGCGGTGGTGCGGGACCTCATTCTCAAGCGCGAATACGCGCGCCCCGGCGACCGCATCGTCATGACCGCCGGCGTCCCCTGGGAGGTGTCGGGCTCCACCAACCTGATCAAGGTCGAGGAAGTCTGAGTGCGGGTGACTCTCCTCGGCACCGGGACCAGCTTCGGGGTCCCGCAAATCGGTTGCTCCTGCCGGACCTGCACCTCGACTGACCCGAAGGACCGGCGCACCCGGACGGCTGCGCTGATCGAAGACGGCGATCGCCGGATCCTCATCGACACCCCGCCGGAGCTCCGGCTGCAGCTGGTCGCCGCCGGCGTCGATCGCCTCGACGCGGTTCTCTTCACGCACGCGCACGCCGACCACGTCCACGGCATCGACGATCTGCGCGCGTTCTCCGTCCGGCAGGGGGGACCGCTCGAAGCCTACGGCTCGCGCGAAACGCTCGGGGAGTTGAGCGCGAAATTCCCCTACATCTTCGACCTCGAATCGAAGGCCCCCGCCGGAACGTCGAAGCCGGAGCTTGTCGCCCGCCCGCTGACGCCCGGCGTCCCAGTCCGCATCGCCGGACTCGACGTGGAGCCGCTGGCGCTGCCGCATGGCCGCCAGGAGGTGCTGGCGTACCGGATCGGCCGGGTGGCCTACGTCACGGACGTGAAGGAGGTTCCTCCGGCGGTACAGGAACGCCTCCGCGGGCTCGACGTCCTGGTGCTCTCGGCGCTGCTGTCGCGCCCCCACCCGCTGCATCTCTCGATCCCGGAGGCCGTCGCGGCCGCCCAGGCCATCGGTGCCCGGCGCACCTACTTCACCCACCTCACCCACGAGCGTCCGCACGCCGCGTTGGCCGCGTCCCTGCCCGCGGGGATCGCACCGGCGTACGACGGTCTGGTTATCGACGTAGACGTTTCCTAAATTCAAGGCTACGGGAGGTTTACGGATGGTTGACGAGGCTCAGGATGTCCTGCGCCGCTTCGCGTCGCCCTCGGTGCGGCGGAGTGAGGCGATGGACACGCTGGTCCGGGAGGCGGTGTTCGGGGACCAGGGGACCCGCGAGCGGGCGCGCTGGCTGATCTGGGAGATCGGGCAAGAGGCCGGTGCCCGACCGGCGTCGATCCACGAGCTGTATCTGGCCCGCGGCCGCGGCGAGGTCTCGGCGTTCACGACCCCGGCCATCAACGTCCGCATGCTCGGCTACGACACGGCCCGGGCCATCTTCCGCGCCGCGGTGCGGATGGATGTCGGGGCCGTGATCTGCGAAATCGCCCGCAGTGAAATCGGCTACACCGATCAGCGCCCGGCGGAATATGTCGCGGTGATCACCGCGGCCGCGCTCCGCGAGGGGTTCGACCACCCGGTGTTCATTCAGGGCGATCACGTCCAGGTCAACGCGAAGAAGTACACCGCCGACCCGGCGGCCGAGCTGTCGGCCATCAAGGCGCTGATCGACGAAGAGCTGCACGCCGGCTTCTACAACATCGACGTCGACACGTCTACCCTGGTCGATCTCTCCCAAACCACCCTCGACGACCAGCAGCGGACGAACTACGAGCGCGCCGCCGAGCTGACGCAGTACATCCGGCAGCGCGAGCCGAAAGGCGTCACCGTGTCGGTCGGCGCCGAGATCGGAGAAGTGGGCGGGAAGAATTCGGACGTGCACGAGCTCAAGGCGTTCATGGGCGGCTACGAGCGCACGCGCCATCGCCTGGGCGTGCAGCACGGCATCAGCAAGATTTCCGTCCAGACCGGCACCAGCCATGGCGGCGTCGTCCTGCCCGACGGCACCATCGCGAAGGTTCAGCTCGATCTCGCCGCGTTGAAGGCGCTCTCGCAGGAAGCGCGTGCCGCCTACGGCCTGGGGGGCGCGGTGCAGCATGGCGCGTCCACGTTGCCGTCCGACGCGTTCGGCAACTTCCCCTTGTGCGAAGCGGTCGAGATCCACCTCGCCACGAACTTCCAGACCATGGTGTTCGATCACCCCCGGCTCCCGGCCGCGCTGCGCGCCGAGGTGAACGCGTGGGTGAAGGCGGAGTGCAAGGAGGAGTGGAAGAAGGGCGACACCGAAGAACAGTTCATCTACAAGAGCCGGAAGAAGGCGATCGGGCCGTTCAAGAAGAAGTTCTGGGACCTGCCGGCGGACGTGCGCCGGGCCATCGGCGCCGATCTCGAGAAGACGTTCTCGTTTCTCTTCGAGCAGCTGAAGGTGGGGAACACGCGTGCCGCGACCGACCGGTTCGTGAAACCGCCGCTCGACTCGCACGCCGCGCCGCGAACGGCGGCGGTGGCGGCTCCCGACGATCTGGAGGCGGGGGAGTGAGCGACGACGAGGGCGGACGGCCGGCCGGCTCGGCAGTCGGCCCCTTCCTGGTGGGTCTCGCCCTCGGCGCGGCTCTCGGAGCGCTCTTTGCTCCCGAGTCGGGCTCGAAAATCCGCGCCAGAGTGGGGAAGCGGGCGGGGCGGCTCCGCGAGGACCTGGGAGAGATCGTGGATGAGTTGCGCACGGTGATGGCGGCGGATGAGGCCGACCGGTCCCCGCGGGCGTCGCT
>DATEGY010000237.1:0-4484 GCA_035279865.1 Gemmatimonadales bacterium | reverse complement strand
ACCCGAGCCCGCCCCAGGGCGGACACGCCCGACTCGGTCTGTATAATGGAAAATCCCGCGCCTTCCAGCGCCGCGGCCACCGCCGCCCGCTCGAGGGTGGCGGCGATCAGCACCGTGGCTGGGATCGGCTGGGGCGAAGTCATGGGAGTGCGTCCCTTTAGTGCAACAAACGGACCCGGACGGTCCAAGTCGAAGTCACCGGATTCGGGGGGGTGCGATGCACGACCCCTCGAGTTCATCGGACTGGACAGCCTCATAATGGTGCCTCTCTCCCCTCCAGTACTGCTGCTCTATGCAGCCGTTCCCCTCGTCTCGGTGACCTTGAGGGCGGCCCGGCAGAGCGCCAGTTCGACGGTATCTCCCGACGCGGTCACGACGTCCAGACCGCGCTCCAGCTTGACCCAGTAGGGTCCCCGGCTGGCGACGTCCATCATCCATCCGGAGCGCGCGAGCTCGTACTCGAGCATCAAGCTCGCCTCGTACATCGAACTGTAGGGTGCCGCGTCGCTTCCGTCCTCGTGCCGGAAGATCCGGCGGTCAATCTCGAGATCGAGGTCGGGACCTGCCGCGACGCGGTCACCGTCGTCTTCGATGCGCAGGCGCGGGAACGTGGAGCGCATCAGGCGACTCCGGCGACGGCGAGCCCGGGGGGGTCTCCGGGACTCGCCACCGCGGAGATCTGATTTGCCCCTCTCCGCTTCGCTTCGTAGAGCGCCAGGTCGGCGCCGGCGTACAGCTCCTCGTCGTCATCGGCGTCGAGGGGCATCGTCGCCACGCCGCCGCTCATCGTGAGGTTCAGCATCTGTCCGTGCACCTCATGAGTGGAGAACCACGTCGCGACGCCAAGACGCAAACGCTGGGCCATGCGGAGCGCCTCGGGCTGCGGCGTGCCGGTGAGGATGATCGCGAACTCGTCCCCGCCCACGCGGCAGGGAATGTCCGCGCCGCGTACGTGCGCCCGGATCAGGTCACCCATCTGTCGCAGCACTTCGTCACCCGCCTGATGTCCGAAGCGGTCGTTCACGTCCTTGAAGTCGTCGAGGTCGAGAAGGAGGACCGACACCGGTGTTCCGTAGCGCCGGCACCGCTCGGTTTCCCGGCGCAGCGCCTGGTCGAAGTACCGGCGGTCGTACAGGTCCGTGAGCACGTCCGAAATCGCCAGGTGGTGCAGGGAGCCGAGCTCGGAGCGGTCGACGATGGTGGCGTCGATGGCCTCTCTGCGGACGTTCAGGAGATAGTCGAGCAAGGCCACGCGAGCGCCGACGTCGCGGCCGAGCTCGCGGACGAGAGCGCGGCGGTGCCGTGTGCTTTCACGCCAGAGCTTCCGGGCTTCCCGTTTGGGGAGCCCGAGATCGGCGATGCCTTCGAGTCGTTTTTGTGAGCGAGTCATCGGTCATCCTTGTTCTGCTTGGGGCTCCTAATGGCAGGGACCGTGCCTCGGTCGTGCCGGGCCGCAGCATGATGTAAAGCCATTCCCTGCAACCAGTTATGATGGCCCCGCTGATTCCTGAGGCGGGAGCACACGCCTGTTTTTGGTGCCTGGCGGAAGGCGGGAGGCTTCAAGGCGAGGCTTTCCCTGACTGTTGGCCCGAAAGGTGCAAATCCCGTTATGCGTGACCGTTTCAACTCGCCCCCGCGAGTGGATTTGCCTCGGCACCGCGGCGTGGGCCTCCCCTCCGTTTCTGGCGCGCGCCACGGCGCGGGCCGGCGCGTGGGGTCACGCACTCTCGGCGGAGCGTGTGGCGCGGGAGCGGTGGATCCGCTACCGCATCGACCTCGAGAACATCCCTCCGGCTCCGGAGGGCGTGCATCTGGTGCCGTTCACGGACCACCTCATTCAGTGCCTCAAGACCCACGTCGACCGCGACCAGAACCAGCTCAAGTCCGGCCTGCGGTTCTGGGAGCATGGACTCAGGCGGGCGTACCTCTGGTGCGAGGAGTCCGGGCCCCTCTGCATGCAGTGGCTCCTGACCAGGCCCGACAACGCGCTCCTCCGCACCCTTCCGGAGTGGGCCGGGATGTACCCGCCCCTCGAGCGGGGGTGGGGGCAGGTCGAGAATCTCTTTGCGTTCTCGACGGCGAGGCGGAAGGGTGTCGCCACCCAATTCGAACACGCTCTGTATCACGTGGCCAGGGATCTCGGTCTCTGCGGGCTCGTGACGCACATCGCCGAGTCGAACGAAGCGGCCAGGGGGTGGGCCGTGCGAACCGGGTGGGATGCCTATGGGGTGATCGTTCGTTACCGCGTTGATGTACCTCTTCTTCGCGCCTTCCCGCTGTACCTCCACCGTGCCGGCGATCCCATCTGACGCGCCGGCGCTCCGGACGGAGCGTACGGGCGGCGTTACCGACGCTACAGGGGAACGCGGCTTCATCCGTCCCTTCCGCCGGGAGGATATCCCCGGGGTGGTGACCCTCCGGCGTCACGTGTTCCGGCTCAGCGAACGGGAGTCCCCATCCGACCTGGCGGACTACCTGGACCTCACGTTCTTCGGATCCCCATGGTGCGACACCGCGTTCCCGTCGTGGGTCTACCAGGACGAGCGGGGAGCGGTGGGCGGGTTCGTGGGCGTGATCCCGCGGCCGATGACCTGGAGGGGCCGGCCGATCCTGGCTGCCGTCGCCACGCAGCTGATGGTGGCTCCCGGGGTGACGGTGCCGGTCGGGCTCACGCTGGCGCGGGCGTTCTTCTCCGGGGCACAGGACCTGTCGATTGCGGACTGCGCCAACGAGGCGGCCTACCGTCTCTGGAAGGCCATGGGCGGGGTGGCATCCCCCGGACGGAGAGTGGTGTGGCGCCGGCGTCTCGATGCTCACTTCGCTGCCCCCACCGGGACCTACGTATCGACGCTCCATCCGGACGACCTGCTCCCCTGCATGATCGACGTCCTGAGCGCGCATTGTTTCGCGCCCAGGTACGATCACCGTTCACTGACGTGGCTCTTGAGTCTGGCGTCCGCCAAGAAGCAGTTCGGCCCACTCTCCGGAGGTGTGGTGCGGGACTCGTCCGGCGCGGCCATCGGCTGGGTGCTGTACTACCCGGGTGAGAAGCATGGACGCGCTGAAGTCCTGCAAATGGGGAGCATTCCGGGGGCGCGCGGCCTCCTGCTCGATCACGCGATGTGGCAGGCCCGCTCGCGGGGCGCCCGGGAGCTCTCCGGTCGCGTGGAGCCGCCTTTCCGCTCAGCCCTCGCGGCCGCTGGGTGCGAATTCACCGCTACCGGGCCGCGGGTGCTCCTCAAAGCCGACGACCCCGACCTTCTCGCCGACCTCGAACCCGGACGTGACGACGCGTTCCTCTCGCGGCTGGACGGGGAGTGGTGGCTGGCGTTTTAGGCCGAATGCGCGGCGGATGACGTCCACCAGTTCTTGAATCTCCGTGTCCAGAGTAAAACGCCGACGCGCCACCCGGCCGCCCTCGGCACCGAGAAGCTCCGCCCGGGGCCGATTGCGCAGCAGCGCCGCCATCGCCTCGGCCAGCTCCCATTCGTTGCCGGGCGCGACCAAGACTCCCGTGACGTCGTGTTCCACCAGCTCCGGAATGGCGCCCACCCGGGTCGCGACGACCGGTCGGCCGCGCATCATTGCTTCGAGCACCGCAAGGCAGAAGGATTCGGAGAACACCGAGGGAACGACGCACACGCGCGCATCGGCCGCAAGATCCGCGGCATCGGGGCGATACCCAGCGAGGATGATGTCCGCCGGAGCGCCGAGTGACCGGTGTAGGGCCTGGAGCTCGGGCAGTTGGGGTCCATCCCCGCAATAGAGCAGGACCGGGCGGGGGCCGTCGGTCCAGGCCCGTGTCAGCCGTGCGAAGGCCCGCAGCAGGTAAGCGACCCCTTTTCCAGGGGTGGCTCGACCGGCGCACCAGACGATCGGCCGTTCCTCGGGGATACCCAGGATCGCATGCGTTCCGCCGCCCCCGTCGGAGGGTGGCGTGAGCCCGTTGAAGATGCGGACGACCCGCCGCGCGGGCACCAACCCGACCTCGCGGTGCCGACGGGCCACAAAGTCGCTGACCCCGATGACGACATCCGCGGTAAGGCCCGGGACTTTCGCGACGGCGTGCTTGGCGACCCGCCGGACGCCGCTGGACGAGGTGCGCTCTCCCCCGCTGTGATCATGCACGACGATCGACCGCGCTCCCGCGAGTCGCAGGCACGGATACGCCCAGTGTCGCACCGCCCGGTCGACGAACCACACCACGCCCACGTTTTCGTGACGGACGAATGCCGCAGTCGCCCGCGCCGATGTCACACTGGTGAGTGAGGCGTCGAGACAAACCGCCCGCGCGGCGCTCCCGGTCAGCGCGCGCGCCTCGCCGTCCGCCGGATAGGCGACCAGGGTCCGCACGCCGTCTCGGACGAGCCGGTCGGCGACTCGCGCGTAGAGACCTTCGATGAAATCCCAGGCGTAACCCACGTTGGGGCGGTAGTTCGCGACGCAAAGAAGGGTGCGGTTCACACGCGGCCGATCAAAGCGGC
>DATEGY010000236.1:0-3870 GCA_035279865.1 Gemmatimonadales bacterium | reverse complement strand
AGCCGGCGAGCGGGTCGCGGTCGAAGGTCTGGAATTCGACATCGTGGCAGCGTCCACGGTCCGAATCGAGCGGCTGCTGGTGCGTCCGGGTCCGGTGCGCGTCACGGCCCTCGATTCCAGGGCTGACGTGACCCCCGGAAGCGTTTAGTTTCCATAGAGATGGAGACCGAGAGCTTGCTGGAGGGCCTGGAACGGCACGACCCTGCCGCACTGGCCCGCGCCATCAGCCTGGTGGAGAGCCGGCGCCCCGGGTACGAGGGGGTGCTCTCGCATATCCATGGCCGGGTCGGCACCAAGGGCGCCCGGCGCATCGGGATCACAGGTCCCCCCGGAGCGGGGAAGAGCACGCTGACGGAGCGCCTGGTCCAGCACTTCCGGGGTGCGGGGCTCAAGGTGGCCGTAGTGGCGGTGGACCCCACCAGCCCTTTTACGGGTGGGGCGCTGCTCGGGGACCGCATCCGGATGGAGTCCGTGTCGCTCGACCCGGATGTGTTCATACGGTCCATGGCTACACGCGGGTCCCTGGGTGGGCTGGCGATGGCGACGGAAGAGGTCGCGGATGTTCTCGACGCCTTCGGCTTCGACCGGATCCTGATCGAGACGGTGGGGGTCGGGCAGACCGAGCTGGACATCGCGCGGACGGCGCAGAGCACGGTGCTGGTGCTGGTGCCGGAGTCCGGGGACGCGATCCAGACCCTGAAGGCCGGGGTGATGGAAATCGCGGACATCTACGCCGTCAACAAGAGTGACCGCCCCGGCGCGGACCGCCTGCGGCAGGAAATCGAAGTGATGCTCGGCATCCGGCGGGGGAACGCGTTCCGTCATGTGTCCGCGCACCACAAGCCCGACGCGAGGGCCCGAAAGGCCAGGGCCGAGGACGGAGCTCAGGTGGAGTGGGAGCCCCCGGTATTGGCGACGGTCGCTTCACAGGGCGAAGGCATCGGCGACCTGGTGGCGGCGCTCGATCGGCACCGGGCGTATCTGGAGGCGAGCGGCAGACTGACCGAACGCCGGCGCCGCCGCCTCCTGGAGCGGACCCGGTCCCTCGTGGAGCGGCATCTGGCGGAGTGGCTGTGGGACGAAACGGCGGCGGGTGACGTGCTCGAACGCCGGCTGGACGCGATGGTGGAGGGGGACCGCAACCCGTACGAGGTGGCGGCGGAAATCCTGGACCAGGTGAAGGGCGGAGTGACGCCATGAGCATTGAACGCAAGCCGGTCTATACATCCGACGATCTCGCGGAGTTCGACGCCGCCAGGCAGCTCGGCACGGCGGGGAGCTTCCCGTTCACCCGCGGCATTCACGACACGATGTACTCGGGCCGGCTCTGGACGATGCGTCAGTTCGCCGGCTTCGGCACGGCCGGGGATACCAACGAGCGGTACAAGTTCCTCCTGGAGCACGGGCAGACCGGACTTTCGGTGGCCTTCGATTTCCCGACGCTGATGGGGTACGACTCCGACCATCCGCGGTCGGAGGGTGAGGTCGGTAAGTGCGGCGTGGCGATCTCGTCCCTCGCGGACATGGAGACGCTCTTCGACGGGATCCCGCTCGACCAGGTCTCGACCTCCATGACGATCAACGGCCCCGCGGCCATGCTCTTCTGCTTCTATGTCGCGGCGGCGGAGCGGCAGGGCGTCCCCATCGCCAAGCTTCGCGGCACCGTGCAGAACGACATTCTGAAGGAGTACATGGCGCAGCACGCGTGGGTGTATCCGGCGGAGCCCGCGCTGAAGATCATCGTCGACATGTTCGAGTGGTGCGCGGAGCACACCCCCCTCTGGAATACGATCTCCATCTCCGGTTACCACATCCGTGAGGCGGGTGCCACGGCGGCGCAGGAGCTCGCGTTCACGCTGGCCAACGGCTTCACCTATGTGGAGCGCGGGATCGCCCGGGGGCTCGACGTCGACAGCTTCGCCTCGCGGCTCTCCTTCTTCTGGGACATCCACAACGACTTTTTCGAGGAGATCGCCAAGCTGCGGGCCGCCCGCCGGATCTGGGCCCGCCACATGCGGGACCGCTACGGCGCGAAGAACCCGCGCTCCTGGATGATGCGGTTCCATTCCCAGACCGCGGGCGTGACGCTCACCGCTCAACAGCCCCTCAACAACATCGTGCGCGTGGCCTACCAGGCCCTTGCCGCCGTCCTGGGCGGCACCCAGTCCCTGCACACCAACTCACTCGACGAAACCCTGGCGCTGCCCACCGAGCAGGCGGTGCAGGTGGCGCTGCGGACGCAGCAGATCCTGGCCTACGAAACGGGCGTCCCCGGTGTGATCGATCCGCTGGGCGGCAGCTACTACATCGAGTCGCTCACCGATCAGCTCGAGCGCGAAGCCGAAGCGCTCTTTGCCGAAATCCAGTCGCTGGGCGGCGTGGTGCGCGGCATCGAGGCCGGCTGGTTCCAGCGGCAGATCGCCCGGTCCGCGTCGGAGCAGCAGCGGGACGTGGAAGACGGCAAGTCGGTCATCGTCGGCGTGAACGACTTCGTCGCCTCCGAAGACCACCCGGTCGAGATCCTCAAGGTCTCGGGCGAGGCCGAGGATTCGCAGAAGGCCAAGATGAAGGCCCTGCGGGCCCGGAGGGACGACGGACTGGTGAAGTCCCGGCTCGAGGCGCTCCGGGTCGCCGCCCAGACCGACCAGAACGTGATCGGCCCCATGCTGGACTGTGCGCGGGCGTACTGCACGCTGTTCGAAATCCGGAGCGCGCTCGAGAGCGTGTACGGGGCCTACCGCGAGCCGGTGTTCTTCTAGAATGGCGATCCGCCGGAAGCGCCCGATCCGCGTCCTCGTGGCCAAGCCCGGTCTGGATGGGCATGACCGCGGCGCCAAAGTCGTCGCCGCGGCGTTGCGGGACGCCGGGATGGAAGTGATCTACACGGGTCTCCACCAGACACCCGAGATGATCGCCCGCGCCGCGGTGCAGGAGGACGTGGACGTGGTGGGGCTGTCCATTCTGTCGGGGGCGCACCTCACGCTCTTTCCCCGGGTCAAGGAGCTCCTCCGGAGCGCGGGGCGCCAGGACGTCCTCCTCACGGGGGGCGGCATCATTCCCCCGGAAGATGTCTCCCGCCTCGAGGCCGAAGGCATCGGCAAGCTCTTCGGTCCCGGCACGCCAACCTCCGAGCTCATCAAGTACATCGAGGAGTGGGCCGCTACGCATGTCGCCGCGTAGATGAGTCGCCTCCAAGCCCTGACGGCCGAGTATCGCGATCTCAAGTCCCGCATCGAAGCCGGTGGCGGGGCGGAGAAGATCGCCAAGCAGCACGACCAGGGTAAACTGACCGCGCGCGAGCGCGTGTCGGCCCTGCTCGACCAGGGGAGCCCCTGGCTCGAGCTCGGTCTTCTCGTCGCGTTCGATCAGTACGACGGACAGGCGCCGTCGGCCGGTGTGGTCACGGGGCTGGGGCGCGTCGCCGGACGTCCGGCCGTGGTGGTCGCGAATGACGCGACCGTGAAGGCCGGGTCGTGGTGGCCCGAGACCATCAGGAAGATCCTGCGCGCGCAGGAAGTCGCCATGCGCCAGCGCATCCCCATCATCTACCTGGTCGACTCGGCGGGCGTGAACCTGCCGTATCAGGGGGGTGTCTTCCCGGGACAGTACGGTGCCGCGCGGATTTTCTACTACAACTCCATCATGCGTCACTATCTCCGGGTGCCGCAGATCTCCGCCGTGATGGGCCCCTGCATCGCCGGCGGCGCGTACCTCCCGGCCCTCTCCGATGTCATCTTCATGGTCGAAGGCACCTCGTTCATGGGACTCGGTGGCCCCAACCTGGTGAAAGGCGCCACCGGGCAGACGGTGGATGCCGAGACCCTGGGGGGCGCAAGCACGCACACGAGTGTCTCCGCCGTCGCACATTAC
>DATEGY010000235.1:0-2969 GCA_035279865.1 Gemmatimonadales bacterium | reverse complement strand
AGTCGGGGGCTCGGGGGCATAGATGGTGCCGTCCGTGACCGGTCCCCGGGCGTTGATCCGCACCAGCACGTGGCTTCCCGCGCCGAAATCGATTTCCACCGGCACCGGCATGAAGAAATCCGCCGGGACGTCGGCCTGCCGGACCCGCAAGTGGACGGGGATCCTGCCGTTCACGGCCGTGTCGGCCTTCCACGAGAACGTGTAGGTCGGGATGGCGGAGCGGTTCACCCACTCGTCGAAGAACCAGTCCATCGAGTTGCCGACGTGCTCCTCCACCACGCGCTGGAAGTCCCGGATGGAGGCCTTCCGGCCGTGGAAGCGCGCGTAAAAGTCCCGCATGGTTTCCGCGAATGCGCCCTCGTTCATGTTGCGGAGATCGAGCATGAAGTTGCGGAGCATCTGCAGCACCCAGGCACCCTTCGAGTAGACGATCAGGTCGTAGTCGCCCGGGTGGTCGCTCTCCTGGACGCGGAACCCGAGGCCCAGGGGCGGGGCGTCGGGACCGCGCTTCACCAGCCGGTCCCGCCACGTTTTCAGCCGGTCGAAGAACTTGGCGGTGTCCTCGAGCGCCACCTGCATGTACCACAGTGCCGAGAACTCCGCGAAGCCCTCCTGGAGCCACGCATCCCGCGTGCCGGCGGGCATCACCCCGATGCCCCACCACTGGTGCGCGATTTCGTGGGACCGGAACATCTCCTGCACGCCGCTCGCGGTGAGTGACTGATACGTGTAGTTGGACAGGTAGACCATGCCGGGGAACGCCACGCCGAAGTTGAACGGGACCTCGGTGGCGAAATACCGCGGGTAGAGGGGCGTGCCGAAGTGCAGGGAGAAGAAGGCCAGGCTGTTGGTCACGTCCGCGGTGACGTTCTGGAGGGCGCCCTCCTGCTGCATCATGAGCGGGTCCAGGGCCGAGTGGGCCTCGTGGTTGGTCTGCACCACGACGGGCGGGATCCGCGGGTCGTTGATGTGCTGTTCCTGGAGCTCCCCGATGTTGAAGCAGGCCCAGACCGTGGGCCGCTCGGTCCGCCAGTGGGTGATGACGGTATCCCCCGATCTGGTGGAATCGACCAGGTGACCGATGCCGGCGAACTGGTAGCGGGACGCCACCCGGAACGTCAGGTCCATGTCGGTGGGCTGCCAGTAGTCGTACCGCGGGTACCAGTCGGTGCAGGATTTCAGGTAGAGCCACTGATCGGGCATGCCGTTGTACTTCTGCAGGAATCCGTAGGACCGGTACGTCTGAATCAAGGACGTGGTGCCGATCAGGTCTCCGTGGTAGCCGATGCGCACGGCGCGGACTCCTCCCGGGCGCGTGACCTCGTTGAGTCTGATCCAGAGGGCGGGGCCGTGGGCCGGCCGGAAGAACGGCTCGGCGTCTCCCCCGTCCTCGCCGAGTGAGTCGACCTGCAGGTCACTTTCCAGCGAGAACTGGACCCACCGCGCCCCCCGCTTCCGGGGCGTGAATCGCACCACCGCCGTGGCGCTGTACCGGTGGCCGTCGTCGATGGTCGAGGTGATGCTGTAGGGCCCCATGGCCAGCTCGTGCCCGGCGCCCATCTCGGGCTCCGAATCGGCCAGGTAGCGGGCCAGGGGGAACTCCGAGAGGATCCGCTCGCCTCCGCCCTCGTGGGGATCGACCTCCACCGCCTCCGCCTCCGTGGCCTGGACGTCATAGCGGAAGGTCAGGTCCGATCCGGACTCCCGGGTCACGCGCGCCAGCACGAAGCCGGTGGTGTCCCCGTTGAGCAGGTTCAGCATCAGGTCGGGCTCGTAGAGAGCCTCTTCGCGGGTGTTCACCAGGTGGTCGATGAGGTGCGCGAGGACCCGGGGCGCGTCTCCGAGCTCCGGCGCCTTTATCCAGTCCACTTCGCGGCGCAGCTCGCCCCACGTGGAATCGGTGAACACGAAGGCGGCGCCTGTGATGGGCCAGCTCGTCAGCGTGTCGTGCAGCGTGCGCGCCAGCTCGCGGCGCTCCACGTCGAGTGGTGGAGTCACCGAGGCGGATCCCCGCCCCTGGAACACCAGGGCCACGGTCCGGCCGCCGATCGGCGTGGCGACGAAGACCGTGCCGGAGTCCAAGCGATAGCGGATGGCGTCCCGTGTGAGGACGACGCCCGAAACCGCGCCCGCCGAATCGGTGCGGAGCGTGATGGCCCGCGCGCTGTCGAACACGGGTTGATACGTGACGGCCTGGGCCGCGAGGGGCGCCGGGCCGGCGAGCAGCAGGAGGGCGGCGAAGCGGTTCATGGGTGCTCATTTTACGCAGCGTTGGGCGACGTGGTGAGATGTTCTCTAAGTGCTTTTGAATAAAGACTTTGACTTTCACGCGCCATTGACACGGCCCCAACCGGCGTTCATTTTGGTGCGACTCTTTCGAAGGCCGACTAGGCCGCCGCGCCCCCGGCCGGACCTCCAGTGGATTTTCGCGTCGATCCTGATCATTGCGTCGCTTGCCTGGCGTGCGTGCGGGTGTGTCCCGCGGACGCCGTGGCCGTGGATTCCGACCGGGTCCGGATCGTCGATGAGGCGTGTACGCGGTGCGGTCTCTGTCTTCCGGCGTGTCCCCACGGTGCCATCGTGGCCCTGGGTGATTACGCCCGCGCGTTGGACCTCGCCGCCGGGGGCAAAGCGACGCTCATCTTGAGCGTCGAATCGGCGGCCCATTTTCACCCCGCCACCCCCGAACAAGTCGTCAACGCCTGTTATCAGGCGGGTTTTCGCACGGTCCACCGGGGCGTTCTGGGGGACGAGCTGGTGGCCCGGGAATACCTGCGGCTCTGGGCCGAGCCCGGGTGGGGCACGATGATCCGGAGCACCTGCCCGGTGGTGGTGGAGCAGATCCGGACCGAGTACCCGGAGCTGGTGCCGTACCTGGCGCCGGTGGACACGCCCATCGCCGCCGAGGCGCGGTACCTGAAGGCGATGTACGGGAAGGACCTGAAGGTGGTGTACGCGGGCGTGTGTCT
>DATEGY010000234.1:0-6004 GCA_035279865.1 Gemmatimonadales bacterium | reverse complement strand
GATGACGTCTCGACGACAACCAGTCGACAGTGGTCAGTTGTCAGTGTCTGCTCGACATGCTTCAGGAGATCCGACCCGATCCCCTCACCTTGCCGTTCCCGGGCGACCACGATCCAGTAGAGGTCCCAGGTCCCTTCCGTGCCGGGCGTCGGGCCCCAGCACGCGTACCCGACCAGCTCACTTCCGGCGAAGGCCCCGGTGAACCGGTAGTCTGGATCGCCGTCCAGATGCTCGTCCAGGAGCTCGACCGCGGTGGCGACCTCTTCTTCGCGGAAGAAGCCGGTCTCCCGGGTCAGCCGCTCAAGACGTTCGCGAGACCCTAGACCGATTGGGCTGAGCGAGTAATTCACGGGCCGCCTTGGCCCCCTGAGCCTCACGCAGTGCCACCTCGGCCACCCGGCGCACCAGCTCGGCGTAATCCCACCCCGCAGCCTTGGCCATGCGTGACAGCCCGGCCTCGTCGGTCAGGTCGGGATTGGGGTTCACCTCGAGCACCCAGGGGTGCCCGGTGTCGTCCACCCGCATATCGACCCGTCCGTAGCCCTTCCCCTGCATGGCCTGCCACGCCTTCTCCGCAACGCGGACCAACCGGTCCGCCAGGCGCTGTGAGATGGGGGCCGGAACCATCGGCTGGCTCCCCACCTCTTCCGCCGAGCCGGTCTGCCACTTGGCGGCATAGGTGAGGATGGGCCAGGAGCCCTCCGGCATGCCCGTGAAGTCGATCTCGGAGACCGGAAGCACCCGGGTGCCGACGAATCCCACGTTGAACTCGCGACCCGCGACGTACCGCTGGACCAGCACCTCGTCGAACTGTTCCGTCATGGCGGCGACGCGGCTGCGCAGCGACTTCCGGTCGGTGACCACCGAGCCACGGTCCAGCCCGGCGCTCGCGTCCTCGGCCGCCGGTTTCACGATGGCGGGGAGGGGGAAGTCGTCGGGAATCTTGTCGTGCGTGGTGGTCCATTCGGGTACGGGAACCCCGGCCTGGTGGAGGATGGCGTTCGCGACGGTCTTCCGGCGGCAGGCCGCCACCGTCCAGGACCCGCACCCGGTGTAAGGGATCCCCTCGAACTCCAGCATCGCGACGACGTGGTCTTCCCAGACTGCAACCCCGTGCACACCCTCGCACAGGTTGAAGACCAGGTCGGAGCGCTTCGCGGCGTGGAGCCACTTCAGATCGTGCCGGACGCCGACCTTCTGGACCTGGTGCCCCATCGCGCTGAAGATCGTGCCGATCTCGTCGACGGCTCTCATCACGCCGGCGATGTCCTCGGTGGTCCAGTCGGGGGCTCCGGGGTCGTACAGGATCACGACCTTCACGCAATCGCCTCCTCGGCGCCGAGGACCAGGGGCCGGCCATGGATTCTCTTCCAGGCGATCCGGACGACTTCCTGGATCAACTGGTCGTAGGTCATTCCCGCCACCCGCGCCGCCTTGGGCATGCACGAATTCATCCTGGGATCCGGGATGATGCCGGGCAGCGGATTCAGCTCGACGATGTTCGGAACGCCCGCCGCATCCATGCGGACGTCGATCCGGCACCAGTCGCGGCAGCCGAGGGCGTGGTAGGCGTCGAGGGAGACCCGCTCGATCGAGGCCCGGAGGTCGTGCGGGATGCGGGCCGGGCACTCGTAGATCTCGAGCTGGTGCTCGGCGTCGTCCCAGATCCACTTCGCTTCGTAGCCGTACACCGGGTTGGCACCCCGAGGGAGCGTTTCGAAGTCGAACCCGACGATCGGCAGGCACTGCGCTTCGGGGCCGTTGCCGAGGATGGCGACGGTGAATTCCCGGCCCGGGAGGTAGGTCTCCACCAGGACGGGTTGGCGGTACTCATCTAATAGAAAGAGGGTCCGCTCCCGAAGCTGCGCCTCGGATTCACATAAGTTATTGGCAAATATGCCTTTACCTGACCCCTCCGCTACGGGCTTCACGAAGAGCGGGAAGGGAAGCCTGACCTGGGCCAGCTCGCCCGGGGCCGAGACGAGGGTGAAGGGCGCGGTGGGGATCCCGCGGTGGGCGAGGATCTCCTTGGTGCGCGCCTTATGCAGCGTCAACGAGAGCGTGAGCGGGTCCGACGCGGTGTACGGCACGCCGTAGTACTCGCAGATGGCGGGCACCTGCGCTTCGCGATTGGGACCCGACAGCCCCTCGGCCATGTTGAAGACGATTTGCGGACGGGCGAGGGTGAGTTTCTGGGGGAAAGTGGCATCGGCTTCGAGACGGATGACCGAGCCGAAGAGACTGAGTGCCTGCTCCACCGCGTCGATGGTGGTGGGCTCGTCCCACTCGACGTAGACGTCGGTGGTACTCGCAGGGTCGTCCGCTGTCAACGCGGACCGAGGTTTCTCGTTGTAGGCGAGACCGATACGCATGTGGTCTCGGTTAACCTCCTACAAAAAAAGCCGCACTATGTCGGCGGTGTTCCTGCAACAACGTGATGTCAATGATGAGAATATGAAGATTCGGCGGGATGCGCAATAGGGAAAACGATTTTGGATTGCGGATTTTGGATTTCGGGATTGAGTGAGGATTCAAAGATTCGGGCGGCGATCAATCCGCAATCCGCAACCCGAAATCCGCAATGACTCAAACTTTGTGATAGACGACTCTCGCCGCCTCCGCGCCATCCTCCGCGCGATACGTTTCGAAATCGGAGAAGAACGCGGGCGCATCCTTCGACAGCGCGGCGAGGCACGCGACCGCCATCCGGCGGATCTCGAGCTCGGCGCCTTCACCGGTGCGCAATTCGAGCATGGTCCGCCACGCGCGCGCGTTCCCGGACACGACGATCTTCACTTCGGTGGCGTTGGGGAGCACGCTGCGGGCCGCTTCGCGGGCCATTTTACGGCGGTGGACCTTGTCGGCGACCCAGGCATAGCGCCCCATCAGCCCATCCACCGCTTTGACGTACGCCGCCTGTGCCGCTTCCACCTGCGTGGTCCATTCCGCTTCGAGTCCGGCGTCGCCGATGATGGCCGGCGGCATCACGAAGGCCGCGTGGGACTCGTCCACGTACCGCTGGGAGAGCTGGGAGTACCCGAACCCGGCCCGGTGACGCACCAGCTCGTGTGAGCAGGAGCGGGAGATGCCCTCGATCAGGAGGACGTACACGGCGTGCTCGAGTACCGACCCGTGCCCCTGCTTCTTGATGTTTTCGAGGTATTCCGGCGTGGTGCGGGCGACCGGGTTGTGCTGGCTCATGTAGCAGATCCGCCCGGCGAACTCGGCCAGCCGCTCGCCACCGGACGCCTCACCCTTCCACTGCACCGGCAGGTGCGCCGGCTCGACGAATTGGGGCCGGGCGATCAACGTGATCCGGGGGGAGCGGAAGATTTCCATGAGTCAGGGGCCAGGGGTCAGGGGTCAGGGGTCAGTAGTCAGCGATGCCTTCAGGATACTCCAGCCGGCTTCGCGCTCGATCGTTCTGAGCTTTCCCGCGATCATCGGCGGGATCGGTGTCGCGTCGGGTCCCACCTTCAGGTGCGAAATCGGGGACCAGTCGGCGGCCGGAATAATAACACCCGGGTTCATCTTCCCGAGAGGATCGTAGGACCGCTTCACCTCCCGAAACAGGTCCATGGTCTCTGGTCCGAAGATGCGCGGCAGGATGGGGGCGCGTAGCCGGCCGTCGCCATGCTCGCCTGACGGCGTGCCGCCGAGGGTGACCAGCAGACCGGTCACGTCCCGGTAGAGGGTCGTGAGGCGCTCACGCCAATCTGACGTGGTGAGGTCAGGGAGCGCGTTGACGTGCACGTGGCCATCCCCGGCGTGCCCGAAGATCGTGATCTCGAGGCCGAGGCGTCCGGCAGAGGCGCGGACGCCCGCGACATAGGCTCCCAGCCGGTCCACGGGGACGCACCCGTCTTCTATTACCTGTAGCGAGCGCCTGGTCTCGGGCAGGCGGGCCAGGGCAGGGGAGGCAAGCCGCCGTACCGACCACAGCGCCTCCAGGCCCTTCAGGTCCACGGCGGTCTGCACGTGCCGGGTGCGCCCCTCCAGTCCCCGCACGGCGTCGCCCACCACCCCACGGACCGCTGCGGGACTCGGCCTTTCGAACTCGACCAGTAACAGGCAAGCCAGATCAGACGGAAGCCCGGGGGCCTGTACGAAGGAGAGCAGGGTCCGGTCGAGCAGCTCGAGGGCGGACGGGTTCAGGGAGAGCAGGTAGGGCACAGCATCGCCGAGGTCGTCGAGATCGCCAAAGCCGAGAGCCACCCCGGCTATCTCTTTGGGGAGGGGTTCGAGGCGCCATTCGACCGCCGTGACGAAGGCCAGGGTACCCTCGGAACCGATCAGGAGATCGATTTCGTCTCCTGAGCGGGCGAACTCGTCCACCGCGTAGCCGCTCGAGTTCTTCCGCGTCTGCGGGAACTGCTGGGCCACCTGTGCCAGCCGGTGAGGATCCAGGACCAGGGGCCCCGGTCCCCCCCCACGGCGCACGGTCCGCGCCTCGCCCGAGGCATCGACGATGTCCAGGGACTCGACCCACTTCCGCACGGAGCCCGATTGCACGGTGCGTGGACCGGCCGCGTTCGTGGAGACCATGCCTCCGCTGGTGGCGAACGCGCCGGAGGATGGATCGGGGGGAAGGCGGAGGCCCAGCTCGCCTGCGGCGTCATTCACCTGTTTCCAGGTAACGCCCGCTCCCGCCCGTGCCAGACGCCGCCCGGGATCGACGGACAGGGACCGGAATCCCGAGCAGTCCACCACGACGCCCGGTCCCACGTTACCCCCCGGCATGCCGCTCCCGGCGCCTCGAGGCACGAAGCCCGTCTCCGTCACGGATGCGTTGCGAACGAGCGACGGCAGGTCGGCGGGGGTCCTGGGAATCGCGACCGCGCGCGGCACGATGCGGTAGATCCCGGCGCCTTCCGAGTAGGCGCCGCGCGTGGCGGGATCGGTCGATATCACGCCATAAACTTGACATCCCCCGGCACCAGCGTGAAGCTTCTTCGGCCTATGGCCACCTCAGCAACACCGGCCCCTCCCGCTGCGGGCTCACCTCCGCCGCCACGCGCCCAGCTGATCCACATCGAGACCGACCGCCGCCTGGGTCACGAATGGGACGAGTGGAATGGTCTGCCCCTGCCTTCCGGGGGGGATTTTTCGGCGCCCGCGCAGACGTTCTTCTGGTTCGCGGGCGTCACCATCGCGGCCGTGGGCCTGCTGGGCTGGGGAGTGCTCTTCCTGCTGGCCCCACGAGTCGCGGAGCTCTGGGCGCCCCTCGGGACGCTGCTGGAGCTGATCTGGGGCGGGCTGGTGGGAGTCACATGGCTCTGGTTCGGCGTGCTCCTGGCCTCGTATGCCGGAGGGAAGAACCTCCTGCCCGAGCGCGCGCTCGAGCGCGGGCCCTTCCTTCATCTCATGAATCTCACGTCCCTGGTCGCCCGCGTGTTCAAGCGGCGCGACTGGGTCGAGCACGCCGCGATCGACGTCTACAACACGCTGGCGGTGCGGCGGGGACGGACGGTGGGGCGGGGCGAGCTCCTGGTGCTGATTCCGCGGTGCCTCTCGAAACTCGCGCTGGACGGCGTGCTGTCGATCGCGGGACGCTATGACGTGCCGGTATTCGTAGCGACCCGCGGCCAGCTGGCGCGCCGCGTCATCCGGGAACGGCGTCCCCGCGCCGTGGTGGCGGTGGCGTGCGAACGGGACATGATGACGGGACTTCGGGATGTCGCGGGAAAACTGCCGGTGCTGGGGCTCACGATGCGGTTGCCCAACGGACCCTGCCGCGACGCGATGCTCGATCTTGAGACCATGGAACGCTGGATCGAGGGGTGGGTGCGGAGCTAACTCCCTCCGAACTTGCTCTGCAGCTCGGCCACGAGGCTTTGCAACAAGACCGCGCCCCCGCTCCCCGGGGGCGCGTTTCGTTCCAGGTCCCGCTCCATCCGGGAAGGGTCGAGCACGGGCCGGTAGACGGCCTCGACGGTCACCTTGCTCTTGCCCGGCGCATCCGGGTCCACCCAGACGCGGAGCTTGAACGTGGTCATCATGGTGC
>DATEGY010000233.1:0-3471 GCA_035279865.1 Gemmatimonadales bacterium | reverse complement strand
CGTCCGGCGTTCACCCAGTCCCCCCCGACCGGCACGGTCCTGGCCTGGGGAACCGTCAACGTCTTCGTGGTGCCCGACAGCGCCCGGGGACTGCGCTACCTCTCCGCCGTCGTGCCCGCCAATGGACGCCGCGGCGTGGCGGAGAAAGGCTTCGAAGACGATTTCAACCCGGATTCGGCGCTCCACTGGTCCACCCAGATCGACTCCCTCCTGGCTGCGCCCGTGCCCGACACGGGAGCCGTGATTTTGTCGGCCATGTTGAAAGGGCGATGGGGCGGGGTGCTGGCCTTCGCGGTCCGGCGCGCCGCCCGGCATCGCGAGCCGGAGCTCGATCTCGTGGAATTCACTCGGGGACGGCAACCCTTCCGCATCCAGCTGACCCGCAACACGGCCGCCGACTTGGCCAAGGGAGTGCGCGAGCAGGCCCCTCAAGCCGGGTGGGTTCCCGCGCTCCCTCCCACGGTGACCGGCGCCATCGAGGTGCCTGAAAGCCTCGCCCACGTTCCGAACGCGTTTGTGCCCCCCCAGGTGACGTCCGGGCCTGGCCTCATCTACCCGGCGTCCCGGGACGCCGCGGGTGAGACCGGTGCCGTGTGGGCCACGTTCACCGTGGACACCGCCGGACACGCCGATCCCTCCACCGTCCAGGTGATCTATTCGACGCATGCCGACTTCACCGCGTCGGTGCGGGTCTGGCTCAGCGGTGCCCGCTTCCATCCCGCCCAACTGGGTGGGCGACCGATTCGCGCCATGATGGAGATGCCGTTCACGTTCTTCCAATACTGACACGTCGCGGAGCCCCTCCCAGCCCGCTGCGTTCCTGCTCCATCGTTGGTCCCGAGGAAGTCTTGGTGTCAGCATCTGATGACCAAGCGTTGCGGGGATTACGCGCCAGCTCGTCGGTGACCTCGTGGCGGAGCCGGCGTCATTTCCGCGCAACGACGCACACCGGCACTTCTTCGGTGCACCACTCGACGTTCGCGTGCGCTCCTCCTCGACTCCGCTCGGCCCGTTGCGAGGAGTAATCGCCGACCGGTTTCGCGCGGCCATTCCGTCACTTTCTCCGATCCCCCCTTCACCGGACGCCCGGGGCACATCGCTTGCCCAAGGTCACTCCCGGCACCGGTCCCGTCTGGACCGTGTTGGCCACGCAACCTCTGACGGAGGGAAGGGGGTGAAATCATGAGACACGTGAACCTCGAACTCGAGGCCCTGGAAGAGCGCATCGCACCCTGGGGCGTACCGACGTGCGGCTCCGGGACCGGCAAGAGCGGGCATGGCTCCGGCAAGAGCCATAAGTCCGGCAAGAGCAACAAGTCGGGGAAGAGCAACAAGTCGGGGAAGAGCAACCGGTCCGGGAACGGCAGCAATGCCAACTCGGGCTGCGGCGACTGACCCGGCGTCAGAGGGCCACCGGGTGCCCGGGACGCCGGGTGCCCCGTGGCATTCCCGTCACCCCTTCTGGCGGACCAGAGGAATCCGTTGAGGACCCAACATGATCCCTCAGACCCCGGCGTTGCGGCGCGACCTCAGGACCAGTACCCAGGACACCCCTGGCGGTCCGGTCCTGGTCGTGAAGGACTCGCGGAGCGGGAAGTTTTTCCGGTTCCGCGAGGCGGAGCGCTTCATCCTGTCGCAACTGGATGGCCGGACGACGCTGGAGGACATCCGGCGGCGGGCTCAGGCTCAGTTGGAGGGTGAGTTGTCGGCGGACACCCTCCTCGGCTTCGTCGACGCCGTGGACCGGGCGGGCCTCCTGGAGACCAGCCGGGGACCCCGGACGCTCCCGTCGCGACGCTTCAAGGGCAGCCTCCTGTACCTCCGCATCGCCCTGTTCGACCCCGACCGTCTGTTCACCACCCTCAACCAGCGCCTCCGGTTTCTCTTTACGCCCGGATTCTTCGCGGTGTGGGGAACGCTCCTGATGCTGGCCATCGGCATCACGGCCGCGAACAGTCATGCCTTCGCCGCGAGCCTGTCGATTCTCTATCAACTCTCTTCCCTCCCGCTGCTCCTCTTCGTGATTTTCATCATCGCGTCCTGTCACGAGTTCGCGCACGGCGTGACCTGCAAGCATTTCGGCGGGGAAGTCCACGAGGTCGGGTTCCTGCTGATGTACTTCGAGCCGGCCTTCTACACGAACGTCAACGACGCCTGGCTCTTCCCCGAACGGTCCAAACGGCTGTGGGTCGGATCGGCCGGCCCCATCTTCGAGCTCTTCGTCTGGTCGGTGGCCACGGTGGTCTGGCGGTTCACCGAGCCCCGGACGCTGGTGAACTATGTCGCCATCACGGTGATGGCGCTCTCGGGGCTCAAGAGCCTCTTCGATCTCAACCCCTTCATCAAGCTCGACGGCTATTACCTGCTGAGCGACTACCTCGAGCTACCGAACCTCCGACGCCGGTCCTTCGCCTACGTCGGCACCCTGGTGAAGCGGATCCTGGGTCTGCGGACGGGGTCCGCCGCCGCGCTCACCCGCCGGGAGCGGCTCTGCTACACGATTTACGGCACGATCGCCACCGGCATGACCCTGGGGTTCATCTACTACGGCCTCGAGATGACCGGGGGCTATTTGTTGAGCAAGGGGCAAACCGCGGCCTTCGCCCTCTTGCTCACCTACGCCGGGATGCGCGTGGGCCGGAAGGTCCGCCGGCTCTTCTTCCCATCCGCGAACACGCTCCCGGGTGAACGCCGCCGGGCGCCGAAACCGGTGGCGGCTTCCCAGCCCGTGGCCGCCCGGACCCCGTTGGATCTGGAAGCGCCGTGGACGGTGGTGGACCGGCAGCATCCCCTCCCCCCGGCGTCGGGTCCCGAGCCGGCGGACGCACCGCCATCACCGCCCACGGGAGCGCCGGCTCCGAAACCGTCGCCGAAGACGCCCAGCGGTCGCCCCCGGTTTTCCTTTCCGGCTCCCGGGCGCCGCACGCGCAAGACGCTCTGGCTCGGCGCGGGCGCCGTCGTCCTGACGTACCTGATCCTGGGACGCGCGCCGCTGCGGGTGAGCGGGGCGTTTCTGGCCCTGCCGCTCGAGAACGCGGACGTCCGCGCGGGCGTGGACGGCATCGTTCAGACGGTCCTGGTGGACGAAGGGGACTCCGTGCACGCGGGACAGGTGATCGCGCGCCTCTCCGACAAGGACCTGCGCGCCGAGCTCTCCACGACCATGGCCGGAATCGGCCAGACCCGGGCCAACCTGAACAAGCTGGTGGCCGGTCCCACCGCCGACGAAATCGCCGTCGCCCGGGCGGCCCTGTCCAAGGCCGCCGATGCGCTGCACTACAACCGGGACCGGCTCGCCCGGGTCCAGACGCTGTTCTGGCGCGGGGAGCTCTCACACCAGGATCTCGACGACGCGACCCAGCAGACGGCGCTCGCCCGGGGCGACTCGGCCGACGCCCAGTCGCGCCTCAACATTCTGCTCCAGGGCTCCAGGCCCGAAGACATCGCGGCCGCGCGCGCCGGCCTTCAAGG
>DATEGY010000232.1:0-2083 GCA_035279865.1 Gemmatimonadales bacterium | reverse complement strand
GTGTGCACGTCGGTGTGCCCCCGGCCCCAGAAGAGCGCCGGCCCGATCACGATGACGTAGCTCGCCCCGTCACTCGTGCCGAAGCGCAGGCCGGGCAATGCCGACACCGACAGCCAGGCACTCCCCTGCGGGAACGGCGAGTTCGACCCGAGCGTCCCGGCCGCCTCGAGGGTCAGGTCGAGCCCGAGCGTACTGGTATTGGTTTCACTCCCCATCGACGCGATCGAGAGCATGCCCGTGCGTCCCGAGAAGGCGAGACCTGCGATGATGCCGCGGGCACCGCCGATGATCTGCCCCTCGTCCACGAACGACCCGAGACGCAGGGTTTCCCCCACCCCCCGGAACGGACCGAAGTGCGTGTGCTGGGTCAGCCCGATGTCACCCCCCTCGACCTGCCAGCCGCCCCCCAGCGTGGCCGCGAGTCCCAGTGACAGCCAGGATTGCGCCGCTGCCGGCGTAGACAAAAGAGCGCCCACAGAGAACATTGCCGCCATGAACCGCCGCACCTTCGTCCTCCTGTCCGGAGCCGCTTCCGGCTCGTTGCTGGTTCCGCTGCGTGAGTCCGCCGGGTGGATCGTGCCTGACGAGCCGGACACAGGATTCGGCCGTCTGTCATTCCAGTTCGACGACCGCCACCGATGGTCGTTGTGGTACCGTGGTGAGGGCCCCGCCGTTCCCGTACTCCCCTTCACGTCCGCCGGCGTTCACATCGGCGACCAGATTCTGACTCTTGGCGAGCTCGACGACGTCTCCCTGCAGGCCGGTTCCCCGCCCCACGGCGAGTCGACCATCATCCGCGGCCGCGGCGCCGGGCTCTTCGTGGAGGCCACCTTCCTGACGGAACCCTCGGCGCCCGCACCCCGGGCGCGAATCACCCTGCGAATCTACCCGGACACGGGCCTCCCAGTGCTGGGGGGAGTCGCATGGGCGACTCTGGCCGTCGACCGGGCGCTGCCGGGGCCCGGTGTGCTGCTCGCCCTGGTCGATGAACGGGTCCCGGCCGTTACCGCGGTCGGGCCCCAAGCCGAGATACGGTCGATGGGGTCCCTGGCGCTGACCCGCTGGGGCTCCCCTGGTACGACCCGCGCCGTCGGCCTGATCCAGGATCCACGCGGTGCCGGAGTCTTCCAGACCTCGACGAACGGCGGCGAAGTGAGCCTGGACAACCTCTGGACACCCGGCCGGCCCGTCTCCACCGGGGGTGATTCGGAAAGTGTCACGATCTGCTACCACCCCCGGGGGGACGGCGTCGCCGCTCTGGCAGGGGCCTGCACTCCCGCCGAAGGCGACCGGGATCTCCTGGCCAATCTCGATCCGCCGGTGGGGCTCTGGTTGACGGAATCGCAGGGCCGCGGAGACGACCTGTTCGATCTCCTCACCCGCGCCACCGGCGTCTTCGATCCGCGCTTCGCCCGCTTCATTGCATATGGGGAGGGGGATGGAAGCCCGCGCGGCCACCGTTGGTGCACCGACCAGATCCATGCGGCCGGGCTCCTGGCGGCCGGATCCATCACCCCGTTTCAGGCGGATGACGGCTCGACCCTCGACGCGACGGACCCGCAGGCGCTCCGCGTGGTTCGCGAGCGCGCCCGGGTGGCGGCGCAGGACTGGGGATACGACGCCCTCATCCTTGATGGGCTCGACCAGGTCCTCCCGCACCTCGACAGCCTCCGCGCCGGGCTCGCCGCCATCCGCGAGGGCGCCGGCTCGGCCCTGATCTGGAGCGCATCACGGGTTCCCCAGACCGGCAACCTGAACGTGGTGCGCGTGGGTGGACGCCCCGGTCCCGGATGGGATTCCTTCCGTGAGAATGCCATCAGCGCCGGTCTCCGGAGCTACTACCATCGCTCCCGCTGGCTCAACGATCCGGGTCCCCTCACGCTCGGTTACCCGCTTACGCTCATGGAAGCGCGGTCTGAACTCAGTCTTGCCGCGATACTGGGCGCCGCGACGACCTTCACTGCCGACGCCCTGGACATCCCCGAGGCTCAGGTGGACCTGGTGCGGCGGGTGGTGCCGGTCGCGCCGGTAGCCGGCCGCCCCGTCGGGGCCATCCGGCCGATCCCCGGGGGGACGGAACGCG
>DATEGY010000231.1:0-11819 GCA_035279865.1 Gemmatimonadales bacterium | reverse complement strand
CGGAAGACGAGATTCAAGAGGGCCGTCGTCTCCTGTACGTGGGAATGACCCGGGCGAAGGACCGGCTGATCCTGACCCGGGCCGACCAGCGCTTCGGCATGCCGGCCGGCGGCAATCAATTTCTGGACGAAATGGGACTCGTGCCCGAGACCTAAGCCAGGAAGCGCTTCAGCGGCTCCCAATAGCGGACTCCCCACCCCTCGGCGAGATGCTGGGCCTCGCCTTTCGGAAATCCGGTGTGGTCGAACTCCAGCCTCGTTCCCGTGCCGGCGGCCGTGAGCTCAAACCGGATCATCGAGTAGGCGCCGGTGTCCGGCCACCCCGCAGAGCGCCAGGCCTGAACGATCCGCTGGTCCGGCACCAGCGCCACCGTTCGACCCACGATCCGTTCCCCGAACAGACTGAAGGCGCCCCCGGGCGAGCGGTCGATCTTGGTGGGAAAGCCCGTCACCTGAGCGAACAGACGCTCATCCAGAAGCGCCTCATACAGCCGCGCAGGAGCCGCCGCGAACGGCACCTCCTGATGAATGGCCTCGGCATCCCGGAGAATCCCCAGGTCGGGGTCCCCGATCGACGGGGCGAGCCGCGGCAGCGCGGCCGCGACGGGGAGCGCGGCGGTCAGACGGGCGGCGAACGCACGGCGGGTGAGCAAGGACATGGTCTCTCCGGAGAGGGTGGGCTGGAATATTTAATAATATTGTTTAATATTGACCACCATGCGGCACGTCAGAACCGGGTCAGGTCGACGCCTGGATCGCCTGTTTCGAGCCCTGGGAGACGGCACCCGACGGGCCCTGCTGAAGCGTCTGGCGCGGCGGCCGGCCAAGATCACGGACCTCGCCCGCCCGTTCGCCATGTCCCTGCCCGCCGTCTCCCGGCACATCCGCGTGCTCGAAGAGGCGGGGTTGGTCGTCCGCACGGTGGATGGGAGGGTGCACCGGTGCACCGCGGACTTCGGCCCCCTCGAGGAGGCCGACCGGTGGATCCGGCACTACCGCCGCTTCTGGCAGGGACAGCTCGACGCCCTGGACCGCTACGTCCGGCGGCACCCCTGACCACGCTCACGGTTCGGAAAACCATCCCCGCCAGCCCGGAGCGGCTGTTCGCCGCCTGGACCACCCCGGCTGAGCTCGTCCGGTGGTGGGGTCCGCAGGGTGTCACCTGCGTCGACCCCAGCGTCGACGTCCGGGTCGGGGGGTCCTACCGGATCGGCAACCGGTTCCCGGATGGCCGCGTCTCCTGGATTACGGGTGAGTTCGAAGTGGTCGACCCCCCGCACCGGGTGGTCTACACGTGGCGACTCGACGACGCGGCCGAGGCCGAGCGAGTGTCGGTGTCATTCGAGGCCAGGGGCGCGGAGACGCTGGTCACGGTACGGCATGAGCGGATTCCGGACTCCCGGGCCCGGGATGGACATGAGGCCGGCTGGAAGGGATGCTTGGAGGGTCTCGACACCTATGTGAGGTAGGAGATGCCCGTTGATGCCACCGCGACCCTGCTCGCCGCCTACTCCGCGAGCGCTCGCGTGAACCAGTACCTGGTCGAACGCCTGCACTCGTCCATCTGGCGGGCCCAGCTCGGCGAACCCAGGGTTCGCACCATCGCCGGCATCGTCGCCCACACCCACAACTGCTCCCTCATTTATCTGCGCCGGGCGGCCCCGAGGGGCTCCGTGCCACCCGAACTCGACCGGTTCACGGTCACCCAGAAGCAGGCGGCACGAGTCCTCGGCGCCAAGCGCAAGGCCGTACTACGGATCGTGACACAATGCCTGAAGGGGAACGGACGGGTGGACGGATGGACCGGCGGAAACGCCGCGATGTTCTTGGCCTACTATATGAGCCACGACGCCCACCACCGCGGCCAGATCGTCACGCTGGCCCGCCTGCTGGGCCATCCGATCTCCACCAAAACGATGTCGGGGATGTGGCAGTGGGGCGTGCGGTCTAGAGAGTGACGTTCAGGGTCTTCGTATCACTCCCCGTTGCTCCATGGGCGTCGGTCACCGTTACGGTAATCGCGTAGGCGCCGGGGAGCGCGTAGGTGTGAGTCGGTCCGATACCTCCCTGCGCCGACAACGCCCCCGTTGACGACGACCCATCCCCCCAGTTGATGGAGTACGTCCACGGGCCGTCGCCGTCCTGATCCGTAAACGCAGCGTTCAGCTGATAGAGCACCGCGACCAGCGCTGACTGGTTGCCGCCCGCGTTGACGACCGGCGGGTGGTTGGTTGGCGGGGGCGAGGCCTGGCAGGTGATCGCGAACGTTGCGGACGTCGACCCGCCCGCCGGGACCGACACGGACTGGGACGTGCTGCCCGCCGCGCAGTTGGTTGCCAGTCCGGAGAGACTCACCGTGTGACTGCCCGCCGGAAGATTCGCGAACGTGACGCCGGCGTTGTCTCCGATCGGTTGGGATGACCCGCCGTCTACGGTCGCGGTATACCCATCCGCATCCAGGTTGGCTCCCGTGGTCGTAGTACTGACCACGAGGCTGCCGGTAGTCGGCGGAGGGGCGGTCACCGCGAACGTGGCACTGGTGGCGCCCTTCAAGCCCAGGGTCGACGCCGACAGCGTGTAACCCGCGCCGGCCTTGTCGATGCTCAATCCCGGGAACGTCGCCACCCCGCCGCTGGTTACGGCGGACGTGATGCCGGACAGCATGCCGCCCGAAGGATTGGCGCCGATCGCGATATTGACCGTCCCGCTGAAGTCCGAGACCGCCGCTCCCGTCGAATCCACCGCGGCCACGGTGATGGTCCCCAATGATGCTCCCGCCTGCGCCGACTGCGGCTGGGCCGTGAACACCAGGGCCGTAGCCATGGGAGGGGGGGGCGGGAGCGCACTGATGTCGAAGCTCGAGCTCGTCCCTCCCGTCAGGCCCGCCGCGCTCGCCGTCAGTGTGTATCCCACCCCGGCCTTGTCGATGCTCAGGGTCGAGAAGGTCGCGACGCCATTCGTCGCGGCCAGCACCCGGGTGCCGGAAAGCGTGCCGCCCCCCGGATTGTCGCCGAGGGCGATGGTGATGGCTCCTGTGTACGTGGGCACGACGGCACCGGTACTGTCCTCCGCCGCGACCTGGATGGCTGGTGCCATCGGGTCCCCCGCTCGGGCGGTCGTCGGCTGGGTGATGAAGGCGACGTGGGTCGGCGGTGGTGCGGGACGCGAGGTGACGTCGAAGGGCGAGCTGGTCGCCCCCGCGAGCCCGCTCGACGCCGCATTCAGTGTGTATCCGGATCCCGCTCTGTTGACACTGAGGCCGGTGAATGTCGCGATCCCGTTCGTGGCCGTCGCGGTATTGGCTCCCGACAACGTCGCCCCCGTCGCATTGGCGCCAAGCGAGATAGTGACGGATCCGGAATAGCCCGGGACCGGATGGCCGGTGCTGTCGGTGATGACGACGCTGACGGGAGGGGTAATCGCCTGCCCGACGCCCGCGTCATTCGGCTGGGTCGAGAAGGCGACGCGGGCGGCCACCGTGTCTGGGGGGGGCCCGTTGCCGTCACCGGAGGGACGGAGGAGTCGGCCGACCTGGCACGCGACGAGGAACACCGCGAACAGTGCGACCGGCCCCCAGCGAGTGAGGGTCTTCATGGTCGGTACCCTCGAAGCGGCAAGCTCCGCGCCGAGGGCACACGACCAGAAACGCAGCGATCAGGCTACGGCTGTGGCGGTTCAGCGCCCTCCCGCCGCCGCGGCATTCCCGCAGGACGGCGAGGGCAGAGGATCCGTCGGGACCGGCACGGGTGACAGCCCGCTCTTCGTCAGCAGTCCGTTGAGCTCAGGCAGCCCCTTTGCGGTCACGGCCTTCCAGCCGGCTTCGACGGTCTTCAAGTCCGTACAGGCCCAGTGCCACGCTTTCAGCATCTGAGCGCTCGGCGCCATGTCGCCATAGTCGGTGGTGCGGAGCTGTCCGTTCATGGACTCGAGCGGAATGCTCTCTCCGGGCTCGGTGCCGTTCAATGCCGCGAAGGTCGGCGGACCGACGTGCCGGCCGAAGTTCCCCATCGGCGCCGGATCTCCCTGCAGCGCACTCATGGTCGAATCGAGCTTCATCACCGCCGCGGCCACGTCCGCCGGCGGATTGGCCTGCAGCGCCCGTCCGAGGGCGTCCCGGACTGCCGCGATCTGATGCCAGCCGTCCCACGACGCCCGGGCGCCGGCATACAGGTTCATCTGGAGCGCGTGTTGGGCCTGGAGATCGGCAGCGGACGCCGGTGACCGCGGATCGTTCCGCACCGTCAGAGTCTGTGAGTAGCTCCTGCCGTTCACCGTGAGCCGCACCGTGTACACCCCGGGGAGCGCCAGCGGCCCCTCCGGCGTGTACGGCGTTTCGTGCGGGATGGCGCTCATCACCTGCGCGTAGTTGTGGTTGAACGCCGGCGGGTTGTCGTACCGGATGTCCCAGTTGATCCGGTTCAGGCCGGTCGCCGTCGGGAGAGGCTGCGGCACCTCCAGCCACCAGGTCGCCACCGGCGGGGCGGGATCGGCGATCGGCGGGATCGGCGCGCTGGACATGTGCCGCATGACCTGGCCCCGGGCATCCAGAATATCGAGCGTGATGTCCGAAGCGGGCTTGGCGCCAAGCGAGTAATAAATGATCGCCCCCGGCGGGGGGTTCTCCGCATGCGGCATCTCGGCCTGCATGGGCGTGTCGCCATTCACATCGCGGCGCACCCGGAATGCATCACCGGGCTTGAACAGATGCGCCGGCTCCGACCCCATCGCGGCCGTGACCTGCCGCAACGGAGACATATCGTCGAGGATCCAGATGCCGCGCCCGTAGGTGGCGACGATCAGATCGTTGTCCTTGATGACGATGTCGCGATACGAGCTGTTGGGGAGGTTCAGCATCAGCGACTGCCAGTGGTCCCCGTCGTCGAACGAGACGTACATCCCGCTCTCGGTCCCGGCGAACAGCAGGCCCGCCTTCTTCGTATCCGACCGGAGCACCCGCGCGAAGCCGCCGCTCACCTGGTCGGCGGGAAGGCCGTCCGTGATCTTGGTCCACGTGGCCCCGTAGTCCCTGGTGCGGTAGAAGGACGGCGCGTTCTCGCCGGCCGCCCGGAGCGCGACGTACGCCTCCCCGGCGGCGAAGTGCGACGCATCGATGGACGAGATCGCTCCGACGACGTTCGGAATGCCGACTTCCTTCCAGGTCAGTCCGTGATTCCGGGTGACGTGGATCCGGCCGTTCGTCGTCCCGGCCCAGATCACGCCGGCCGCCAGGGACGACGTGGACAGCGTCGTGATGCTCGCGCCCGCGCCTGCCCGGCCTCCACCGCCACCCGGACCGGTCGGCGCCCGCGGGGCGGCCAGGTCTCCCGAGAGTTTCCGCCAGTGCAGGCCGCCGTCCGTCGTCGCCATCACGTACTGGTAGCCGGTGAGCAGCTCGCGGGGGTTGGTCGCGGTGAAGAGCAGCGGCTGATCGCCGTTCGAGCGGAGGTCGAGGGAGCTGTCGATATTGGGTGCGACGTTGATCCACTGCCCGCTCGGGAAGCTCATCCGCATCACGCCCGCGGTCATGTTGAGCGCGTACACATGCTTCGGATCGAGCGGGTCGGGCACGATCGACCCGCGCTCGAACCCCGGGTTGGGAAGCCAGTCGAACATCGACACCTGGCCCAGATCGCCGCGACTCCTGGTCTGGATGGCGCAGGCGTCCTGCTGCGTCGCGTAGATCCAGTAGGGGAACTGATTGTCGGCGGAGATGTGATAGATCTGCTCGGTGGACTGGTTGTACCAGGAGCTCCAGTTCTCACCGCCGTCCAGACTGACCTGCGCGCCCTGGTCCAATCCCATGAACATCCGCTTCGGATCGTTGGGATCGAGCCAGAAGGTCTGCGGGTCGTCCCCGCCGGGTGAGCCCTTCCAGCCCTCGAAGTGTTCCCCGCCGTCGGTCGAGCGGTAGACCGCCGTGGCGATGGTGTAGACGATGTCCGGATTCCCCGTGTTCACCCACACGCCCGACGTGTAGTTCCCCTGTCCGTTGGCGATTCTCGGGTCCGCCGCGTCCATGCGGCGCCACGTGGCGCCGCCGTCATCCGAGCGCCAGAGTCCCACACCCACGGGACCGATCACGTACATCCGTTGGGCGTTGGTGTGCATGGCGACCGCCACCGAGAGACGGCCGGAGAGCGGCGGGAGCCCCCCACCCTTGATCTCGGTCCAGGTCACGCCTTCGTCGGTCGACTTGAAGAGCCGGGTACCCGGGCCCGCCTGCTGAAACCCGCCGCCGACCGTGCCACGTGTGGCGGCCAGGATCACTTCGGGGTGATCGAACGCCCACTCGAGGTCGGAGACGCCGGTCGAGTCACCCGCCGCGAGGGTCCGCGCCCAGGCCTTCCCGCCGTCGGTGCTCCGGAAAACGCCCCGCATCGGTCCCGGGACCCGCGGGGCGCCGAGGACACCCATCAGCACCAGATTCGGGTCCTTGGGATCTACGAGCATCGAGGAAATGCGGCGGGTGTCGTCGAGTCCCAAGTGCGTCCAGGTGGACCCGGCATCCGTGGATTTATAGACGCCATCTCCGTCATTCACGTAGCCGGTGCCCACGTAGACGACGTTCGGGTCGGAGGGCGCGACCTGCACGGCCCCGATCGAGGCGACCGTCTTGACGGCGTCGAAGACCGGAAACCAGGTGGTACCGGCACTCGTCGTCTTCCACACCCCGCCGATGGGCGTACCGAAGTAGTAGACGCCCGGCTGGCCGAGAGCTCCCGTGACGGCGGTGACCCGGCCCCCACGGAACGGCCCGACATTCCGCCAGACCATGCCGGACAGGAGCGAGGGATCCACTTGCGCGGCGGCGGGACGTGAGAAGCTTCCGAGTAGCAGCAGGACTGCCGGGACGGCGACGGATCGCATGGTCTTCCTCGAGGTGGGCGTGAAGAAGCGGGTAACATACCGTCTCCCCGTGTGGGCGCTCGTCTCCCTGGCCTGGGTGGTCCCCGGCGCCCTCGCGGCTTTCGAGTTGTACGCACGAGCCCATCTGGAACGTTGGAGCGGGGTCACCTGGCGGGACTTCGTGTTCGACGGCGTGGACTGGGGGATCTACGGGCTCCTGACCCCGGCCGTGTTCTGGCTGGGGCGCCGGTATCCCCTGCAGCGCGGGACGCTGCGACGCGCCCTGCCCATTCACCTCGCGGGGGCCCTCGCGCTGTGTGTCGCCTGGGCCGGCCTGGGCACGGTGCTGCGGCACCTCCTCCACGCCGGCGGAACATCCCTGCTCGGCTGGATCCTGACCACCCTGCCATTCGGCGTCGCCGTCTACTTCGCCATGCTCGGTGTGCAGCACGCCACGACATATTTCTCCCAGTCCGCCCGGCTCACCGCCCAGCTCGCGGACGCCCGGCTCGCGGCGCTCCGGATGCAGCTGCACCCGCACTTCCTCTATAACAGCCTGAACGCGGCGACCGTGATCGTGCGGGACCGGGACGCGACGACGGCGGCCCGGATGCTCGAGCTGCTTGGCGAAATGCTCCACCGGGTCATGCGGACGGACCGGCCCCAGGAGGTCCCGTTGTCCGAGGAGCTGGAATTCGTGCGCCAGTACCTTACCATCGAACAGATCCGGTTCCCGGACCGGTTGCGCCCCGAGATCGTCGTGCCGGACGACCTCCTGAGCGTCCCTGTCCCGGACTTCATCCTCCAACCGCTGGTGGAGAACGCCATCCGGCATGGACTCGCACAACGGGTCGGCGCCACCCTGTTGCGGATCGAGGCGCGCCGGGAGGGAGAAGATGTGGTGCTCACCGTGACCGACGACGGGCCGGGACCGGGAGACGAAAGCGCGGGTGCAGGAGTCGGATTGTCGAACACGCGCGAGCGCCTGCGGACGCTCTATGGCGCGCGGGGAGTCCTCACACTCGCGCGCACGCCTTCGGGCGGTGCCATCGCCACCGTTCGCGTGCCCCTCCGTCCGGGAGCCCCGCGATGAGCGACATTCGGGCGCTCATCGTCGACGACGAGCCGCTGGCCCGGCGGGGCATTCGCCAGCTGCTGGCGGCTCACCCCGACATCGTGGTGGTGGGCGAATGCCGGGACGGCCGCGAAGCGGTGCGCGCGCTCGCGACCATGAAGCCGGATCTGGTATTCCTGGACGTCCAGATGCCGGGGCTCGACGGGCTGGGCGTGGTTCGCGTCTACGGCGCCGAGCGGATGCCGGTGACCGTGTTCATCACGGCGCACGATCAGTTCGCCGTCGAGGCCTTCGACGCGCAGGCCCTCGACTACCTCGTCAAACCGCTTTCCGAGGGGCGTTTTCGGGAGGCGCTGCAGCGGGTCCGCGAACGGATCCGCATGCACGACGCCGTGGGGCTGGCGGCCAAGCTCTCCGCGCTGCTGCGCGGTTCGGCGGACGGTCATGTGGCGGTGAACGGCACGGGTCGCCCGTCCCAGGCGCCGGTGGCCGTCCCGACCGACACCGGTGAGCTGCTCCTCGATCAGGGGGAGATCGACTGGATCGAAGCGGCCGACGACTATGCCGTCATCCATGCCGGCGGGAAATCCCATCGGGTCCGCGCGGCGCTCTCGGCACTCGAGGCACGGCTCGACCCGGCCCGGTTCACGCGCATTCACCGGTCGAGTGTGGTGCGGCTCGACCGGGTACGCGAATGGAAGACCGATGCGGACGACGAGATGCTGCTGGTCCTGCGGGATGGCACCGAATTGCCCGTGAGCCGCCGGCGCGCGGCGCAGGTGAAGGCGTTGCTCCGGCCGCCCGGCCGCCGGGAGTCCTAGACCGCTCACCGCGGGCGGGCCACCGCCGGCCCGCCGGCGTTTGACCGGGGGACCCCGCGTCCGAACGTTCTAGTATGACCACTTCCACCGCGAGTCCAGCGCCGTCGCAGGTGTCGCGCATTACGTCCATCGACGTGATCCGGGGCGCCATCATGGTCCTGATGGCCATCGATCACGTCCGCGTCTACTCCGGTCTGCCGGCCGGAGGACCCACGGCCGGGATCTTCTTCACGAGGTGGGTGACGCACTTCTGCGCCCCAGGGTTCATCTTCCTGGCGGGCACCAGCGCCTTCCTGTCCTCCCGCCGGCATCCGGACATCTCCCGCCATCTGCTCATCCGCGGGGCCTGGCTCGTGCTGCTGGAGCTCACCGTCCTCCGGCTCGCGTGGACCTTCAACTTCGACTTTGTGCACTACGAAATGGCGGGCGTGATCTGGTGCATCGGCTGGTGCATGATCGTGCTCGGCCTTCTGGTCAGGCTCCCGCTCCGGGCGGTGGTCGGATTCGGCGTGGTTATCGTCGTCGGCGCCAGCCTGCTCGACCCCATCTTCGGCAAGGTGATTCAGGCCGCGGGCGCGAGCGCCTGGAGCGGGCTCTGGAAGATCCTCTACGTCGGCTTCTTCGCCGGTCCCATCCGGCTCGGCCCCGGCGGACCGAACCTGATCGTGCTCTATTCGATCGTGCCGTGGGTGGGGGTGATGGCCCTGGGATATGGGTTCGGCGCGCTGCTCATGCTCGAGCCGGCCCGCCGCAACCGGCTCTGCTGGCAGATCGGGTTCGCGGCGACGGCGCTCTTCCTGGTGCTTCGGGGATTCAACCTCTGGGGTGATCCGAGCCACTGGCACGCCCCGCAGCCGTCCGCCAACGGCCGGCCCCAGCTCCCGGCGCTGTTTTCGTTCCTGAATGCGAACAAGTATCCGGCATCCTTGAGCTTCCAGCTGATGACGCTGGGACCGACGATCACCGCGATCCCGATGCTCGATGGCCTGCAACGGCTGGTGAGCCGCTGGCTCACGGTCTTCGGCCGAGTGCCGTTCTTCTATTACATGATCCACATCCCGCTCATCCACGCGCTGGCCGTGATCGTCTCCGCCATCCGGGAGAGCCACGTGAATCCCTGGCTCTTCACGAATCACCCCATGGGCAATCCCGCACCCCCGGACGGCTACACCTGGCCGTTGTGGCTGCTCTACGTTGTGTGGGCGGTCGCCATCTTCATTCTATACTTTGCCTCCCGCTGGTTCGGGGACCTCAAGGCGCGGAGAACGGATTGGTGGCTCAGGTACCTATAGAAGCGGAAGACCCGCGCGCGGCGTTCATTCACGCCGCGATCTGGCACGGCAAGCTCGATCAGGCGGAAAAGATTCGCGCGCGGCATCCTGACTTGATCGGCGCGGACCTCGTGACGGCGGCGGTGCTCGGTGACGAGGGCGCCGTGCGGAAGTTCATCGCTGCGGATCCTGCGGGCGTGATCCGCAAGGGGCCGCCCTACGGTGGGGACGCCCTCAACTACCTCGCGCTCTCGAAGTATCTCCGTCTGGACCCGTCACGGACACCGGGGTTTCTCCGCGCCGCCACGGCCCTGCTCGATGCCGGTGCCGATCCGAACACCGGCTTCTGGACCGACCCTCCGCACCCGGAGTTCGAGACCGCGCTCTATGGCGCCGCCGGGGTGGCGCATCACGAGGGACTGACCCGGCTCCTGCTCGACCGTGGCGCGGACCCGAACGACGGCGAAGTGGCCTACCACTCGCCTGAAACCGACCACCTGGGGTGTCTGCGAGCGCTGATCGAGACCGGGCGGCTCACCCCCGACAGTCTGTCCATCATGCTGGTTCGCTGCTGCGACTGGCACTATCTCGAAGCCGTGAAACTCGTCCTGGATGGTGGCGCCGATCCCACCTATCGGGCCAAGTGGGGGCTCAGTCCCCTGCTTCACGCTATCGCCCGCGACAACGGGCTGGAAATCATCAACGCGCTTCTGGATCACGGCGCGGACCCCGGCCACCGGGATCCCCACAGCCGGACCCGGGAGGCGATGACCGCCGTGGAGCTCGCCGCCCGCAAGGGACGCGGAGACATTCTGGAGGAGTTCGATCGGCGCGGCGTTCCGATCAATCTCGAAGGACTGAACCGGCTGCTGGAGCTCGCGGCACGCGGGGACGCCGTCGGGGCGAAGGAGCTCGCGAAGGATCGCGCCATCAGCCGTCAGCTCACCGCTGACGGGGCTCGTGCGCTCGGTGACTTCACGCGCACGTGGAACACGGAGGGCGTCCGCATCCTCCTGGATCTCGGCGTGCCCGTGGACATCCGCTCAGAAGGGGATTCCTACTTCGGCACACCGCCCGACAGCACGGCGCTGCACGTGGCTTCGTGGGAAGTGCTTCCCAAGCTGGTCGAGCTGCTGCTCGAGCGTGGTGCGGATCCGAACGCGCGGGATTCGAAAGGCATGACCCCGTTGATGCTCACGGTGCGCGGATGTACCGAGTCCTGGTGGACCCACCGGCGCACGGCGGAACCCGCCCGGCTGCTCCTGGCCGCCGGTGCGACGTGGGAGGGAATCTCGGTGCCCACCGGGTTCGACGAGCTGGACCGCGTCCTGCAAGGCGCGTAACCCGCACCCGTCACTTCGGAACCAGCACCACTCCCGCGATCCGCTCCGCCAATCCCCGGGCCGGCCGGAACGCCGCAACCCCCGCCCCGGCCACGGCCAGCACAATCAGCGCGTCCTCCAGCCCGCTTCCGCGGGTTGGGGGAGGAGCCGGCGCCGCAGGTGGACCGCTGGTGGCGGTCACCGAGAGTCCGGGCTGGGCGAGGCCGACCTTCACGTTGTTCACCTGGCTCACGAGGGTGAGCACCATGAACGGGGCCCACGCCACGAGCGAGCGGGCCAGACACCGCAGCCGCCCGGCAGGCGCACCGTCGGCCCGCTGGAGCGCAATCCCGAACAGCGTGAACAGCAGCCCGCCGCGCAACACCAGAGCGAGCGCCACGCCGACGACGCCCAGGACCCCGAGCGCCTTCATCCCCTGCCTGAAGGCGTCGGGCACGTGCGACACTCCGCCGTTCAGCCGGACC
>DATEGY010000230.1:0-5992 GCA_035279865.1 Gemmatimonadales bacterium | reverse complement strand
GACCGACTTCGGCTTCGTCATCGACGTGCACGCCCACGAACCCGACACCGTTTTCGTCGTGCCCATCACCAGCGACCAGGGGCATTTTCCGTTTGAAGGCAAGCTCCGCGTCTACCGGAGCCGGTCGGGTGGGAACGAGTGGGAGCCCCTGACCAAGGGCCTTCCCCAGAAGGATTGCTACGTCAACGTGCTGCGGGACGCGATGGCGGTCGACGCACTCGACGCCTGCGGGGTCTATTTCGGTACGACGGGGGGCCAGGTCTATGCCTCCGCTAATGGCGGCGATACCTGGGCGCCGATCGTCCGGGATCTCCCCGCCGTTCTGTCCGTCGAGGTCCAGACGCTGCAATGATCAGGGTCGAACTGCCGGTGGGACTCCGCGTCCTCGCGAACCTCGATCGCGAAGTCACCCTCGAGGTGCCCCCGCCGGTCACCCCCCGCGCCATCCTCGACGCGCTGGAAGGCCGCTATCCGGTCCTGCGGGGCGCCATCCGGGACTTGATCACCGAGCGCCGGCGGCCGCTGGTCCGTTTCTACGCCTGCCGGCAGGACCTTTCGCACGAGCCACTGGACACGCTTCTGCCGGATGTCGTGGCCCGCGGAGAGGAGCCATTCCTGGTCATCGGCGCGATCGCGGGGGGGTAACGCTAAGGCACCAGGCGCAGGCGCTCGACGTGCCGCGGGCGCACCACCGAAAAATGGCGCCGGTCGGTCGTCGCGATCTCGCGGACCCCGAGCCGCTCAGCCATCGCCAGAACCGACGCATCCACGAAGCCGAGACCGAGGTCACTGTAGGCATCCATCAGCGAGGCCGCTCGATGCCAGTCGTCCGACTCGAGCGGCTCCACGGCGAACTCCTCATCGGCGACGTTGCGAATGAAGTGGGCCTCCGCGCGGGAACCGAGGCGCCGCGCCAGCAGGTAGGCAACCTCGGGTACGATGCTCGCCGGAAGAAGGACCTCGGACAGTTGCCGCTCCCACCAGTCCACGACCTGCGCGTGCCAGGAGTCACGGAGGTCCACCAGGGCGTATACCACGCCCGTGTCCGCGAGGGCCTTCAGGCGTGGGGATCCGTCCAGAGCAGCTCGTCCACCCGCTCAGAGGTGTCCGTGAACTCGCTCCGGTACTTCCCGACAATGCTGGGGAGCCGTCGGGACGCCTGACGAACACCACTCACGTACGCCGCCACGGCTTCCCGCACCACCGCCGCAAAACTCTTCCCCTCCCGGCGTGCGGTCTCCCGCGCGCGGCGCAGCAATGACTCGTCGAGAAACACCGTTGTCCTCTTCATGACATATATATTACACCTGATGTATTACACAGGCAAGGTCCCGCCACAGGCCCCGGGTTATCTTCCGCGCTCACACCGGATGATGGAGTTCCAAGCTCAATGAAGACCCAAGGCCAAGCGAAGGACGTCGTGTTCCTTTCCGGTGTACGCACCGGATACGGCACCTTCGGCGGCTCCCTCAAGGATCTCACCGCCATCGACCTCGGCGTCACCGCCTCCAAGGGTGCCATCGCCCGGAGCGGCCTGGCGGCGACCGACATCGGGCACGTCGTGTTCGGCAACGCGCTCCAGACCTCCTCGGATGCCATCTACTGCGCCCGCCACGTCGGACTCAAGTCGGGCCTCCCCATCGAGACCCCCGCGGTGACGGTGAACCGTCTCTGCGGCTCGGGGTTCGAAGCCATCACCCAGGGTGCGCAGCTCATCCTGCTCGGCGAAACTGACGCGGTACTCTGCGGCGGCGCCGAATCCATGAGCCAGGCCCCCCACGTGGTGCGCGGCGCACGCTGGGGGATCCGGCTCGGACCCGCGGCCCCCTTCGAGGACCTCCTCTGGGAGTCCCTCAAGGACCCGAATTGCGGCTTCTCCATGGCCGAGACCGCCGAAAACCTGGCGGAGAAGTACAAGCTGGGCCGCAAGGAAGTGGATGAGGTCGCCCTGGGCTCCCAGCAGCGGGCCAAGCAGGCCTGGGACTCGGGCGTCTTCAAGGACGAGGTGGTGCCCGTGTCCATCAAGAAGAAAGGCCAGATGGTGGACTACGCCGCCGACGAGCACATGCGGCCTGAGACCACCCTCGAAGTCCTGATGGGCCTCAAGCCGTACTTCAAGAAGGACGGGGTCGTCACCGCCGGAAACGCCTCGGGGATCTGCGATGGCGCCGCCGCCACCGTGATCGCCTCGGAGCAGCTCGCCAAGACCAGGAACCTGAAGCCGCTGGGCCGCCTGGTGGGATGGGCCGTGGCCGGAGTCGACCCCAAGTACATGGGCATCGGCCCCGCTCCGGCCATCCGGAAGGCGTTGGCGAAGACCGGACTGACGCTCGATCAGATGGACCTGGTCGAGGTCAACGAAGCCTTCGCCCCGCAATACCTCGCCGTGGAGAAGGAGCTGGGACTCGACCGGGCCAGGACCAACGTCCACGGGGGCGCCATCGCCATCGGACACCCGCTGGCATCCACGGGGACCCGGATCACCGTTCACCTGCTCCACGCGCTCCGGCGCGCCGGCAAGAAGTACGGACTCGGCTCGGCGTGCATCGGCGGCGGGCAGGGTGCCGCGGTGATCGTCGAGGCCTTCTAGGCCCGAAGGAGGACGTGATGGACGTGCTGATTCCCATCCTGGCAGTCGCCGGGTTCTATCTCTTCTCGGGCCTTCGCATCCTCAGGGAGTACGAGCGCGGCGTCGTCTTCGTCCTGGGCCGTTCCTGGGGCGCCAAGGGACCCGGACTCATCTTCCTGCCTCCCCTGCTCACGCGCATGCAGAAGGTGTCCTTGCGGGTGATGGCGATGGACGTGCCACCCCAGGACGTAATCACGCGCGACAACATTTCCATCAAGGTGAACGCGGTCCTGTACATGCGGGTGCGGGATCCGGCCAAAGCCGTAATCGAGGTCGAGAACTACCTCTATGCCACGAGCCAGCTGGCGCAGACGGCCCTCCGCTCCGTGCTCGGGGAAACGGAGATGGACGAGCTCCTGATGAAGCGGGAGAAGATCAACGCGGTCCTCAAGGACATCATCGATCAGCGGACGGAGAGCTGGGGGATCGAGGTCTCCGCGGTGGAAGTGAAGGACGTCGACCTGCCTCCCGAGATGAAGCGGGCGATGGCCCGGCAGGCCGAAGCCGAGCGCGAACGCCGCGCCAAGGTCATCAATGCCGAGGGCGAGCTGCAGGCCTCGGAGAAGCTCGCGCAGGCGGCTCGGATCATCGGGTCCGAACCGGCGGCGATCCAGCTGCGGTATCTCCAGACCGTGACGGAGATCGCCTCCGAAAAGAATTCCACCACGATCTTCCCGATCCCCATCGACCTCTTCAAGGGCATCCTGGACGCCGTGGGCGGCCGGGCCGCCCTCCCGGCGCGGACCGGCGAGGCGGTCCCTGCCCCTCGGAGCGAAGAGAAGGCCCGCTCCTGACATGGCCGGGGAGCTGATCACCCGGGAGGCCCTGGACCGCATCATCCAACGCGCCGCCGAGCTGCAGACCGGAGAACGGGACATCGGCGACGGGCTCACCGAGGCGGAAGTCGTCAAGCTCGGCGACGAGGTCGGGATCCCCGCCCGGTACCTCCAACAGGCGTTGCTCGAGGAGCGAACCCGGACGGCGGTCACCGAGGCGCGCGGGGCGCTGCCCTGGCTCTTCGGGCCGGCCCAGCTCTGGGCCGAACGGGTGGTGCCCGGAAGTCGTACGGACGTGGAGCAGTCCCTCACGCGCTGGATGGAAGACGAGGAGCTGCTCCAGATCAAGCGGCGCTTTGCGGACCGGATGAGCTGGGAGCCCCGCGCCGGCGCATTCGCGTCGATCCAGCGGGCCTTCGGCGGTGGCGGGCGGGTCTACGCCCTCGCGCGTGCCGAGGAGGTCCACTGCCAGGTGACCCAGCTCGAGCCGGGGTTCTGTCACGTGCGGCTGGGCGCGGTCGTGGCCAACTTGCGCCGGCGCCGCGTGGCCGGGGGGGCAGGCGTAGGCGGGACGGGCGTGCTGATGACGGGCGCCATGATGATCATCGGCGCCTTCGGGGTCGCCGCCCTCGCCCCGCTCGCGGTTCTGGTGCCGGTCGGCATCGCGTTCGCGCGGGCGCACGAGCGCGAGAACGCCCGGGTCCAGGTGGCGCTGGAGCAGGTGCTCGACCGTCTGGAGCGCAGTGAGATCAGGGGCGACCGCCGGCTCGCCAATCCGAATGCCAATCCGGTGGATCGCGTCGTCTCAGAAATCCGGAAGACCATCCAAGGCTGGGGGACATGAGCGAGATCAAGACCGTGGGAGTGCTGGGGTGCGGGCTGATGGGGTCGGGCATCGCCCAGGTAGCGGCGAGCGCCGGCTACAAGACGATCGTCCGGGACGTGGCTCCCCCTATTCTGGACAAGGCGAAAGCCGGCATCGAAAAGTCCCTGGCCAAGTTCGTCGAGAAGGGCAAACTCCAGGCGGGCGACCGGGACGCCGCGCTCGCGCGCCTCTCGTTCACCACGCAGGTCCCTGACCTCAAGTCCTGCGACGTCGTGATCGAGGCCGTCACAGAGGACCTGGGACTCAAGAACGAGCTCTGGAAGGCCCTCGACGGACTCTGCGCCCCGGCCACCATCTTCGCCTCGAACACCTCGAGCCTCACCATCGCGGCCATGGCCGCGGCCACCAGCCGGGCCGACCGGTTCGTCGGCCTGCACTTCTTCAATCCCGTGCCTTTGATGCAGCTCGTCGAAGTCGTGCGGACGGTCACGACCTCCGATGAAGCTTTCGCCCGCGCCTTCGCCTTCGCGAAGTCTCTCGGCAAGGAGGCGGTGGCGGCGAAGGACAACTCGGGATTCATCGTGAACCTGCTCCTGGTGCCATACCTTCTGGACGCGATCCGGGCACTCGAGCATGGCGTGGCGGGAACGGCCGACATAGATAAGGCGATGCAGCTGGGGTGCGGGTATCCCATGGGGCCGCTGACCCTGCTCGATTTCGTGGGCCTCGATACCACGTACAAAATCGCCGAGATCATGTTCACCGAGTATCGCGAGCAGAGGTACGCGCCGCCCCCGCTCCTCAAGCGGATGGTGCTGGCCGGGATGTACGGCAAGAAGAGCGGCAAGGGCTTCTACGATCATTCCACCACGCCGCCCACCGTGGCGCGGCTCGGCCTTTAAGGAGGTCTCGTGTTCGGGTATACGTGGCCAAGCTTCCACGCGGCGGTGAACGACCTGCCCGCGGCACTGCTCATCTTCGCGGTGCTCTTCGAACTGGGTGGGTGGCTCCTGAAACGGGAGTCGCTCCGGTGGGCCTCTATCTGGACCCTCTGGGCCGGCGTCCTCGGCGGGTGGGTGGCGGTGCTCGCCGGCGAGCAGGCTGAAGACGTCATCGACCACGGCGAGGCCATCCACGAGATCATGGAGGTCCACGAAAAGCTCGCCCTGATCACGATGAGCATCTTCACGCTCGTCCTGGTCTGGCAGCTGTGGCGCCGGTTCAATCCCGCCCCCATGGAGACCGCCATCCTCCGCGTGCTCGCGGTCGTTGGCGCGTGCTTCCTGGTGGCGACGGGGAAGGAAGGCGGAGAACTCTACTTCGACCATGCGGCTGGCGTGCCCACCGCCACCATGAAGACGGAGATCGAGAATCGCGCCGAAGGGCACCATCACCACCCGGGTGAGCCGGACGACGATGACGATCATCCGGACTCGGCCCACACGCATGCCGACTCGGCCCACACGCACTAGCCCGTTCCGTCGGGTGCGGACGGTGGCCGTCCTGGCCGTCCTGGCCGTCCTGGCCGTCCTGGCCGGCGCCTGCAATCCTGCGTCGTCGCGACCGGGCTTCATGCCCTACCCGGAGGACCTGTCGACGCTGGTCACCGGTTCGGTGCCGGCGGTCGCGTCGGCCGCCGGTGCCTGGTTCGAGTCCCAGGGGATTCACCTGGAGTGGATCAACGCCGAGGACGGGTACGTCGAAACCACCTGGTACGACACCGATACGCATCAGGCCACCTCGGGCACCGGTGACCTCGGC
>DATEGY010000229.1:0-2542 GCA_035279865.1 Gemmatimonadales bacterium | reverse complement strand
CGTCGGGCGTCACCAGTCTCGTCTTCTCCGACTCGGGGATTTACACGCTGTCCGGCGACGTGCAGCCCATCTGGACTGGGAACTGCACCACCTGCCACTTCACGGGTGGGACGAACCCGAACCTGACCAGCGGCAATTCCCGGGCGGCGACGGTCGGCGTCGCCTCCAGCTGCACGACAGGAACGCGCATCATCGCAGGAAATGCCGCTTCGAGCGTGCTCTATCTCCGGATGATCGGAGGCAGCTGCGGCGCGATGCCGCCCAGCGGAATTCTGACCACCACCTTCACGGACAAAGTGAGGGATTGGATCAACAACGGGGCGCAGAACAACTAACTACTAGACGCACAGACGCGCAGATGGGATACAGTGAAAAGGGGTCAGGAGAGTCTCTCCTGGCCCCTTTCGCCTACAACGCATCTGTGCGTCTGTGCGTCTAGCTTGTCTTCCCTGCTACCTACGCCCTAGAACGTGTACTCCAAGCCGCCAGACCACACGACACTCGGTTGCAATCCCGAATTCCGGAGCGGAAAGAGCGCATTCGTCACAATGACGATGCCGCGCTGCGTCGTGAACTTGAAGCCCACCGACGCGCTTGCAAAGTTGTCCTTCTGATTCGGAATGTTGGAGACCGCCTGTTCGTGCGGGTACGGCGCCTGGTATTGCACGGGCGGCGGAATCACGAGCTTGGACGCGCCGAGCTGCCAGTCGGAGAGCAGGTCGAAGCCCATGGTGACGTTGGACGCCACCAGCTGGTCGAACCCGATGTTCGCCAGGAGCGAATTGTTCTCGAGGTCCCCGTCCCGCAGGACGTAGCCCACGTTGGCATGCGGCGACCACTTGTCGAAGGTCGCCGACGCGATGAGCTCGCCGCGCCCTGAAAACGCCCCCGAGCCGAGCAGGTTCTTCGCGTCCCCGGTCGGGAACCGGCCCTCGAGCAGGACGGCGGTGCCGAATGATTTGGTCTGCGTGATGTTGATCTTGGCACGGGCTGCGATGTCGCCGAGGCCCGTCGCGGCGCCGCTGGTCGACGCCACGGCGGTCAGGATCGGGTTCGAGGCCGTCCCTCCGAAGAAGTGCGGCGTCCCCGGGACGCCCTCGCCGAGCGGCAGGATGGTCGCGACGCTGTTGGCGTTGATCGACGTGCGGACCACCGGCACCGCCACCGACAGATCGATCCCGTCCACCAGGCCGTAGCTCGCGACGAGCGTTGAGACCAGCAGATTCACGTTCATCGCGACCTGCACCTGGATCACGTCGTTCTCGAACGCCGGGCTCCCCATGGTATCGGTCGGCGCCACGTTCTGGTGGGTGAAATTGATGATGATGCCGTTGACGGGAATCCCGCGGAGGCGCTCGAAGTGCATCTGCGTCACGTTCATCCCGATGTAGAACTGCCCCCGCCCCAAGGTCTGTGCCCGCTCACCGAAAATCGGACCCGAGGACGTCGACGTCTTCACCGGCGCGCCGTTCACGAACTCGAAGGTCGTCCCCGACGACGCCGAGCTGATGGGGGTGTTGTCGACGCTGGCGCCGATGGAGTTACCCAGGAAGGCCAGGATGCTGGTGGAGCCCGCCTGGTCGGCCGGGATGAAGTGAAGGCCGTGGCCGGCGCCGAGGGAGCCCGCGAGACAGAGGGGCTCGCCGCAGGTCCCGAACGTGAAGAGCTGGCTGCCGATCCGGGTGCGGAGGTCCTGGGCCGAGAGCGCTCCGGACACGACCAGCAGGCCCGGGATCAGCGCGAAGGCATGGCGACGGGAGAGGCGCATCCGTTCTCCAATGGGGGTGGGCGACGTGAGCACCTACGTTACGGGCCCCGACGCGGGCGCGCAACGCTCGCCTCATGCGGCCACCCGGCGGTCCAGAGTCCGGTACTGAATCGCTTCACTCACGTGGGCCGGCTCGAGCGCCGCACGCCCGTCCAGGTCGGCGATGGTGCGCGCGATCTTTAACATCCGGTGGTAGGCGCGGGCCGAGAGGCCCAGGCGGGTGATGGCGGTCTTCAGGAGTGAATCGGCTCCTGCCGAGATGCGGCAGTGGGCCCGCAGATCGCGCGGCGCCATGTGGGCGTTGGCGTAGATCCCCGGCCGGTTCGCAAAGCGCTCGCGCTGCACTCCCCTCGCCCGGTCCACCCGCTCCCGGATCGCCTCACTCGGCTCCCCCCGGCCCTGCTCCGCGAGTGCCTGGTACTTCACGGCGGGCACCTCGAGGTGGATGTCGATGCGGTCCAGCAGGGGACCCGACACCCGCGCCAGGTACCGCTGGACCACCTGGGGCGCACACGCGCACGGGTGGTGGGGGTCGCCGAAATACCCGCAGGGGCACGGATTCATGGCGGCGGCCAGCATGAACCGGGCGGGATAGGAGAGACTCATGGCCGCGCGGGCGATGGTGACGAGCCCGTCCTCCATGGGCTGGCGCAGGACCTCGAGTACGTTCTTCCGGAATTCCGGGAGCTCGTCCAGGAACAGGACCCCGCCATGGGCCAGCGAGACCTCACCGGGGCGCGGATACGATCCCCCGCCGATCAAGCCGGCATCCGA
>DATEGY010000228.1:0-18440 GCA_035279865.1 Gemmatimonadales bacterium | reverse complement strand
ACCAGCGGCAGGCGGTGGAAGAGGAGAAGCGGCTCCGGGTGGACAATCAGCCCTACGCCGGCGCGTTCCGCGCCTCGCTCATCTGGCCCTACGACAGCACGAACTGCTTCGCGTACGCACACCCGGGCATCGGCGTCATGGAAGATCTGGACTCCGCCAAACTGGAGGACGTCCGGGCCTTCCACGACACCTACTACGCGCCCAACAACACCACGCTCGTGGTGGCCGGGGACTTTCAGCCCGCCGAGCTGAAGCGGCTGGTCACGGCGTACTTCTCGGACATTGCCAGCAAGCCGGCCCCTGAGCCGGTGACCTGCAACTTCAAGCTGTCCCCCGGGATCGTCGAGCGCGCAGTGGCGGACTCGCACGCCACCCTGCCGGCGGTGATTCGCGTGTACCGCATTCCCGCGGCCGCGGATGGCGACACCCCGGCCCTCGATCTCCTGAACAGCATCCTGGGACAGGGTGAGAGCTCGCGGTTGAACGTGGAAGTCGTCCGGCGGGATACCGCGGCGCTTCAGGCCTCGAGCTTCAGCGTCAACGAACGCCGCGGTCCCGGCTCTCTGCTGGTGCTCGGCATCGCAAATCGCGGGGTGCCGGCCGCCCGGCTCGATTCCCTGCTCGCGGCCCAGGTCGAGGACATCCGGTCGCACGGCGTGACTCAGGACGAGCTGACGCGCGCCAAGAACCAGTACCGGGCGGGCGTCATTCAGGGACGCGAGACCACCTTCGGCATCGCGGAAGCCATCAACTACTACAGTCTGCTCTTTCCGAGCGTGTCCGACATGAACACCGATCCCCAGCGGTACATGGCCGTGACCGCGGACGACATCAAGCGCGTGGCCACCAAGTACCTCGATCCGGCCAACGCCACCGTGGTGACCGTGAATCCCGCCGGTAAACAGCAGTCGGGAGGTGACCAGTGAACCGCCGCCACGGAAGTCTGCTGGCCTTCGCTCTCGCCGGGACGATGCTGGCGTCCCCGCCCCTGGCCGCGCAGTCCGGGGATTCCTTCCCCCCGCACCCGCCCGCGCCGGCAAACCTGGGCAAGGTCCGGTTTCCACCCTTCACCGAGAGCACCCTCCCCAACGGGATGACGCTCCTCGTGGTGGAGAACCACTCGCAACCCATGCTGTCGGTGTCCCTGTCGTTCAAGGCCGGCTCGACCCGTGACCCCGCCGGCAAGGAAGGCCTGGCCGAGCTGACCGCCCAGATTCTCACCAAGGGCTCCGCCACGCACACCGGCAATCAGATCGCCGCCATGATCGAAGGCGTAGGGGGCGGACTCTCGGCGTCGGCGGGCGCGGACTTTTTCACCGTCTCGACCAACGTTCTCTCCGATCACGCCGACGTGGCCCTCGGTCTTCTGGGCGAGGTGACGCGCACGCCCGCGCTCTCCACGGAAGAGCTCGAGCTCGCCCGCACGCAGGCGCTGTCGTCCCTTCAACTCGAGCTTTCGCAACCGTCCTCGATCGCCGGGCGGTTCTTCCGGCAGGCCATCTACGGCACGAACCCCTACGGGCGCGCGACCAGCGAGGCGTCCTACAAGTCGATCACCAGGGACGACGTCACCGGCTTCGCCAAGCGGTACCTCGTCCCGTCGGGCGCACTGCTCGTGATGGCGGGCGACGTCACGCCCGCTCAAGCGCGCGCCTGGGCGACGAAGATCTTCGGGACGTGGCGCGGGGTTCCACCCGCGGCTCCAGCACCGCTCACCGCCGCGGCGGCGAGTCCGACAGAGATCCTACTGATCAACCGTCCCGGATCGGTCCAGGCCAATATTGTCCTGGGAAACACCACGTACGGTCCGCTCGACTCGTCGTTCTACGCGACCCGCCTGGCGATGCAGGTGCTGGGCGGCGGCGCCGACGCCCGGCTCTTCCTGATTCTCCGGGAGGCCAAGGGCTGGACCTACGGATCCTACGCCTTCATGAACCGCTACCGTGGGCTGGGTTACTGGCAGGCCACGTTCGAGGGACGCACCGCGGTGGCGGACAGCGCGCTGGCCGAGATGCTCAAGCAGGTAAGCCGCCTGCGGACCGAGACGATCTCCGACTCCGAGCTCGCGGCCGCGAAAGGGTTCCTGGTGGGCTCGTTCCCCCTCACTATCGAGACCTCCGATCAGGTCGCGGGCGCGGTCGGCAACGCCAAACTGCTGGGGCTCGGCAACAACTACGTCCAGATGTACCGCGAGCGCCTCAACGCGGTGACGGCCGCAGAGGCCCGGGCCGCGGCATCGAAAGCCCTCAAGCGTGACCACCTCACGATCGTCGTCGTGGGCGATGCGCAGGCGCTCTACGACAAGCTGAAGGCCATCGCGCCCGTGCGCCTCCTGGACGTGGATGGGAAGCCGATGGCGGAATCCGATCTCAATCCCCAGGCCGGCGCGCTGTCCATCGACGCGTCGCAGATCGTGGCCCGGCGGGACTCCTTCGTCTTCATGGTCCAGGGTCGGGCGTTCGGCACCCAGATTTCCGAAGTCCGGAAGAGCGGGGACAGCCTGGTCTACGATGAAGCCCTGTCGATGGGGCCGATGGGCAGCCAGCACACGGTCGTCCAGTTCGATCCGCAGAACTTCAGCGTGCGACAGGTCGATCAGACCGGTCAGGTAGGGGGACAAGCGAGCGCCATTCACCTGGCGTACGCCGCGGGCCGCGTGAAGGGCAACGTCTCGGTGCCGCAGGCCTCGGGAACGCCCAGGGCCTTCACCGTCGACACCACGGTGGCCGCGGGGATCTACGACGACAACGCCATCACCCTGCTCGTCCCCGCGTTGCCGCTCGCGTCGGGACAGTCGTTCCACATCGGCGTGTTCTCCTCCGGCGACGGGGAGGCCCGCGTCCTGACCGCCAAGGTCGGTGCGGCCGATACCCTGACGGTGCCCGCCGGCAAGTTCACGGCGTACAAGGTCGACATCTCTGGCGGCCAGGCGCCCGTGACCTTCTATATCAGCAACACGGCGCCCCGGCGCATCGTGCGCGTCGACGTGGTGGGGCAGCCGGTCTCGCTCGTGCTCGCGAAATGACCTTTTCCGGAGAGAACGGCACCATGCGATCTGCAGGATTGCTCGTTGTCGTGGCGGTTGCCGCCTGTGCCGGGGCACGCGCCACCCAATCCCCCACGCCCGCGCAGCACGCCGCGGCCCCGGCCACGACGGCGGCATCCCAGCAGGACTCGTTCAGCGCGGAGCGGGCCCAATACCCGTCCACGTACAAGCGTCATCCCAATCCTCCCGTGCTGATCAAGAACGCCACGATCATGACCGCCGCGGGCGAAGAGATCGCCAACGGCTCGATTCTGTTCAAGGATGGCCGGATCGTGGCGGTGGGGACGTCGGTGGCGGCCGCCGCCGACGCGGTGGTCGTGGATGGCACCGGGAAGTACGTCACCCCCGGGATCATCGACGTCCATTCGCACATGGGGGTGTATGCGGCGCCGGGGACGTTCGCCGAAAGCGACGGCAACGAGGCGACGCGCCCCAACACCGCGGACGTCTGGGCCGAGCATTCGTTCTGGCCGCAGGATCCGCAGATCCCGCTGGCGATCGCCGGCGGGGTCACGACCATCGAGGCCCTGCCCGGATCGGCGAACCTGATCGGCGGTCGGAGCGCCATCCTCAAGCTCGTCCCCGCACGCACCGTGCAGGAGATGAAGTTTCCGAACGCTCCCTACGGCCTGAAGATGGCCTGCGGCGAGAACCCCAAGCGCGTGTACGGGGATCGCGGCGGCCCCTCCACCCGGATGGGCAACATGGCCGGGTACCGGGAGGCGTTCATCGCCGCCGAGGCGTACCGGAGGCGGTGGGACAAATGGAACGCCAAGCATGAGGGAGACCCGCCGGACCGTGATCTCAAGAACGAGACCCTGGCGGAGGTGCTTCGGGGCCACATCCTGGTCGAGAACCACTGCTACCGGGCGGATGAAATGGCCCAGATGATGGACCTGGGTCGCGAGTTCGGCTTCAAGATCCGGTCCTTCCACCACGCGGTGGAGGCCTACAAGGTCCGCGACCTGCTGGCCGCGAACGGCACGGGCGCTACCGTGTGGTCCGACTGGTGGGGCTTCAAGGAAGAGGCCATGGACGGCATCCACGAGAACGCCGCCCTGCTCCAGCAAGCCGGGGTCAAAGTCAACATCCACTCGGATGACGCCGGCGTGATCCAGCACATGAACCAGGAAGCCGCGAAAGCGATGTATTACGGTATCCAGGCTGGTATTCCGGTCACCCGCGACCAGGCCCTGCGGTGGATCACGGCGAATCCTGCCTGGACCCTGGGCATCGATTCTATCGTGGGCACGCTCGAGGCCGGCAAGATGGCCGACGTCGTGCTCTGGTCGGGTGACCCGTTCTCGGTCTACAGCCGCGCCCTCAAGGTCTACAACGACGGCTGGCTGGTGTACGACCGCAATGATCCGTCGCACCAGCCGCGCACCGATTTCGAGCTGGGCCAGGAACCCCTTCCCGGGAGTGACCGATGATCGCCGTGATTCTCGCGCAGACCATCGCCCTCACCGGTGGCACCGTCTATCCGGTGTCGGGGCCCAAGATTGAGCACGCCACGGTGGTGATCCAGAACGGCAGGATCACGGCCGTGGGGGCGAACGTGACGATCCCGGGTGACGCCACCCGCATCGACGTCTCGGGCAAATGGGTGACGCCGGGCCTCATCGACGGGCTCTCGAACCTTGGACTCGCCGAGATCGATGCAGTGGATAACACGAACGAAGGCAGCACCGGGAAGGACATCGCGTCCGCGTTCAATGTCTCGGAAGGTCTGAACCCTGCCTCCACCCTCATCCCCATCAACCGGGTCGAAGGCGTGACCAGCGCTCTGGCGACGCCGGGTGGCGGGCTGATCGGCGGCCAAGCCGTGCTGATCGACCTGGACGGCGGGACCATCGAGCAGATGATCGACCGGTCCCCGGCCGCCATGGTGATGGATCTCTCCGAGGGCGCGAAGCACACCGGAAACGGATCGCGCGCCGGGGTGGCCGCCCGCCTCCGGCAGGTCTTCAATGACGCGCTCGAGTATTCACGCCGCAAAGCCGAGTACAACAGGGCCCAGATGGAAGCGCTCGCCGCTCCGGCCGCCGACCTCGAGGCGCTCCTGCCGGTGCTGCGCGGCGAAGAGCCGGTGCTCGTCAATGTGAATCGGAAGAGCGACATCCTGACGGCGCTCCGGATCGCGAAGGCATACAAGCTCAAGCTGATTCTGGCGGGCGCGTCAGAAGGCTGGGAGGTCGCGGCCGAGATCGCGGCGGCCAACGTGCCGGTGCTCGTCGCGCCGATGGACAATCTGCCGAGCTACGACGGGCTGGGTACGCGGTTCGGGAACGCCACCATGCTGGCGAAGGCCGGGGTCAAGGTCGGGTTCTATTTCTCGGACTCGCACAACGCGCGCGACATCCGGCAGCAGGCGGGTACCGCGGTGTCGTTCGGTATGACGTGGGACCAGGCCCTGCGCGCGATCACGCTCACGCCGGCCGAGATCTTCGGCGTGGGCGACAAGTACGGCTCCCTGGACGCCGGAAAAGTGGCGAACGTCGTGGTGTGGTCGGGTGATCCGTTCGAGTTCTCGACCGCGGTGGCGCACGTCTACATCCGCGGCCGGGAGATTCCGCTCACGAGCAGGCAGAAGGAGCTGTTGGAGCGATACAAGACGGTACCGCCGGCGTACTAGTCGGTTAGGCGGTTAGGCGGTTAGTAAGCGAAAGGCGGTCATCCTCTCGGAAGACCGCCTTTCGTGTTTCACTAACCGCCTAACCGCCTAATAACTAACCGCCTTTAGGCCGTCACCGGATACACACTCACCTTGTATCGCGTTTTGCTCTTGTGCTCGAACTTGACCTGGCCATCGGCAACCGCGAAGAGCGTGTCGTCGGAAGCGCGGCGGACGTTCACGCCGGGATGGAACTTGGTCCCGCGCTGCCGGACGAGGATGTTCCCCGACTTGACGAACTGACCGCCGAACCGTTTGACTCCCAGGTACTGCGGATTCGAGTCGCGGCCGTTTCGGGTAGAGCCGACACCCTTCTTATGAGCCATTAGCGCCTCACCCGACCTTCACGTCGGCGATCTTCACTTCGGTGAACTGCTGGCGGTGTCCGGCGTGGCGGCGGTACCCGGTGCGGCGGGCGAACCGGTAGATCCGGATCTTCCGCGCTTTCCCGTGCCGCACCACCTCGGCCGTCACCTTCGCCCCCTTGACCTTGGGCGTGCCGGTCTGAATGGTCTTCCCGTCCGACGTGAGGAGCACCTCGTCGAACGTCACCTTGCTCCCGGGCTCGGCGTCGAGCAGCGGGACTTTGATCGTTCGGCCCTCTTCGGCCCGAAATTGCTGGCCGGCGGCCTTGAAAATGGCGTACGTCATAGGGGGCGGAAGCTAGTGAGGGTCATAGGGTTAGTCAATGGGCGTTCCCCCGCCTTAAGCGTGGGCGCCCAGCCACACCAGGGGGCGGCGCGGTCGGGACGAAGCGCCACGTCTCGTGTCCCACAGCGTAAACCTCTCCGTTCACCACGCCCGCCGTGGATAGCTCGCCGGTGAACTGCATCTCGGCGGTAAACTCGTCCAAACTGGGATCGTATACGAAGCCTACGTTATAGAGGTCTTGCAGGTACCCGTTCGTGCCGTCGCTCCCACTGAATGCGATGATCCCCAAGCCGGGAACTGCCGCTGTTGCCAGGAGTTGGGGTCCAAAATACCACCCACCGACGGAGGCCCCGTGAGCCGGGTCCCGGGACACCCACTGGTTCGTCGCTGGGCTGTAAACCTGCACGGGCGCGACTTGGATACCAGGCCCGGCCGATCCGCCGAAGACGTATAGCATGCTGTCGAGCGTGCACGCCGCGGCCAGCGACAGCGGCGATGGAAGAGGCGCGCGTCCCGACCATTGGTCGGTCGATGGATCGTACGTGAGTACCGTCGAAAGGGCGGTGCTGTCCGCCGACTGCCCGCCGATCACATAGAGCGTCCCGTTGAGTACCGCCCCAGCGGGGAACGCGGTCGGCGCCGGGAGCGAGGTCCGTATGCTCCAACTGTCCGTCGTCGGATCGTATGATTCGACCGTTTGAGTGGCACCCGACGCCGTCATTCCGCCCGCTGCGTAGATCTTGCCGTTCGCCACCCCGACGGCAAATCCGTACCTGGCGATGTGCAATGACGCCTTCGGAGTCCAGGTGTCAGATGCGGGGTCGTAGGCCTCCACCACCGCCGAGGGAGCGTTCCCGCCGTCGAGACCACCGATGGCGTACAGCTCGCCGCCAACCACGCCTACTCCGACGACAGTCCGCCGAGTCGTCATCGGGGTACGCCACTCCCAGCAGTTGGTGACGCACGCTTCAATCGCACGGCTGGTGTCCGGCACCGCCCCAGGAGCGCTGGCGACGAAACTGTAGATCCCTCCGAGACTCAGCGACAGATCTGAGAACGTGGCAGTCCCGTTGACCATCTGCACAGTGGTCGTTCCACCAAGCGCGGCGCCGCCGGGATGCGCGCCCAGACCTATGGTCACGTTCCCTGTATATGTCGTGTCGCATCCGGCCGCGCATCCCTGATACGTCACCTGCACGGGGTACAGGATGGCATTCGCAGGCGCGGGATTCGTCACCAGGCGACCGTCCAGGTTGACGGCGAGATGGAACGAGGGTCCGTGGGGGGGGGTGGAATCGACGGCTGTGGAATCGACGGCCGTGGAATCGACCGCCGTGAAGTCGGAAACGTAGGTCGAATCCAGGTTCCTGTCTGCGCGGCTCTGCGCCGAGGGATACACACGGAGCTGGTATGCCTGCGAGGACTTGAGCGGTCCTGCCGGCATGAACTCGGCCCGTAGGATGCCGCTGTCCTGTACCGGGATGACAACGTTGCCCCCCACGGCGACTCCCCCGCTGGTCAGGGTTACAGCGCTCATCAGGCTGCCGCTGTCCATCGGCTCACTGAAGGTGACGACGATGGTCACGTTCAGTGGCACGTCCCGTTTGTGTGGTGGCGGCTCGCTGCGCACGATCCGCGGTAGTGACGCGGACGGTACCAACAGCGAGTACGTCGTCGAATCGACTGCGCTCGGGCCCTGAATGGTGATGGAGATGGTGTCGCTAGGCCCCGCCGGCACGGCGACCGGATCGAACCCGCCATCAGTGACCAGCACGACGATCCGCGTCCCGGACCGCGAGTCCCGAATGGTTGCGGCATTGGCGCGCGGAATCGAACCCTCCGGGAGCGAAACCCAGACGATCGACCCTGACGATTGAGGACCCGCCGCTTGTGCGTACGCAGTGACTGCCGGGACCGTCGACACACTCGAGACGACGAACGGACCCCCAACCAGGCCTTGCGGGGGCGCCACCGGTGGCTCGGCCAGACAACCGGCGAAGCCGGCCACGCATGCCAGGAGCGCGACGCAGCGGATCGAGGTGTTCATCAATGGGCTCCAGTCGGGTGAAATTGGGAGCGGGTCACTCGCCGCACATCGCTCGCCGGCGACGCCCCTGCGACCTGTCGCACGGAACGGGTGGAAGCCTTGTGGAAGGGGTTCATCTTCTCAACTCCCGCCGACCAATTGGAAGCCGGCCCAGTAGTAGGGGTTCGCGGTCGCTGGGGCCGACAAGAGTGCCCGTTGCGCGTCGGCCAACGCGCGCCCGGCATCGTCCCCGAAGTGATATTCGCCGTAGAACCGCTGCATTAGGGTGGCACTTGCCTGGTCCTGCACCGGCCAGAGGGTAGCGATGACACGCGCCGCACCAGCCGAGAGGAACGCCTGGGTCAACCCGATCCAGTCGTCCCCGGCGGGCACATCGCCCAAGGCACCCGACGCCAACCCGCTCTGGCAGGCCGATAGCACCACAAGATCCGCGGAGAGATCGAGGCCGAACACGTCGTGCACCTCGAGCGCACCGCCGGAGCCCGACGGCGCCAGCTCCACGTAGGAGAACAACGGGTTCTGCCGGTTGAGCACCCCGTAAGTCGCCAGATGGATGACCCGGCTGGTGGGGGCCTCGCGCCGGAACAGCGCTTCCGTCGCAGAGCTCCCAACAACCACATGAACGTCCCCGGAGCCAAGTCCCGCCACGGCATTCATCTCCGTTCGAGAGGCAGGCAGCGCCTCAGGACGCGGTGCCAAGGCAAGCGCACCGTGCGTCGGTCGGCGGGGCTGCCGGCCCCCGAGGGCGAGCCAGACCGAGGCTGACGGGGTCACGAGGATCTGGTATCGCTCGACCAAGTAATGGTTGTCGTGCTCGTCGAGGAGCGCGGCGAATGGGAGGTAGTGCAGCTCAGCATGCGGCACGATGATGAGGCGCCTCTTGCCGCTCAGCAGACCGGATGCCTCGATCGGGGCCATAAGTTCGTGATGCAGCCGCCGGAGGGGCGCGCGCCACAGGGAGTCGAGTCCATTCCGGCTCCGTGGCGTGAGGGTGGCTCGCGCAAAGTCCACCGTCCGCTCCAGGTCCTTGCGCCCAACGGTCAGCGGAAGCGCGACGAGCGTATCGCGGGTGAGTACGAACGCGACCGCGCCGTCGTCCCCGATGAGATATTCGATGAACGCCTGATCAGCGCTCAGGCGGGAAGAGACGTCGCGCCAGCTCACTGCCGCCGGCGCCACCAGGTTGGCATGCCGCGGTGCCTGGTCGCGCATCTCGAGCAGGAGATCCGCGTAGGCACTCTGCGCCCGCACCAGAGCCTCTCGGGAGACCGAGGTGGCACGCGCGACGTCTGGACCCCGTACGGCCACCGGCTGCTCCCCACCCGCCTCCAGCTCCGTCATGAGGTCCCCGATGTATCGCCGCAGATCCTGCTCCCGGGCTGCCAACTCGGGAGTCGTCGCATCGGGAGACGCCACCCGGCCTTGCGCCAGCAAATCGTGAAGCTCACCGGCGCGGAGCCGCTCGCTCAAGGCGAATGCGGAGTCGACCCTGCCCCGGGTTCGCTCAAGCGCCGCCAACCTGACGTATACGTCCCATTTGTCGGTGAGGTACGTCGAACGGCGCTCGGGAACGACGATGGTTCGACCAGCCTGCTCGATGTCGCGAATCGCGCCCCGGAACGCCACCGCCGCTCCATCCAGCGCGCCCCGGTGCTCCAGGAGGACACCCAGGCCGGCACGCAGATGCCACGAGACATCAGGCACCGTGCGCGTTCCGACGACGGCGAGCCCCTGGCGGTACAACGATTCCGCGGATGCGGGAAACCCCGCGCGAGCTTCGAGATCACCGCGCGCGGTGAACGCCGCGGCTTGCGCCACGGGGTCCCCAAGACGTCCAAGTTCACTGGACGCCAGCGTCACCTGCGCACGCGCGTCAGCGGTGTCACCCTGCCGAAGGTCGACCTCACCAAGCCAGAGGCGCGTCAGAGCGGCGGATCGCTTATCGCCGGCACTCGTTTGGGCCCCAATCACCTGATCGAGCAGGCGTGAGGCCCCGGGGAGGTCGTCCCGCCCGAAAAGCACCCGCGCCCGACCGAACCGGGCCGCTGCCTCTCCAGCAGCGTCCGCAGACCCCCGCGCCAAGGCCTCGGCCGTCGAGTACAGACGTTCGGCCTCGTCGTAGCGGTTGAGCTGGTCGGCGAGGTCTGCGCGGGCGAGCAGAACGCCGGCCCGCACATCCGCGCCAAGGTACGCGGAGTCCGCGAGACCTTGGGCCGTCCGCAACTGCTCCAGCGCGCCCTGCAGATCGCCCTGTCCCGCGAGCACGGTGGCGAGGATCTGTCGGACCGCGACCGCATCACTGGTGAGTCCGGTCCTGCCATACAGTCCGAGGGCTACGAGCAAGTGTGCACGCGCCGCGGGATAGTCACCCCGGCGGATCCCGAGCTCTCCGAGACCGCGCTCGGCGTCCGCAACGTCCGACCATTGTTCCCGCTCCCGCCACGTGGTGAGTGCGGTGGAATACAGCGCCTCGGCGTGGCCGAAGTCCCCGTCCAGGATCGCGATCGCCGCGAGGTTCACCAGGTTCGTGGCCGCCTCTTCAGGCCTTCCCTCGCGGCGGTTCAGCGCGAGCGCCGAGTCGAGGTACCGCTCAGCCTCGCCGAGATCGCCCGACTGGCGGGCCATACCGGCGAGGTTGTTGTAGTCCGCAGCCAGGCCCCGGGAATCACCGATCCGGACACGCAGGGCTGCCGCGTTCTGGTATTCGCGGACCGCCGCGGCCGGATCCCGTCTCTCATTGATCCCCGCCAGCTCGCCGGTGGCGTTGGCCTCGACGCGGATGTCACCGATTGCGGCCGCGAGGGTGCGGGCGCGGGAGAGGTACGCCTCGGCGCTGTCCTCCCCTCCGCTGCGCGCGAGTCCAGCTCCGATGTTGCCGAGCACGGCAGCCATCCCCGCCGTATCGACGATGGCGGTTGATCCAGCGAGGGCCCGCCGCCAGATGGCGACCGCGGCCGTCGGCCCCTGCGTGCCATATGCAGCGGTACCCGCGCGTCTCAGGCTGTCGGCGCGGACTTTGGCCAAGGCTCGACTCACCGGCCATGATGCGAAACGTTCGACCTCGCGATTCAAGAAGTCATCGTGCCACGCCGCCGCCCAGGCTCGCGCCAACCGCCGAGCCGCCGCCAGGTTCTGATCGCGCGCCTCGGTCGGGCCGCGCATTGCCGATTCGAGGAGCAGGCCCAATGCGTCACGCACTTCAGTCGACCGACGGCGCACCTCGTCGACCAGCGCCGAGTCCGTTAGGTGGTGAGCCAGCGCAGCCAGCGAATCGGGCCCACGTACGGGAGGTGCATCCGAGTGTCGAGGTTCACGGAGATGGAATTCCATGAGGTCGGACGACGTCCACCGGTCGCGGTCGCCCTCCACCTCGACCTTCCAGAGATATGACGTGCCGTGCTCCGTGTGAACCGAATCGGGTATTGCTACCGAAGTGTCGACGGTTTCGACGTCGAGCAAGGCGCGGCCGTCGGTAGTGAAGAGCGTCACCCGGTATCGGCCGGCGCCGGCCACGCTGCCCCAGACGAGACTTGCCGCCGTATCGACGTCGCCAAGCGGCCCGATCGGTACGGGTGCCTGAGAGGCGGTAAAGGTGGGGCCGCGGTGGCCGAGTGAAGGCAGCTCGCTATGATGCGGCAGCAGGGTGAACGTGAGGAGGAGCGTCGCCGCGACGGCCCCCAGGCTCATCGCCCAGCGGCGACGACGCACGGACAGGTTCCGCCCGGCGCTGCCGTTCTCCAGCGCAATCTCTTCGTCTGACGTGAGAGAAATCAGAGCGGCCAGGTCCCGGCGGCACCGACCGCAGGTCGCGAGATGGGTGATAGAGCGCGCGCGATCTTCGAGAGGGAGAAGGCCGTCCACGAAGTCGGCCATCGCCAATTCATCGAGGTGTGTCCCTTCGCCGGGCCTGGCGGACGCCCCACGTCGAATCGAGGCCACTTCCTGCCGCAAGCTCGCGAGCCGCGCCTGGCAGCCCGGACACGTGCTCGCGTGCCGCGCCACCCAGTTGGTGGCAGCGGCATCGTCGAGGACGATCGGCAGAAGTTGCTCTTCGGTTGGGCACGTCCGACGCATGCGCTCTATCCTCACCAGGTAGACCGGGGGCTCTCCCCCACCACTCGCACTGTGATACGGACGCCGGGTCCGATATTGCTCACAGGTCGCCTGGGCCCAGGCCCTCCCGTCCCAGTACCTCCCGGATCCGGGCGAGGGCCCTGACCACCCGGTTGTAGACTGCCTTGGCATTGGGCCACCCCACCGCCCGGGCCACCTCCCTGGCCGATAGCTGTTCCACCACGAACAGCTGCACAGCCAGCTTGACGTCGCTCGGCAACCCTGCCAAAGCCTGCCCCAGGCGGGCGGCGGCTTCGGCCGTTACGGCCGGGTCAGCGTCGGAAGTCGCGATCTCGTCGGGGAGCGGAGAGGAGGCCTGCCCCAAGTGCGGCCGGTCGGCGCACGGTGCCTGGAGGGCGGTGCTTCGGATTTCACGAAGGAAGGCGGAGAATGGGATCGGTTCCCCACGTCGCTGGCAGATCAGCTCATAGGCTGCGACGTGTGAATGCCCCTCGAGGCAAAGCGCGCGGTAGATCTCTTGCTGCAGGTCGGAGAGACCGGCGGGTACGGTACGGCGTTCACGGCCATGCTGAGCGCGAAGCTGGTCGACTGTGAAGTTGCGGACTACCGCCACCAACCACGTTCCTGCTCCTGCCCGGCCGACCGCGCGATCCGTGTAGCGCCGCAGACGTGCGCACTCGTCCGCGGACAGGGCCTGACAGAGGGAGGCATACACATCCATCACGTCGTCGTGATCGGAAACCAGACGTCGGATGGTCGCGAGGATGAGCCGGCGATAACGCTCGTGGAAGAGGTCCCACGCGCCCTGGGGATCGCCCGCCCGCAGCTTGATCTGCCAGGGCTCCATGTGAACTCCGGTGCGGTGCGCGGAAGGCCGCGAACCTACGGAGCTCTGGATGCCCTGTCAATCTGAAACAGCTTAGGCCACCGCGTACTGCTCAGTGACGTCCCGCCCTGCCGGCTTGGCCATCATCCGGAACTCATCCAGGCGCATCATGGGGTCGTCTCGGACCTCGAGCTGGAGCCCCGTCTGCTTCTCCAATTGCCGCAAGAAGTTCGGCTCCTGCTCCACCAGGTAGATAGCCACCTCGGGGTGCAGGCGGACCGCCAGCTGCCGTTCCTTGTGGTCCGCACCAGCCCGCTTGAGGGACCGCTCCATCCGCCGGACCACCACCTCAGGCCGGAACACCCGCCCGGTGCCCGAGCAGGTCGGGCAATCGGTGGTCATCGATTGCCAAAGTGAGGGCCGGACCCGCTGGCGGGTCATCTCGATCAGCCCCAGCTCGGACACCGCATACGCCTTGGTGCGCGCCCGGTCCCGGCCCAGGTGGGTCCGCAGCTCGTGGAGCACTTTGTCCCGATTGCCCCGGGTCTCCATGTCTATGAAGTCCACCACGATGATCCCGCCGATGTCCCGCAACCGGAGCTGGCGTGCCACCTCGCGGGCGGCCTCGAGGTTGGTCCGGAGGATGGTACTCTCCGGGTCCTTCTTCCCCGTGTACCGGCCGGTGTTCACGTCGATCGACACCAGGGCTTCGGTCGGCTGGATGATGATGTAGCCGCCCGTCGGCAGATCGACGCGCTGGGCGAACAGGCCCCGGATTTCGGTCTCGATGTCGTACTCATCGAAGAGCGGAGTCTCCTGTTGATAGAGCTTCACCCCGTCGATCAGCCCGGGATCGATCTGCTTCAGATACTGCTCGATCTCGTTATACAGCTGCTTGGAGTCGACTAGGAGCCCGTCCACCTTGTCCGAGAACAGGTCGCGGACGATGCCGCGCGTCAGGGACGTCTCGCGCTGCACCATCGCCGGGGCCCGGACCGACTTGCTCTTCCGGACGATCTTCTTCCACAACCCCACCAGGTGGTCGATCTCCCGCTTGCAGCTCTCCTCGGTGAGGTCGTCGGCGACCGTCCGGATGATCCAGCCGCCTTCGTCCTTGGGGACCAGGCGGCTCACCATTTCGCGCAGCTTGGCGCGCTGCTCGCGGTTCTCGATCTTGCGGGAGACCCCGACCTTCGACGCGTACGGCATGTACACCAGAAAGCGGCCCGGCAGGGAGATCTGCGCGGTGACCCGCGGACCCTTGGTGCTGATGGGCTCTTTGATCACCTGGACGAGCTTGGTCTGACCGCGCTTCAGCTCATCCTGGATATTGGGGAGGGGACGCCGGCCGCGACGCCCGCCGCCGCCACCATTGCGGCCACGTCCGCCCTGCGGCCGCTGCGGTTGTTGCTGTTGACTTGGGGGAGCGGAAGCCCCGTTGCCGTCGCCGTTCCCCTCTTGGGGCTCGTCGTCGACGTCCTCGGGTTCCCCCGGCTCGTCCTCGTCCTCCGACTCGATCAAGTCGGAAGCATGGAGGAACGCGCTTTTCTCGGCGCCGATATTCAGGAAGGCAGCCTGAATGCCGGGAAGGACGGCTTCTACCTTACCGAGGTAGATGTCTCCGACGGAACGCCGGGAATCAGGACGATCGACGAGTAACTCAACGAGGCGGTCGTCCTCTAGAATTGCCACGCGGGTTTCCCGCTGGCTGCCTGAGATCAGTATTTCTCGCTTCAAAGCACGAATCCTTTACGCCCCCGGCGGGCCAGCAGCCTACGGGGGTCCCAAGGTGGTTCCAGCAATTGCTCGGAGAGGCAGAGCCTGAGAGATCGGAGTGAGGCGAAGGCACATGAACCCGGACGCCCGCGGCGGAGGGCAGGATGCGCGTCAACGACGCGAACGGAGCCAAGGTTCGAAGCACGGTGTAAATCTAAGCGCCCTTGTAAGTTACGTCAATCCAGATAAACTTCGGCGCAATGTGCGCCGACTCGTTGGTCCCTACGGGTCCTGCCCCCTCTCCGTTCCACTACCCACCCACCCGGAAGTCCAGTCAGGTGGACGACTATCACGGTACCCAGGTGCCGGACCCCTACCGGTGGCTGGAGGACGTGGACGCTCCCGAGACCAGGGCCTGGGTCGAGGCCCAGAACGCCCTCACCTTCGCCTTCCTGGAGGGCATTCCCCAGCGGGAGGCGATCCACCGGCGGCTGACTGAGCTGTGGAGCTACGAACGCATCGGCGTGCCCTCCCACAAGGCGGGGCGCTGGTTCTACTTCCGGAATGACGGCCTCCAGAATCAGCCGGTCTTGTACCGGACCGACGGCACCCCGGATGCGCCGCCCACGGTCCTGCTCGACCCCAACCTGCTCTCCACCGACGGGACCACCGCCCTCGGCGTAACGGCGGTCTCGGAGGACGGACGCCTCCTCGCGTACTCGGTTTCGGAGAGCGGCTCCGACTGGAACGTGATCCGGGTCAAGCATGTGACGACGGGCGCCGATCTCCCCGAGGAGCTCCGCTGGGTGAAGTTCTCGTCGATCGCCTGGCGGCACGACGGGGCCGGCTTCTACTACAGCCGCTACCCCGCGCCGGCGGCGGACGCGGACCCGCTCCTCGACGTGAGCAAGCATCACAAGTTGTACTACCACCGCATCGGCTCGTCCCAGGACCAGGACCAGCTCGTCTGGGAGCGCCCCGACCAGCCCGACTGGGGGGTGGCCGCCGAGGTCAGCGAGGACGGCCGCTATCTCGTGCTGTCCATCTGGCTCGGCACGGACCGAAGGAACCGGCTCTACTACGTCGATCTCGAGCACCCGGGGACGGTCGTTCCCTGGCTCGACGCTTTCGACGCGGCCTGGGCCTTCATCGGCAACGACGGACCCGTGTTCTACCTGGTCACGGACCGGAATGCCCCGCGCCGCTCTGTGGTGAAGATCGATACGCGCGACCCCGGCCGCACGCCGGCCGTCATCATTCCGGAACAGGAGGACGCCCTCGAATCCGTCCATCTCTCCGGAGACGTGCTGGTCGCGGGCTACCTGCACCACGCCCACAGCCGCCTGCGGCGCTTCCGGCTTTCCGGCCAGGAGCTCGACCCGATCGAGCTGCCCACCCTGGGGTCCGTGGCCGAGCTGTCGGGCGAGCGCCGGTCCCCCACCCTGTTCTTCGCATTCACATCCTTCCTGACGCCGACGGCGATCCTCTCCCACGACGTCGAGTCGGGAGCCACGCGGGTGTGGCGCACCCCGGCGGTGAAATTCGATCCCGGACGGTACGAGTCCCGCCAGGTGTTCGTCCGGTCCCGCGATGGGACCGAGCTGCCCATGTTCCTCACTTCGCGCCGGAGCCTTCCGGCAGACGGCAACGCGCCGGTCTACCTCTATGGATACGGCGGGTTCGGCGTCAACATGACGCCCGCCTTCTCCGCGGGGATCATCGCGTGGCTCGAGCAGGGCGGCGTGTTCGCGATGCCGGTCCTGCGCGGCGGGAACGAGTACGGCGAAGCGTGGCACGAGGCGGCCATGTTCGAGCGGAAGCAGAACGTCTTCGACGACTTCTTCGCGTCCGCCGAGTGGCTGATCGATCAGCGGATCACGCGTCCGGAGCGGCTGGCTATCGGCGGCGGGTCGAATGGCGGGTTACTCGTGGGCGCGGCGATGACCCAGCGTCCGGAGCTGTTCGGGGCCGCGCTCCCCGCGGTCGGCGTCATGGACATGCTCCGCTTTCACAAGTTCACCATCGGGTGGGCGTGGGTCCCGGAGTACGGCTCAGCGGACGACCCGGCCCAGTTCCCGTTCCTGCGCGCCTACTCACCCCTGCACAACGTCCGTCCCGGCGTCCGGTACCCGGCCACGCTCGTGACCACCGCCGACCACGACGACCGGGTCGTGCCCGGGCATTCCTTCAAGTTCGCCGCCGCCCTCCAGTCCGCGCAGGCGGGCCCGGCCCCGGTCCTGATCCGCATCGAGACCAAGGCCGGACATGGCGCCGGAAAGCCGGTGGCCAGGATGATCGACGAGCAGGCGGACCGCTGGGCCTTTCTAGTGAAGGTGCTGGGTCCCGCGTAGCTTCCAGTCCCATGGCCAAGGTCACCTGCTCCCTCTGCGGCACCACGGTCGATTCCCGCACGCTGGTCGGGTCCCAGAAGCTGGAGCCCGCCATCGTCAACCTCATCAAGCGCGACCGGCCCGAGTGGCCCGGCACGCGCGGCATCTGCCAGAACTGCCGCGAGCAGTACCGCGCCAAGAAGTTTCTCGGCTACCTCGAGGAAGAGTTCGACAAGATCTCGGAGATGGAGAAGGGGCTGGTGACGCGGCTGGCCCACCGGGGGCGCGTGAGCCGGCTGGTGAACCAGGAGTTCGAAGCGCAGATGACGTTCGGGGAGCGGGTGGCGGACAAGGTGGCCCAGTTCGGCGGGAGCTGGACCTTCATCGGGATATTCGGCGGCATTCTGGTGGTCTGGATGGGGATCAACTCATTCGTCCTGCTGAAAAAGCCGTTCGACCCCTACCCCTACATCCTGCTCAACCTGGTCCTCTCGACGCTGGCGGCCCTGCAGGCGCCCGTCATCATGATGAGCCAAAACCGGCAGTCGGAAAAGGACCGGATGCAGGCGAAGCAGGACTACGAGATCAATCTGATGGCGGAGATCGAGATCCGCGATCTCCACGACAAGCTCGACTCCCTGCGTTTCAAGCAGTGGCACGAGCTCTGGCACCTGCAGCAACGCCAGCTCGAATTACTCGAGCACCTGCATAAGGAGCTGTCGCACCCGGAAGAGCAGACCGTCGAGCCGGGTCCCTACAAGCCGCCGGAACTCTGACAGATTGGGGATTTCGACGTCAGTCGATCAAATCGCCCAGCAGCTGCCGGGCAATGACGATCCGCTGAATCTCGCTCGTCCCCTCCCCGATTTCGCAGATCTTCGCGTCGCGCATCATCCGCTCCACCGGGTACTCCGTGGTGTACCCGTACCCGCCGTGCAGCTGCACCGCCTTCGTGGTCGCGCGCATCGCCAGCTCCGAAGCGTACAGCTTCGCCATGGCCGCCTCGCGCTTGAACGGATGCCCGTGCTGCTTGAGCCAGGCGGCATGGAAGACCAGGTGCCTGGCGCACTCGATTT
>DATEGY010000227.1:0-16718 GCA_035279865.1 Gemmatimonadales bacterium | reverse complement strand
AGCATGTCGAGCAGACACTGACAACTGACCACTGTCGACTGGTTGTCGTCGAGACGTCATCGCGCGCGGACTATGCGCCGACGCGCCGGTTTTACGAGGCCCGCGGGTACACCAGGACCGCGGTAATCCCGGAGTACTATGCGCCCGGGGATGACCTGGTGATCTATCTCAAGGACCTGACCCATGGAGTCCTGGCAAGAACTGCTTCGTAAGAAGAGCATCGCCTCCCTGGAGGTGCTGGCCGCCCGCTTCGGCGCCGAGCACTTCCCGGAGCTCGATCTCCTCCGGCAGGCGGCGGAGAACTTCGAGTTCCGGATTTCCCCGGCGATGGTCGATCTGATCAAGTCCCCCGACGATCCCATCTGGCGCCAGTACGTGCCCAGCGTGCAGGAGCTGGAAGTGCACGACGGGATCGTGGACTCGCTGGCCGAGGACGCGCATTCGCCGGTGCCGAACATCACGCACCGGTACCCGGACCGGGCCCTGTTCCTGGTGAGCCCCGTCTGCGCCTCGTATTGCCGGTTCTGCACCCGCCGCCGGAAGGTGGGGGATCCCGAGAAGATCCCGATGTCTCAGCTCGAGTCCGCGTTCCAGTACCTGGAGCAGCACACCGAGATCCGGGACGTCATCATGTCGGGGGGCGATCCGCTCCTGCTCTCGGACCGTCGGATCGACGACATCCTCAAGCGCCTCCGGTCCATTCCCCATCTCGAAGTCATCCGGATCGGGAGCCGGGTCCCCTGCCACTTGCCCGAGCGGATCACGCCGGAGCTGTGCGCGATCCTCAAGAAATACCATCCTTTCTACATCAACACGCACTTCAACCACCCCGACGAGCTGACCCCGGCGGCGGTGCAGGGCCTGGGGATGCTCGCCGATGCCGGGATCCCGCTGGGGTGCCAGACGGTACTGCTCAAGGGCGTGAATGACGATCCGGCGGTGATGAAGAAGCTGATGCAGAAGCTGCTCGCCGCGCGCGTCCGGCCCTACTACATCTACATGTGCGACCAGGTGGCCGGCGCCGAGCACTTCCGGACCACGGTCGAGAAGGGTCTCGAGATCGTGAAGGCGCTCCGCGGCTGGACGTCAGGTCTCGCGGTCCCGCACTTCGTGATCGACGCGCCGGGAGGCGGCGGGAAGATTCCGCTCCTCCCCGAGTACGTCGTGAAAATCACAGACAAGGAAGTGGTGCTGAGGAACTACACGGGCAAGCGGTTCAAGTACAAGCAGCCGTACGTGCCCGAACCCGATCCGGAGCTTGAGCCGATCCTCGTCGGATAACCTCGGGAGAAGGTCCTTCGCGTCGCGCGTTCGCGCGCTCGCTCAGGATGACAGTGAGTGTGTCGTGAGAGCCAGGAGGGACAGGGGGTTGGTCCGACACTTCGGACCAGCCCCCTGTCCCTCTCATTTCTTGAACTCATCAACAAACGAGCATGTCATCCTGAGCGCCGAAGGCGCGAAGGACCCTGCTCTCCCGGGCTACGGGTGTGCCCCCTCGACGGTCCGTTTGACGTGTTCGAGCACCCGCCGGTGGATGGCCTCGATGATCCGGTCCGCCATACCATCCCAGTAGACCTGCGGATACATCGACATCCGGTACCACGTGTGACCCACCAGGCGCGTGTGCCCGCCCGGCAGCGCGACCAGCTGGAATTCCCCCCTGGTCGCCTGGAAATAGCCATCCAAGTGAGGCGCGTAGACCTTCCGGTAGGGTGACATCTCATTCATCGGCGGCGGGTTCTTCGTCACGTCAAACGCCAGCACCCTCGGCTCATCCCATGTGGTGATCGGCTCGACGAACGCGCCGGTGGTGAATTCGCAATACCGGGTCGCCCCGACACCGGTCCCGTCGATGCGGGCCCGGAGCGGCGCCGCGACCCCGGCCCGGAAGATCATCTCGGTGGGTGGAGGCAACTCGGGGAACGCCACCACCGTCCTCCAGACCTGCTCCGGAGGGGCCGCGATCTCGATGGTGGTCACGACTTCCCGAAGGGGTGCCGGCGTCCGGTTGGGCTCGGCCAGCACCACCAAGGGGAGGACCAGCGCCGCCATCCCCGTGGAAACGCCCGTCTCGGAAGACTTCATCGCAATGGCCCGGCCCAGGACCGCCCCAGCCAGGGCGGCAATCGCGCCGATGGGAAAGGCCATGGCGATACAGACCAGACCCTCCAGGGCGAACAGGACGAGCACCAATCCCAAGATGGTCACGGTCAAGAGCACGACGGGCACCGTGTCTCTGAATGGTCCCGGCTTCCTCCGGTTGTAAACATTCGCGCAGATGGCACCCAGCGTGAACGGAGTGCCGAGAAACAACCCCAGGGAGTAGAAGCGCCGCTCGTACAGAGCCAGGAGAATGGTGGGAATGGTGATCGCGAGTCCCGCCGCCACCGCGTAGAGGGCGCTCCGCAGCCGGGGATCAACGGTCCGGGGCGGCAGCCCCGGGCGCGGGGGCCGGCTGGGGAGGACGCTGAGGACCAGCATCAGTAGGTAGTTGAAGAGCGGTATGAAAAAGACAATGACACCCCATGCCGAGCGGCCGGCATCGAGCGAACGGCGCATACTGAGGGACACGCCGATCCAGAGAAACGGCAAGGTCCAGATGGCGAGCAGGAACGCGAGCAGCTCGTGCCCTTGTCCCATCGCCTGTGCTCGCAGGGACCAGACCGGATCAAAGTAGTCCAGAGGCGTCCAGACCACACCGACAGCGGCCCAGATGACTCCCGCGTCGACCAGGTACTTGAAAAGCATGAGGCCGGCGCCGTGAAGGAAATACCGGCGCCGGCCCACCGGCGTGACCCACCCGAACCAGAAGCGGAAGAGGTCGGCCACTACGCTTTAGCCTCGTCCAGCTCCTTTTTTCGCGTCTCCGCGATCTTCGTCGCCACCTCCGGCGGCGCCTGCTCGTACTTGAAGAACTGCGCGTGATACGTCCCTCGCCCGTGCGTCAGCGAGTGCAGGGTCGTCGCGTACTTGTCCAGCTCGGCCTCGGGCACATGCGCCTTCACCCGGGTGAGCCGCCCATCGGGCTCACTGCCCAGAATGTGCCCGCGCCGGGACGAGAGATCCCCCATCACCGCCCCCAAGGCGTCGTCGGGCGTCCAGACCGAGAGATCGACGATCGGCTCGAGCAGGGCCGGCTTGCAGTTGGGACTCACGTTCCTGAAGGCGAGGATGCCGGCCATCTTGAACGACATTTCGTTCGAGTCCACGTCGTGGTATGACCCGTCGTACAGCTCGATCTTGAAGTCCACCACCGGATAGCCGGCGATGGGCCCCCGGGCCGCCGCTTCTTCGACTCCCTTCTCGACGGCCGGGATGTACTGCCGCGGAATCACGCCACCCACGATGTGGTCCTCGAACACGACACCGGTGCCGCGGGGAAGCGGCGCCAACCGAATCCAGCAGTCGCCATACTGTCCCCGGCCGCCTGACTGCTTCTTGTGCTTCCCCTGCCCCTCGGCCTTCCCGCGCAGCGTCTCCCGGTACGCGATCTTGGGCCTGGTCAACAGGGCATGGACGCCGAACTTCCGCGCCAGCCGGCCGACGACGATCTCGATGTGCCGCTCCCCCAGCCCGCGGATCACCGTCTGGCCCAGCTCCCCGTTGTACTCGTGCTGGAAGGTCGGGTCCTCTTCGTGGAGCTTGTGGAGCCCCATCGAGAGCTTGTCTTCCTCCCCCCGCTGCTTGACCTCGATCCCCGACGACACGATGGCCTCCGGGAAGGGAATCTTCGGCAGGACGATCGGGTGCTCTTTGGTGGACAGGGAATCGTTCGTGTGCGTGTCACGCAGCTTGGCCACACACCCGATGTCCCCGGCATGGAGCTCCTGAACCTCCGTCCGGTCCTTCCCCACCGACACACAGAGGTGGTTGAGTTTCTCGACCGCCTGGCGGGGAGCGTTGTACACGTCCTGGCCGTTCTTGACCATCCCGGAGACGATCCGGAAATACGAGACGTCGCCGACATGCGGCTCGGAAATGGTCTTGAAGACCCGGGCCACGAGCTGCCCCTGGTCGGCCGGCGCACAGGTCACCTTCTGGGCGTTGCCCCAGACCTGCCCTTCGACTTCAGGTCTGTCCTTCGGCGACGGCAGGAGCTCCACCATCTTGCTGAGGAGGGCCTTCGTCCCATAGGTGAGCTCGGCGGCGCCGCAGAAGAGCGGGAACAGCTCGCCGCGCGCCATGCCGGCCTTCATCGCGGCGATCGCCTCGTCCCGGCCGATCTCCTCGCCGCCCAGGTAGCGCTCGAGCAGGGTATCGTCCGTGGCCGCGATGCTCTCGATCAGAGCCTCGGAATACTTCGTGAAGCGGTCCTGATACTCGGGCGGAACGTCCACCTCCTCGTACTCCCCCGCCTTCGTGCCCTTCTTGTACATGTGGCACTTCTTCGAGAACAGATTGATGATCCCGTGGAATTCGGGGCCCTCGCCCACCGGAATCTCCACCGGGATCACCTTCGCGGTCAGCCGATCTTTGACCTGATTGAAGACCTTCTCGAAATCGGCGTGCTCCTTGTCCATCATCGACACGAAGAGAAGGCGCGGGAGGCCCCGCTCCTCGCAGTACTCCCAGACTTTCTCGGTACCGACTTCCACCCCCGCCGTGCCCGCCAGCACCACCACCGCCCCGTCCGCGGCCCAGACCCCGGCGAGCGCGTCGCCGGTAAAGTCGAGATATCCTGGGGTGTCGATGAGGTTGACCTTCGCGTCCATCCACTCGGCCACGGCCAGGGCCAGGTTGATGGAGTACTTGTGCTGGATTTCGTCGGGGGTGTAATCGGTGAGGGCGGTGCCGTCCTTCACGGACCCGTGGCGTTTGCTCGTTCCGGCCACGAACGCGAGTGCATCGACCAGGGAGGTCTTGCCGCTCGCGCCGTGGCCGACCACGGCCACGTTGCGAATGTCCTCCGTCTTATACACGCGCATGCGTAAGCCTCCTAGGGCGCGTTTCCCGCGAATATGGCCGCGCCCCGGGTCTCCGGCTAGCCGCCGGAACATCAGGTCCGGCAACACTTTGGTGCACGCGTTAACGTGTCCCGGAGGCGAACGTCCCATGGGGCGGATCCCAAACAACGGGGGTTGTATGCGACATGCCACAACGCTCTTCACCATCCTCGCGCTCGCCATCGCCGCGCCGGCCATCGTCTCCGCTCAGGCGGCCGACTCGACCAAGGACAAGAGGGACATCCGGCACGACACCCGCGACATCCACCGCAACCGGCGGGACGCCCGGAAGGACACGCGCGACATCCATCAGGACCGGCGAGAGGCCCGGCAGGACGTGAAAAACGGAGACAGCACGGCTGCCAGGCAGGAGCGGAAGGACATCCGACAGGACAAGCGGGACCGGCGGCACGACAGCCGCGACCTGCACCGCGACCGGCGCGACCGGCGTCAGGACGCGCGGGACCTCCACAAGGATCGGCACCCGGCGGATTCGACGAAACCGAACTGACGTGAGTTCGCCCCCTTAGTCCACCGGCGGCACAGCCGCGGCTCCGAGCCGAGTGTTCCAGACCGTCGCCACCAGGATGATCCCCCCTCCCACCAGCGACCACAGCCCAGGCACTTCACGCACCAGCAGGAACGCCCACACGGGGCTCACCACCGGCTCTACCAGGAGCAGGAGGGACACCTCGAGCGCGGGAATCAGGGGGAGGGCTTTGGAGATCAGGACATAGCCCAAACCGAGCTGGAAGATGCCAAGGTAGAGGAGGATTCCGGCTTGCGAGGCGTCCAGCCCCGTGAGCACCGGCCCGAACGGTAGACAGAAAAAGAATGAGAGCAGGTTGCCTACCGCCGCCGCCGCCGCGACCGCCGCGGGTCCCGTCGTCCCCCGTCCGATCCAGCGGGACCCGACGATCGCGAAGCCCCAGACCAGCGCCGAGAGCAAGGCCATGAGGTCTCCGGCGACCGGGTTGTGCGAGACCCGGCCCGGCCGGTCCATACCGACGAAAAACAGGGCCATCCCCGCGGCCATCACGACCATCACGCCGATTTGATGCCGGCGCGCGCGTTCGCCCAGCAACGCCGGCGCGAGGAACAGAATAAATATCGGGCTTGTGGACTGAAGGAAAATCGCACTGGCCGCGGTGGTCAGCCGATTGGCCAGGGCAAAGGTGATGGTCCCGCCGGCATACCCCAAGGCCACCACGAACGTGCGCCAGGTCCACCCGCGGCGCGCCTCGGGGAGCATCACGAGCAGGGCGACACCTGCCACCAGGCCGCGGAGTCCCGCCACCTGCCAGACGTCGAGCGTGAGATACTTGATGGCCGCGCCCGACGTGGAGAACAGGACCGCGGCGGCGAGGATCTTGAGGCGCGGGTTCACGGCCCGAAGTATAATTGCCGTCTCGTGCCCGGCCCTCTCGCAGTACAGATCTTCGGGGTGAAGAAAAGCTCCGACACCCGTGCCGCCCTCCGCTTCTTCGCCGAGCGGAGGATCAAGACGCACTTTGTGGACCTGAACGAGCGACCGGCGTCCCTGGGAGAGCTGCGGCGCTTTGCGCAGAAGTTCGGGGTGGAGGCACTCGTGGACCGGGACTCCCGGCGCTACGCGGACCTGGGACTCTCCGCTGCCCGACTGTCGGACGAGCGCTGGCTCGAGAAACTTTCGCTGGAGCCGCTCCTGCTGAAACTGCCGCTGGTACGAAACGAAAACCGGCTCACCATCGGCCTGGCCAATGCGACCTGGAAGGAGTGGTGCGCGGCGTGACGAAGGTTCCGGTACTCGCTTTCTTCTCTCTCCTGACGGGGTGTGCCGTGGCGACCGGATTGCCGCCGGCCCAGACGAGCGCCATCGACGCGCTGTTCCACGATTACATGGGACCGGTGCCCGGCGCGAGCGTCATCGTGGTCCGGGACGGCCGGGTGCTCTACGAACGCGCCTATGGCCTCGCCAACCTGTCTCCCGCTACCCCGGCCACACCCGGCACCGACTATCGGCTCGCGTCACTCACCAAGGAATTCACCGCGCTTTCCATCATGCTCCTGGCGCGGGACGGCAAGCTCCGGTACGACGAGCCCATCGACTATCTGCTCCCCGGGCTGCCGTCACACGTGAAGAATCTGACGGTCCGGCAGCTCCTGACCCACACCTCCGGCATCTGGGACTACGAGGACCTGATCCCCGATACCCAGACCACGCAAGTGTCGGACGCGGATGTCCTGGCGATGATCCAGAAGAAAGACACCCTCTACTTCACGCCCGGAACCAGGTTCCAGTACAGCAATACGGCCTACGTCCTCCTGGGACTCATCGTCGAACGGACCTCGGGAATGCCGTTCCCGAAGTTCCTGGCCGAGCGTGTGTTCCGGCCGGCCGGCATGACCAGGACCCTGCTGTTCGAGGCCGGTGGGCCGGTGGTTCCGGTGCGGGCGTTCGGCTACACGCCGGACTCCGGAGCGCCCACGTTCAGGCCCACCGATCAGAGCGTCACGAGCGCCACTCGCGGCGATGGGGGCATCTATTCCACGGTGCAGGACCTGGCGAAATGGTCGGACGCGCTGCTCACCGACCGGCTGCTCGAGCAGAGCCGCCTGGCCGAAGGGTTCACCTCGGGCGTGCTGACGGACGGGACGAAAACCGGATACGGGTTCGGCTGGTACGTGGATACGTTTCGGGGAGCGCGGCGGCTCTGGCACCACGGAGAAACCAGCGGGTTCCGCAATACCATCGTCCGCTTCCCCGATCTTCACGCCGCCATCGTGGTGCTGAGCAACCGCAACGGAGGCGACACCGGCAAGATCGCGGATCAGATCGCCGAGCTGGTCTTTTTCCCCAAGGGAGCGCCATGATCGACATCCCACGTCCGGCAGCAAGCGAATTCAATCCCTACTACGCGCACTACATTGGGCTCGTCCCCGAGGGCAATCTGATCGAAATCCTGACCCGCAAGGGAATGGAGTTCGGCGCCCAGGTGAAAGCCATCCCGGAAGGCCGGGCGTCCTTCCGCTACGAGCCGGCCAAGTGGAGCGTGGCCCAGGTGGTCAGCCACGTGAACGATGCCGAGCGCATCTTCACCTGCCGGGCGCTCTGTTTCTCCCGGGGGGAAAAGGCCCCCCTGCCGAGCTTCGACGAAAAAGCCTACGCGGCCGCGGCAGCCGCCGATCAGCGCCACATCGCGGAGATCGGCGCCGAATTCGAGGCCATCCGGCGGGCGACCCTGGCCCTCTTCAGCGGCATGACGGAGTCGATGTTCGGCATGAGCGGGGTCGCGAGCGGCCACCCCATCACCGTCCGGGCTCTCGCCTATATCGTCGCCGGTCACAGCATCCATCACGCCGCAATCCTGAAGGAGCGGTATCTCTAGCCGGGAGTGCTGATGCGCCGTCCACTCGCCGTCGTTCTGGGCGCCCTGCTCGTTCCCGCCGCTCTTCGAGCCCAGGGCGACACCGCCACCTTCGTTCTGCCGAATTTCCATTTCGCGGACGGCGAGTCACTCGCCGTGCTCAAGCTCCACTCCCTCACACTTGGGCACCCTCGCAGGGACGCGAGCGGTCACGTCGCCAACGCCGTCCTGATCCTCCACGGGACCGGGGGCACCGGGCGGCTGTTCCTGAACCCCCTGTTCACGGAGCTCTACCAGCCCGGCGAGGCACTCGACACCACCACCCACTACATCATCCTGCCCGACGACATCGGCCACGGTCGCTCGTCAAAACCATCCGACGGGTTACGGATGAAGTTCCCGCACTATGCCTACGCGGACCTGGTCACAGCCGAGTACCGCCTGGTCACGGAAGGCCTCCACGTCGACCACCTGCTCGTGGTGATGGGGACGTCTATGGGCTGCATGCACAGCTGGATGTGGGCCGAGCGGTATCCGGACTTCATGGACGGCGTGGTGCCCCTGGCATGTTTGCCCACGCAGATCGCCGGACGAAACCGGATGCTGCGCCGGATGGCGATGGACGCCATTCGCACCGACCCCGCGTGGCAGGGCGGGGACTACACGTCTCAACCTCCCGGTCTTCGCGGGGCCGCCGAAGTCCTCTTCTTCATGACCTCGGCCCCGCGCCGCCTTCAGCGCGACTTCCCCACCCGGGACTCGGCGGATGCTGAGATCACCCGCTGGATGGACCACGAGCTCGCCACCCTCGACGCGAACGATTTTCTCTATCAGTTCGACGCGTCCCGCGACTACGACCCGTCCCGCGACCTTGGCCGCATCAAAGCGAGGGTGCTGGCCATCAATTCCGCCGATGACGAGGTCAATCCACCGTCGCTGGACATCATGGCGCAGCTGTTCCCGAAGGTCCCGCACGGGCGGTACGTGCTGCTTCCCATCTCGGACCTGACCCGGGGGCACGGCACGCACACCGTCGCAGCCGCCTGGAAGCAGTACTTTGCACCCTTCGTGGCCGGCCTGGAGCACTCCAAGTAGAAACGGCCGTTTGAGTTAACAGGACGCTGAGTGTAGCGTCTCACGGATCCCATGTCGCGCACCACGCTCGTCGCCTCCTGCCTCCTGGTTCCCGGGCTCCTCGGGGCCCAGATGACGGCTGCGCCCGCGGCCCTCACACCGCGCGACTCCGCCCTCCATGCGCTGAACCGCCTCGCCTACGGCCCCCGCCCCGGGGACGTCATCCGCGTGGCGCAGATGGGCGTGATGCACTGGATCGACCTCCAGTTGGACCCCGGGCGCATCCTGGATGACTCGTTGAGGGCGATCGAGGCCGGTTATCAGATCCTGCAGGAGAGCTCCTACGACCTGATCGGGTTGTTGGACGATGCGCGCAAGGCGAGGCAGGAGCGGCTCAAGAAGGACCCCACGGCGCCTGACCAGCCGGCCGACCAGCCGCCGAAACTGCGGCGACTCGTGGGTGAGCTCCCCGAGCTTGACGTCGTGCGGGCCGCCTATTCGCAGCGCCAGCTGCGGGAAGTGATGGTCGATTTCTGGACCAATCACTTCAACATCTACGCAGGTAAGGGCATCGATCGCGCCCTCATTCCCGACTACATAGAACACGTCATCAGGCCCAATGCGCTGGGCAACTTTACGGACCTGCTGATCGCCACCGCCCAGAGCCCGGCGATGCTGTTCTATCTCGACAATTGGGAGAGTGTGGTGCCCGGAGCGGTTCCGCCCCAGCTCGCCCGGGCGGAAGCCCGGGCGCGCTTCGGCCGGGGCAACCCGATGCGGCTCGACTCGGCAAGACAGCGCCTGCCGAAGGGCATCAACGAGAACTACGGCCGGGAGCTGATGGAGCTCCACACGCTGGGTGTCGACGGCGGCTATACCCAGGCCGACGTGATCGCCGCGGCCCGCATTTTCACCGGCTGGAGCATCGAACGGCCCCGGCAGGATCCGCGGTTCGTGTTCAACGACTGGGCCCACGACTACCGCGCGAAGACCGTCCTGGGCATGTCATTTCCGGCCGGTCACGGGCAGGACGAGGGGATCAGGCTGCTGAAGATGCTCGCGAGCCACCCGGCCACCATGCACCACGTGTCGTGGGAGCTCTGCCAGCGCTTCGTCGCCGACGAGCCACCGGATGGCTGCGTGGATGACGCGGTGGCGGCGTGGAAGAAGACAAACGGTGACATCCGCGCCGTGCTCACCGCCATCTTCCATGGCCCCGACTTCTGGGCCCGGCCCAATCTTTCCGGCAAGGTTAAGACACCGCTCGAGTTCGTGGCGAGCGCCCTCCGGGCGTCCGGGGCCGAGCCCGACACGACGCTCCGGCTCGCCCAGGTGGTCGCCCGGCTCGGCGAGCCCCTCTACCAGCACGTGGCGCCCGACGGGTATCACGAGACCGAGGACGAGTGGGTCAACAGCGGAGCGCTGCTCGACCGCATGAACGTCGCCGTCGGCCTCGCGTCAGGGAGAATGCCCGGTGCCCTGGTCGACCTCGACCGCGTCGTGCCCCCGATGACCGACCACGATTCGCTCGTGGCCACCATCGACCAGCAGCTCCTGGGCGGGGCGATGTCCCCGCACACGCGGCAGGTCATTCTCGATCAGATCAAGGATGTCCTCGACCAGAAGGCGGCGAGGAATTTCGCGGTGGGGATGGCGCTCGGCGGGCCGGATTTTCAACGGCAGTGATTAGGCGGTTAGACGGTTAGACGGTTAGTGCTGACATGGAGATTCCATGGTAATTACAAGACGAGGGTTTGTCAGGGCTGGCGGGGTTGCCCTGTTCAGCGTGGGACTCGATCCGCTCTTTCTGGATCGAGCCGCGTATGCGCTTACTAACCGCCTAACAACTAACCGGCTAACCGCCTCCCGCCCCATTCTCGTCTGCCTCTTTCAGCGCGGTGCCGTCGACGGCCTGAACATGGTCGTCCCGCATGGCGATCGGATCTATTACGATGAACGCCCGCGCATCGGCGTGCCGGCGGCGGACGTAGTGAACCTGGACGGGTACTTCGGCCTTCACCCGTCGCTCTCGAGCCTTAAGCCGTGGTGGGACAACAGGAGCCTGGCCGCCATTCACGCGATCGGCTCACCGGACGCCACCCGTTCTCACTTCGATGCCCAGGACTACATGGAATCGGGGACGCCCGGCGTGAAGATCACGTCCGACGGCTGGCTCAACCGCTACTGCCAGCACGACCGCGAACACCAGAGCTCGGCCTTCCGGTCCGTCGCCTTCGGCCCCGAGCTGCCGCGGATCCTCTCGGGTTCTGCACCGGCACTCGCCATCGGCGACCTCAAGACGTTCGGCCTCCGCGTGCCGCAGAACGCCCAGGGGGACCGCGTCACCCGGGCCTTCGAGGCCCTGTATCAGGGACCCTCCACCGGGCTCCTCGCCTCCTCATCGCAGGAAGGCTTCGAGGCTGCGCGACAGCTCAAAGCGGCGGACCCCACCCAGTACCAGCCGGAGCACGGCGCCGTGTACCCGAACGGCAAGCTCGGGCGTTCCCTGCTGGAGATCGCTCAGTTGATCAAGGCGGATATCGGTCTCGAGATCGCCTTCGCGGACGCCACCGGTTGGGACACCCACGTCAATCAGGGGGCCAGCGAGGGGCAGCTGTCGGCCCGGCTCAAGGAGCTGGGAGACGGCCTCGCGGCATTCGCGACCGACCTCGGCGACCGCATGGCCAACATCGTGGTGCTCACCATGTCGGAGTTCGGCCGCACCATTCACGAGAACGGAAACAGCGGCACCGACCATGGCCACGCGACGGCGATGTTCGCACTCGGCGGGCCGGTGAATGGCGGGAAGGTGCTGGGGAAGTGGCCCGGCCTGGCACCGGAACAGCGGTATGAGGGACGGGACGTCGCGGTGACCACCGACTTCCGGGACCTCTTCGCCGAGATTCTCGCCCGGCATCTCGGGTCCGCCGATCTGGCGTCGGTCTTCCCCGGGTTCGCCGTCGACCCGACGAGATTCATCGGAGCGATAAGACCCTAAAGACGTCGAGAAGCGGGGCGTCAAGAGACAAGGCGTCGAGAAGCAGGGCGTTGACGTCTTGCTTCTCGACGATCTGCTTCTGGACGTAGTGCTTCTCGACGCCTTATCGTTGTTGCGTGAGCGACCCCATCGCCACATTGCTGGCCGCCGCCGAGCGGGCTGAAGGAGTTCCCGCGTTCTGGAAGGCGACAGTTCAGTCCCTCGAGGCTGAGCTCAAGGCGCCCGTGCGCCTCACGTACCGGGGCTTGAACGACAGCGGCGAGAGCACGGCCGGAGGATTCACGACTGGGGCCGCCTCCGTCGCCATCACCGACGCCGACGGCCGCCGGGTCGAAGCCTTCGCCGGCCGTCCCCTCGCCGAAGGCGACGTCACCCTGGTCCACAATATCCTCATCAACGCCAATCACTTGGCCGTCATGGTGGGGAAGCGCATCTCCCTCGAGCGCGAGCGCCGGCTCGGCACCTTCATCGTCGAGCTGTCCCGCTGGCTCTTCGCGGCGCCCGAGACCGAGCTGCTGCTCCGGTATACCATGCAGGGCGTGACGTCCCTGATCGACGCGCAGGGCGGCTACGTGGCGCTCCGGGAAGCCCCGGGGCACACCGCCCCGGACGCCGTCACGGTGGTCACGGCCATCGGCATGGCGCACGACTTCGAAGGCCGTGTGCTGAATCTCGAGCACAGCACGACCGGGCGGGTGGTCCGGACCGGGGAGGCCGTGATCACGTCGGACGCTTCGGCGGAACCCGACGCCAGCCCGCCGGACTGGACCAACGCGGATCGGGTCCGGTCCGCCCTCATCGCGCCCCTCCACACCTCGAGCGGCGTCGTCGGTGCCATCGGCGTCATCCGGTTCCGCGGGGCCGACGGGGACCGCGACCCGCACCCCTTCACCATCACGGATCTCCACTACTTCACGGCCGTAGCCGCGCAGATCGCGGGCGGCCTGGAGCTCTCACAGGCGGTGGCCGCGGCCCGGGCCGCCGCCAACCGGGCCGGCGCCATGGTGAACGCCAGCCCCCTCCCCCTCGCTCTGGTGGACCCGCAGGGGCGCGTGCAGCAGCTCAACGAAGCCGGGCGCGCGGTCTTCGGCCTCGCCTCCGACGCGGCGGCGATCGGGAAACACCTCGACGGGCTGGGGCTCTCCACCAGCGAGCTGCCGCTGCACTCGATTCTCGCGGGACGCCGGGAGGGGGAGCCCTGGAATGGCCGCGTCGTGGTCACGCAGCCCGGCGGCGACCGGCGGCTCTGCGACTGCACCATCACCAACCTCACCGGGCTCGGGTCCCCGCACCTGCTGGTCGCGCTCTACGACCGCACCGACGAGCTGCGCACCCAGCGTGAGCTCATCGCTCGCGAAAAGCTGGCGACCGTCGGAGAAATCGCGGGCGGCGTGGCCCACGAGGTGAACAACCCCCTCGCCGCCATCCGGATGGAAGCGGAGCTCCTGGGCCGCGGCTCCTCGGACCCGGAGGTCGGCGCCGCCGCGTCCACCATCGTTCGCGAGGTGGACCGCGCGGCCCGCATCGTCCGCTCCCTGCTCCGGCTGGCCCGGCGCGCCGACTCCACGCCCGTGCGCGTCAACATCAACGAGCTGATCAAGGACGTCGCGGAGATCCGCCAGCGCGTGCTCCGGGCGGAGAACATCGAGGTGATGACGGTCCTCGAGCCCGACTCCCCGGTCGTCCTCGGTCTGGGTCAGGAGCTCCAGCAGGTCGTCATCAACCTCGTCACCAACGCCGAGTACTCGGCGCGGAGCGGGTCACGCTCGCCGGCGGTCGTGCGGGTGTCGTCGCAGGAACGGGGCGGGTGGGTGCGGCTGACCGTGGACGACTCGGGGCCCGGCGTGGCCCCCTCCATCAGGCACCGGATTTTCGATCCGTTCTTCACGACCAAAGGCCCCGACGAGGGGTCGGGACTCGGTCTTTCGATCTGTCAGCGGGTGGTCGCCGAGGTCGGCGGGAAGATCTGGCTCGAAGACTCTGATCTGGGGGGCGCGCGGTTCGTGGTCGAGCTTCCCGCGGCCCCGGAGTCCCCAGGCTGAAGCCTGGGCGCTTTAGAGTGTGACTACGATGTAACCGGAATCCGCTTCCGGTACATCCCCAGCGCGACGAGGCCGATCAGGCCGAGGGCGAGGCAGAGGGCGCCGAGCCGCCAGTCGGCACCGAATTTCCAGAACCCGCGCGTCCAGAAGACGTACCCCCCCACGACGTAGAGCAGGCTCGCCGCGAACCCGAGCGGGACGACTTCGGTGCGGCCCATCAGGATGCCGAACACATACCCGATGCTGAAGCCGGACCAGACGAGGAGGGGGACGGCGCCGGTCAGGATGTGGCCGGGGTCGATCAGATTGAGGCCGCCCGCGAAGCCGCAGAAGAGGCCGACCACGGTGTAGCTGGCCAGGTGCAGGGCGAGGGGCAGCGGGACGCTATGGCGATCGAAGCTCATGGATACGTGGGGTTGGTGGACGGCGTAAGATACATACGATGCTGGTGACTCGCACCTACCTCGAGCTCACGACCCCGCAGGCGTTCCGGCCCGCGTTCGGGACCTTTCCCGACGTCAGCCTGGAACGGGTGGCCCATCCGTCGCCGCACCTGTATCGCGAGTGCTACCGCACCGTGGGCGAGGCCTACCACTGGCGGGATCGTTGGGACTGGACCGACAGCGAAATCACCGCCCATCTCGCGCAGCCGGAGATCACCCTCTACGTCGCCAACCGGGGGAAAGCCCTCACGGGTTGGTACGAGCTGCGCCGCGTGCCCCCCGACGATTCCGTCGAGGTCGCATACTTCGGCATTGTCCCCGCGGAGTTCGGTAAGGGCCTCGGCAAGCACCTGCTCTCCTGCGCCGTCCGCGACGCGTGGGCCATGGACCCGACGCGCGTCTGGTTGCACACCTGCACGCTCGATCACCCTAACGCGGTCCCGAACTACCGGGCGCGCGGCTTCGTGCCTTATCGCACCGAAACGTACGAGGTAGATTGACAGTATGACCCTCTCCCGCAAAGCCAAGCTCATCATCGCCGGTGTGGTCGCCCTGCCGATATTGCTGTTCGTGTTCTTCACATGGTCCTCCCTGAGCTTCACCTTCTCGAGCGGCACCCGGGCAGGATACGTGCAGAAGTTCTCGAAAATGGGCTGGCTCTGCAAAACGTGGGAAGGCGAGCTCTCGATGGTTGCGGTACCGGGCTCCACCCCCGAGAAGTTCTATTTCACGGTGCGCAATGATTCGGTGGCGGGGCTCGTGAACAATTCCCTCGGCAAACGGGTGGCCTTGCATTACCGGCAGCACAAAGGCGTTCCTAGCAGCTGCTTTGGACTCACGGAGTATTACGTGGACAGCGTACGGACGGTCGAATGAGCCAGACGAATTCCTTCGGAAGCCGCACCACCCTGTCGGTGGGCGGGAAACGCTTCACCATCCACAAGCTCGAGGCGCTGGAGAAAAAAGGCCTGCCCGTCTCCCGGCTCCCCTACTCTCTCAAGATCCTCCTCGAAAACCTGCTCCGATTGGAAGATGGCCGGACCGTCCGGTCCCAGGACATCGAGAAGCTCACGAAGTGGGATCCTCAGGCCACGCCGGACGACGAGATCGCCTTCATGCCCGCCCGGGTGCTGCTCCAGGACTTCACGGGCGTTCCCGCGGTGGTGGACCTGGCCGCGATGCGGGATGCGATATCCCGGATGGGCGGCGACCCCAAGAAGATCAATCCGCTGCTCCCCGCCGAGCTCGTGATCGACCACTCGGTGATCGTCGATCAATTCGGAACCCCGACGGCCTTCCAGGCCAATGCCGATCTCGAGTTCCAGCGGAACCGGGAGCGCTATGCCCTGCTCCGGTGGGCCCAGAAGACATTCCGCGGCTTCCGTGTGGTGCCTCCGGACACCGGCATCGTCCATCAGGTGAACCTCGAATACCTGGCCCGCGTGGTCTTCACCGGCGATGGCAACGAACCGCTGGCGTACCCGGACACCGTCGTCGGCACCGACTCCCACACCACCATGATCAACGGACTCGGCGTCCTGGGGTGGGGCGTGGGCGGGATCGAGGCCGAGGCGGCCATGCTGGGGCAACCCATTTCGATGCTGATTCCCCAGGTCGTGGGCTTCCGGCTGTCCGGCAAGCTGCGCGAGGGCACGACGGCCACGGACCTGGTGCTCACCGTCACGGAGCTGCTCCGGAAGAAGGGCGTGGTGGGCAAGTTCGTGGAGTTCTACGGCCCGGGGGTCGCGAACCTGCCCCTCGCCGACCGCGCGACGATCGGCAACATGGCCCCGGAGTACGGCGCCACCTGCGGCATTTTCCCGGTGGACAAGGAATCGCTGAACTATCTGCGGCTCACCGGACGATCCGAA
>DATEGY010000226.1:0-5563 GCA_035279865.1 Gemmatimonadales bacterium | reverse complement strand
TCTCAGCTCTGGGGCGGGCTCGAGTAGTCCGGCCCGATGCCATCATCCTCGCCAACGTCCTGCCCGACATGCCCGGGATCGAGGCGTGCCGCCTGCTCCACGCCGACCCCCTGGTCGGCAGCAACGTGCCAGTCGTGATTCTCACCAGCGATACGCCCAGCCCCGCGGAACGCGTGGCGGGGCTGTCCGCCGGCGTGTGGGATTTCTTCCGGCATCCGCGCGACACGCGTGAGCTGGCGCTGAAGCTGCAGACGTACATCGAGGCCCGCCGCAACGTGACCGGGGCGGTCTTCGACGGAGGCGTGGATCCCGTGAACGGACTCCACGCGCGCCCTTCCCTGGTCCGGCGCATCCGCGAGCTGGGGGGACTGATGACGCGAATGCATGGCGCGCTCGCGTGCATCGTTTTCGACACCGACATCCCGGATTCCGGGGCCCCGGCGACGGTCTCGCAGGTGACCCGCGTCTCCGACATCGTCGGGATTCTGAGCCCCACCCAGTTTGCCGTCCTGGCGCCGGCGACCAATGCCACCGGCGCCGCCGCGCTCGCCCGGCGGGTCGCCGCAATCCTGCGCAACGGCGCGGCCGGTGACGGCCGCGGTGCCCAGGCTTTGCTCACCGGCTACGATGCCGTCGACAACCTGACGTATGCACCGATCAACCCGCCCGACCTGATCGCCCGCGCGACCGCGGCGGTCCGCACGGGCAAGCCCGAGCCCGCCAATCACTGGCTCCGGCGGTATGAGCCGGGCACGGCCGGCGAGGCGCCCCGGAACACGCCGGTGAACGTCATGATGGCGCTGGACCGGAAGGGCTCGTGAGTCGGGCCCGCCGTCTCGCGCTCGTCGTGGGACTGCTCAGCGGCGGGTTGGTCGTGGGCAGCTGCGATCGGACGCCGGTGGCGCCCGTGACGCCGCCGGCGCAGTCGGTACCGGACGTACGGTCGGACTGGTTCGGGTGGGGCCTCAATCTCCTGCTCACCTGCAGACCGCTCCCCTTCGACTCCACGTCGCAGGTGATCGGTCCCGACGGCGGCACGATCTCCGTCGGCCCGCACACGCTCACCGTGCCCGCGGGCGCGCTCACCGCCCCGACCCTGATCACCGCCGTGGTCGATCCGGACTCCGTGAATGCGGTCCGCTTCTCGCCACAGGGACTGGTATTCCAGCGGCCCGCGCAGCTCGCCATGAGCTACGCGAACTGCGGGTTTCTCGGGGCTTTCATCCCGAAGCGCATCGCGTATACGACGGACGATTTCCGGATCCTCGAGATCATCCCCTCCCTCGACAACGTCCTGAACCGGACGGTGACGGGGCAGGTGTCCCACTTCTCGCAGTATGCCATCGCCTGGTAGGTCACCGATGATCTCCGGCGCTTCACATCTGCTCCTGGAAGCCCGTCGCGAGGAAGAGTCGGGCGCCATCTCGGCCGCCGTACACCGCTACGACGCGGCCATCGCCGCCGCCTCGGACGATCAGGAGCTCGCGGTCCTGGCCGAAGCGCTGCGGCGTCTGGCGGTGGTCCTCCACCAGCGCGACGAAACCGGCCGTGCCTGGGAGCTCTGCCGCCAGAGCTATCAGGTCGCGTGTGAGCTCGGCAGCGACGTCCTGGCGGCAGAAGCCCTGAATACGATCGGTGGTCTGCACCTGTCGTCGGGCGCACTCGAAGAAGCCCGGCGCGCCTTTCTGAAGGCCATCCGCCTCGGCAGCCCATCGCGGGAGATCCGCGCCCGCGCCGAACAGAACCTCGGCATCCTGGCCAACATCCAGGGAGACCTCGAGGAGGCATTGACCTGGTACCAGCGCTCGCTCGATGCGTACCGGGACTGCGGAGACGATCACGGCCGCGCCATCGCCTATCACAACCTGGGCATGGTCAGCCTCGACGCGGGCTCCACTGGTTACGCCGAGAAGTACTTCGCCCGGGCACTCGATCTCGCCAACCGGACGGGAGATCAATACCTCCAAGGCATCTGCCTGGTAAGCACCGCCGAGCTCGAAGTGGGCAGGCAGCGGTTCGAGAGCGCCAAGGAACTGGCCGAAGACGCGCTGTCCCGCTTCGATCAGGTCGGCGCCGGCGGCGCCAAGTCCGACGCCTACCGCGTGCTGGGCATGATGTACCGGGAGAGTGGCCGGCCGGTCCAGGCCGAGGCCCGCCTCCGCACCGCGGTGTCGCTCGCGTCGGCGGCGCAGGCCGCCCTCAACGAGGCCGAGGCCCTGCACGAGCTGGCGTTGCTCTATCAGGGGACGGGTCGCGATCAGCCCGCGCTCCGAACCCTGCATGCCGCGTATGGGCTCTTCAAGAAGCTGCAGGCGCGCCCGGAGCTCCTGCGCGTCGGCAGCAAGGTGGCGGAGATCGAAGCCGCGTACCGGGAAGTGGTGCGGAACTGGGGACGGTCCATCGAGTCCAGCGACAGCGCGACCTTCGGCCACTGCGAACGCGTGGCGGAAAGCGCGGTCGCCACGGCCCGGGAGCTGAAGCTGGGTGAGGAGCTCGAGACCACCATTCTCCTCGGCGGGTATCTGCACGACCTCGGCAAGATCCGCATTCCCCAGGAGCTCCTGGCCAAGAACGGCCCTCTCAGCTCCGAGGAGCAGGCCCTGATCCGGATGCACCCGCTCTGGGGGGTCGACCTGCTCGCGAACATCGAATTCCCGTGGGACATCAAGGGGATTGTCCGGTGGCACCACGAGTGTCGCGACGGTACCGGCTACCCCGATCGTCTGTCTGGCGATGAGATCCCCATCGGGGCGCAGATCGTCGGGTTGTGGGATGACTATGACACACTGACGATCACCCGGAATCCCGCCGCCGCACTTTCGCCGACCGAGGCGATTGAGGTGCTGGAGCGGCGCCGCGGCGCCTGGGTGCCCGGCGTGTTCGAGGCTTTTCTCACGGTGCTGACCCGGCAGCCCGGGTAGTCCAGCAAGAAGCCTCCCGTTTGGGCCGGACTGGTACCCTTACTCCAAGTCCATGCCCAGCATTCCGTTAACCCCGGGTGGCGCCCGGGGTCGGGTAAGGCAACAACCCCCAAGCGAGCCGCCTTGTTGGTTATTCCCCGGGCTTGCGCCCGGGGTCGGGTACGGCAACAACCCTAAGAGAGCCGCCTTGTTGGTTATTCCCCGGGCTTGCGCCCGGGGTCATGTACGGCGCTTACATGACTTCGGGATCAGGTCCGGATGCCGTTCGTACTGAACGGCGATGTACTCGGCGACACGCGCAAGATCCTTTCGATGATAGGTTGCGACGTAGTAGCCCCGCGCCCATTTCACGGAGCCACTGACGCGCTGGCCTGCCCTGAATGACGCAACTGACTTCACCTGCCTCATGAAGTCACACAGTCGGTGTCGGGGAGAGAAGCTCACCAGCAAGTGCACGTGATCGGCCAGTTCGCTATGCCGCAGAACCCGAACCCCGGTCGCCTTCGATGCACTGACGAGAGCGGATCGAATGTCTCCGACCACATCAGAATTGATGCAGCCCACTCGCTCCCAAGTGTGGCAGGTGATGTGGGCGTACATCTGGTAGGCCTGGTGGGATCCCATCCCTCAAGATGGCGGCGGGACGCCAGGGATTGAGGATCCTTTTCATGTGATGCGGTTCAGAAAAACGATAGCCGTGTCGACTTACATGACCCCGGGCGCAAGCCCGGGGTTCAAGGGAGAGGACCCCGCTGGTGTGATGCGGTTCAGAAAAACGATGGCCGTGTCGATTTACATGACCCCGGGCGCAAGCCCGGGGTTCAAAGGAGAGGACCCTGCTGGTGCGATGCGGTTCAGAAAAACTATGGCCGTGTCGATTTACCCGACCCCGGGCGCAAGCCCGGGGTTAGGAGCCGGCCTACCGCCGATCAGGTAAGCGGTCGTTGTACCGGGCAATGGCCTCGTCCAACTTGCTCCGCGCCCCCCCTCCCACCACCAGCGCGCTGACCCCGAACACCGCACTCGACCCCAACAGGTAGTACGCCGTGCTTCCGGGTCCCCGCGACGACATGTGCACGAAGAACGGCACGGCCGCGAGACTCGCGACGCTCAGCACACCCAGCACGGTCATGGTACGTTGGCGGCTGCGGAACTGCTCATAAGGAATGCGGACGCTGTCAGGACCCGCGGCCAAGAGGGAGATGGACGGAGCAAAGAGCCCGAACGAACCCACCGGACGACCTTCGACGCCCTGCACCACGCGGGCCGGAAACTCCGGGTTGGCGTCCTCGATGCGCAGAGCGCAGCGATCGTACGTGCAGGGTGGTGAGGTCTGAGCCTCGGCGGCGAGCGGGAGCAGGACGAACAATGCGAGGGCAGCGTAACGGGTCATGGCAACCTCCGGAGTAATACGTCACCTCCGGGTACGGTCCTGCCTCGGGGTCCGTTGCGCATCCCGCGTCACCTTGCAGAGTGCGGACAATCCCCCGCCTTCACTCCGACGCAATGGCTTCAAGCGGCCGAATCCTGGCAGCCTTGAGCCCCGGGACGATACAGGCAATTAGTGCTGCCCCCGCCAGAAGTAAGGTGACTGACAGGATGGTCACCGGATCGCGCGGCGCGACACCGTACAGCAACGCGCCGATCCATCGAGCCTCGAGGAGCGCGAGCCCCAGACCGACCACCGTTCCGGCCGCCACATACCGCATTCCCCGCCCCACGATCATCCCGATGATGCGCGAAGGCTCCGCGCCGAGGGCCAGGCGCACGCCGATCTCGCGGCGCTGGCGGCGGACGACGTACGACATCAATCCGAAGATGCCCAGCGCGGAGAGGCCGAGGGCCGTGACGGCAAATGCGCTGAGAATGCGGGTCCACCGTCCCGGGTCGGCCAGCGCCTGCCGCAGGCCTTCACGCAGTGGAGCGGCGGCGAGGGGCAGCTGGGGATCGACGCTCCGAAGTGCCTCGGTAATGGGCCTGATGAAGGACTCCGGCGCCGCACTCGTCCGGACGATCAGGGTCGCATTCCGGAAAACTCCCTGCTGCTGGGCGAGGGGTGTGTAGACCCCTTCGCCATTCCCAGCGAGCCCCAGGTACTTCACGTCCCCCACGACTCCCACCACGACGTCCGGCGGACAGGTCGTGCAGCCGCCCGAAATGAGGCGCTGCCCCACGACGGGCTCGTTCGGGAAATAATGATTCGCCCACGAGCGGGACACGACGAGGATCGGGGAGGTGACCGCCGTGTCCGCCTCGGTGAACAGACGACCTGCGAGTAACGGAACGCCAAGGGCCGCAAACAATCCGGGGGACACCACAGGCCAGGGCGCCACGGGTTGCGCCCCACCCGGCGCGACCGGATGTGCGAGCAGGTCAAAGTTGTTGACGTCGCCACCGTTGTCGGGTGGAGGAGACGTGGTGAGTCCGGCGGCGACGACCCCCGGCGTCTGCGCCACCCGCGCCACGGCGTTCCGCCAGAACGTGAGCGCGGCCGCGGAATCGGGACACCGCGATGCTGGAAGGTTGAGTACCACGGAGAGCCCCCGGTCCGGGTCATACCCGGGGTTCACCTGCTGGAGGCGCAGAAAGGAGCTGCCCAGGAGTGCCGCGGCGAGGAGGAGGGGTACCGCGAGGGCGAATTC
>DATEGY010000225.1:0-7124 GCA_035279865.1 Gemmatimonadales bacterium | reverse complement strand
TCCGGGCCGGCGATCGCCAGGGCCGTGGCGCCCACGGTCCCCGGCACGGCGGTGAGGATGGGACCCGAGGGCGCGAGGACGATGCGGTCGACTTCGAGACCGGTCAGACTGGTATCGGCGACGGTGCAGCTCATGTTGAGGCAGACGATCTGGAAGTGATCGGCGAGATAAAAGAGCACCGAGCCGGCCGCCCAATGGATGTCCGACACCATGTCTACCGGCTGGCTGTCGGGGCTGAAATACGGGAGCGACTGGATCACGGTCCCGGGCTGGGGGGCGGCGTAGGTCGCCAGGACCACTCCCGCGCGGTCCGGGGTGGGGCGCCCCCGGTTCGCCAGCGTGCTGGTGCGGAGATAGGCGAGGCGGCCCTCAGGGGAAACCGCGGGAGCCAGAAGGACGTTGACGGAGTCCGCGGCGACATCCGAGTCGGCGCAGACGAGGCGCGTGATCGTTCCACCGGTGCCGGGCATGACGGCGATGCATTGATCGCGGTCGGGGCGCCCGAGCTGTTCTTGCGTGTAGAGGAAGGCCGAGCCGTCGGGGAGCCACGAAGCCCGGGTGTCCAAGCCCGGATTGTACGTCAGCCGGACCGGATCACCCTTTTGAAGGGGGGTCGTCGACACATCCTTGTCGAACGAAAACGGGGTCGTGTGTTCACAGCCAAGGGCCGCCATCGCCATCGCGCAAACGATCAGACGACGCAAGGTTCGCAAACGCGCCTCCAGAAGGGAGCATCGGAAGTCGTACCCTCGGTTGGTCCCCTAGTTCTTGAGATACTGGTCAACCCAGTCCAGGACCACGCCCCACCAGAGGCGCCGGTTGCGGGGCCGCACGACGAAGTGCCCCTCATCCGGGAAATAGAGGAACTTGCCGGGGACGCCGTGAAGCTTGAGGGCGGTGAAGGCCTGGTACCCCTCCGAGAGATCCACCCGGTAGTCCAGCTGGGAGTGGACGATCAGCATGGGGGTCTTCCAGTTCTGCACGAAGTTGAGGGGAGACCACTGTTCGTAGAGCGCCCGGTTCCCCCCCGCCTCCTGGTACGGGGTGCCCCCGAACTCCCACTTGGGGAACCACAGCTCCTCGGTGGTGCCGAACATGGATTCCGGGTTGAATACGCCATCGTGGTCCACCAGCACCTTGAACCGGTTGGTGTGACCGGCCAGCCAGTACACCATGTAACCGCCATATGAGGCCCCCGCCGCCCCCATCCGGGTCGAATCCACGTACGGCAGGCGGGCCACGACATCGAGCCCCTTCATCACGTCTTCGTAGGGCCAATCGCCCCAGTGCTGGGAAATCGCGTCGGTGAAGGCCTGCCCGTAGCCGGTCGACCCGTGGAAGTTCACCGCGGCCACGACGTACCCGCGGGAGGCGAACATCTGGTAGTTCCACCGCGCGTGCCAGTTGTCGTCCCAGGCGCCCTGGGGGCCGCCGTGCACGAGGTAGATGACCGGATACTTCTTCGTCGCATCGAATCCGGGGGGCTTCAGGAGCCAGCCGAACACCGAATCACCCCCCGCTCCGATGAACCCGTAGGCCTCGAGGGGATGCAAGTCCAGGTGTGACAGCAGCTCGTCGTTCGTATGCGTCAGCGGCTTGTCGTTCACGAACACCTCGGCCGGCTGGGTGTTGCTCTGGTACAGCCAGGCGCGGGTTTTTCCGTCGGTGGACACCGTCAGGTTGGTGTTCACGCCGTTGTTGCCGAACACCAGCGTCCGCTGGAATCCAGGCAGGGAAATGCGATAGAGATTGTCGCGCCCCCGCTCCTCCACCACCGCGTAGAGGCACTTCGAATCCGCGCACCAGGAGTAGGACGACACGGAGAGGTTCCACCCCGCCGTCGCCTCGACGGGCGCGCCATCGGTCCGGCCCGCGCTCCTGGGCACGAGCAGGAGCCGCAGGCGGTCCGCCTCGAACCCGGCGCGCGCCATCGAGAGATACGAGAGCCACTTTCCATCCGGCGAGAACCGGGGGGTATTGTCGGCGCCGGCGTTCGCCGCCGTCAGGTCCCGCATCCCGCTCCCGTCCGGGTTCATCAGATAGACGTCGACGTTGGTGTTGTCCGCGACCACCGTGTCCGCGTGAATGGCGACCGCGATTTCCTTCCCGTCGGGGGACATCGCGACATCCCCATCTCCGGACGTCGCGATCGTGGGCGCGTCCTTGTCGATAGGGGTCACGTCGACCGCCTTGCCTGAGGCGAGGTCCACGCTGAAGACGTGCTGCCGCATGCCGGCACGCCAGTCGGTCCAGTGGCGATAGAGCACGTTGGTCCAGAGCCTGGCGTCCGTCGGAAACGGACCGTTCCGCTTGTCGATCTCCTGCTCCTTCGGCCACTTGATGTCGCTCACCACCAGGAAGCCCGTGCCACCCGGCATCCAGTAGATCTCGCCGACGCCGTCAGGCAGATCGCTGACCCGTCGCGCGGTCCCTCCGGCCGCCGGCATGACCCACACCTGCGGTCCGTGTTCCCGGCCCGAGAGGAATGCGATCATCCGGCCGTCGGGGGACCACCGCGGTGAACGGTCGGAGCCCGCGCCCTGCGACAGCTCCCGGGCGGCACCCGTCGCCACGTTCGCAAGCCAGAGCCGGGAGGTCGACTTGTTGTCCTGGAGGCTGATGGTCCCCACCGTGTAGACCACCCACTTCCCGTCAGGTGACACCTGAGGATCCCCCACGTTTTTGAGGGCGAGGTAGTCGTCGACGGTGATGGCGCGTTTCTGGGCGAAGAGCGCGGGAAGCGGGAAGAGGGAAGCGGGAAGGGTGAGTGCCAGGATGTGCCTGAGGCGTGTCATGCTTAGTAGTCCGGGTGAGTGATGATGGATCGGACAAGGTCGTCGAATGGCTTGGACTCCGCCGTGACATTCCCCGCCGCGTCCGTGTGCACGTTCCACGAACAGAGCTCGTTCAGAGCGGTCGCTTCTTCATAGGTCATGTGAATCACGAAGTCGGAGCCGTTGGGCTTGGCACCATCCAGGACCCGCTTGAGAACGTCGGGAAGATGCCTGGCGCCGAGCACGGCGTCCTTCTGCGCCCGCGTGATGGCGAGATCCATGTCCCTTGCTTTGCGGTGGGGGAAGCGAAATCTTCTCCCGCCCGTCACATCCCGCAACCGGAGAAACTCGATGCCGCGCACCGAATTCCTCGCCACCGGTTTCCACGTGCCGGAAAAGGTCGTCACCAACGACGACCTGTCCCGGATGATGGACACCTCGGATGAGTGGATCGTCCAGCGCTCCGGCATCAAGACCCGCCACTGGGTGTCTCCCGGTGAGACCGGCGTGGGACTCGCGGCGGAAGCGTCCCGCCGGGCTCTCGCCGCCGCTGGGCTCACCCCCAAAGATCTGGACTGCATCGTCTACTGTACCTGTACGCCCGACCACTTCGAGCCCGGCAACGGCGTCTTCCTGCAGCGGGAGCTGGGGATCGCCGACATTCCGGCCGTGGACGTGCGGAATCAATGCTCGGGGTTCATCTACGGGCTCTCCATCGCGGACGCCTGGATCCGGGTGGGACAGTACCGCCGGATCCTCCTCATCGGCGCCGAAGTCCATTCGCGGGGATTGGACAAGACCACGCGCGGCCGGGATACCGCCGTGCTCTTTGGAGACGGGGCCGGCGCCGTCATCCTCGGCCCCACCGACGATCCTCGGCGCGGAGTGCTCTCCACACACCTGTACTCGGATGGGCGTCACGCCGAGAAGCTGTGGGTGGATGGTCCCGGCTTGGCGCACGACCCGTACGTGTCGGTCGAGATGATCGAGCAGGGGTTGCATCGAGCAGTGATGGAAGGACGGGAGGTCTTCAAGTTTGCGTCCGTCAAGATGCCCGCGTCCGTGGCGGCCGCGCTCTCCGCCAACGGCCTCACGACGAAGGACATCACGCTCCTCGTCCCGCATCAGGCCAACCTCCGGATCATCGAGATGGTTCGCCAGGCCGCCGGGCTCAGCGAGGCGCAGGTCTACTCCAACATCCAGAAGTACGGCAACACGACGGCGGCATCGATTCCCATCGCGCTCCACGAAGCCCTCGGCGAAGACCGATTGAAGCGGGGTGACTTGCTGGTGCTGACGGCATTCGGGTCGGGGTTTACGTGGGGGAGTGCGGCGATCAGGTGGTAGTCAGCGATCAGCCATCAGCTTTCAGCTCGTCCAATTTCCTTCTTGCTTCGAGTGCATGCTGGCTTCCCGCGTACCGATCCGCGAATCTCGCCAGCTCCACCTTCAGCCGGTCCTTCCGGCCCGTGCGCGTGTACAGATCGATGAGGCCATTCGCAGCAGCCATCTCGCGGCGTTGGTCAGGATTGGAGCGCCGCACCTCCAAATAGAGCTGCTCTGCTTCCGCGTCGCCCCGCAGGTGCTTTTCAAGCATCGCGGCGAGACGCAGGCGCGCTTCGAGATCCTCAGGGTGCACCCGTATGTGGTCGCGGAAATAGTCAGCCGCCTCCGCGTACTTCCCCTGGGTCAGGAGCACGTCCTGCCGCACGTAGGCAGGTGGGGGGGGCGGGAGATTCCCGCTCGCGGTGAGCGTCGCGACGAATCCCTCGGCCAGATTCCCCGTCCCCGCATGCACCAGCTTGGCCACCCAATATGTGAGCGGAATGTCGACCACGAACAGGATCGTCAGAAGCCATCCCGGAATCACTCCGTGCCTCGCGAGGAACGACTGGATCCCCACCAGTATGATGAACACCGCAGGCCCCATCCAAAAAAGCACCTTGACGAAGTAGGCCTGCTCCGCCGAATCCACGTCGCTGAGACGATCGTCTTCTTTCTCAGTCACTCAGTCCTCGAGGTCGAGAAAGCGCGGGCGCTGTTCAGGAGTCGGGATCACGCAGGCCGGACCGCCCAACCGGTGACGATGGCTCGCGACGAGGCGGTACACCCCGTCGCGCACCGGCCCCGGCAGCAGGGCCAGCGCGCCGGCGAGCATCGCCCACCCGCCGCCCAGGTACCGGGCGGCCGCGATCACGGCGTCCGACCGCAGCAACGTCCGGTCCCCTTCGCGCCAGACCATGGAGTCGGCACCCAGTCCGGGAGTGCGTGGGAGAGAGGCAAACCGCAGATCATGCCGCCCGCCCTCGTGCCGAAGCAGGAACTGCACGCTCCGGGCGCAGAATCCGCAGGATCCGTCGTAGAAGAGAAGGGGGAAGCGTGTTTCATAGGTCACCAGGGCAGATTGCCCGGGAAACGGTGTACCCGCAAGTTCCGTAGGGGTAGTCGAACCCTCTCAGGGAGAACTCATGCTCGGCCTTCTGGTGGGCGTGGCAGCGCTGGTCGGCGGCTACGTGGTCTCGCGGCGCTTTGTGCGGCGCAGACTGCGGTTCGTGGACGCCGTGCAGAGTCCCGCGGCGCCGCTCATCGCAGGCGTCGTGGCGGGCGCCGTGTTCCTGCCCGTGACCATCCTGCCCCTCGTCACCGTCCTGACGGCGGCGGCATTCGGCATCGGGGTCGGCAGCGGCGTCGCCTCGGGACGAAAAGCGCTCCCACCGGGTTCGTGAAGAACGGTTGACTTCCCCGATCAGGACGCCGGTTGCAGATTGGAGCGCTCCCCCGCGCCCACCTATTCCGGGAGGTCACGCAATGCTTCGAGCGACTGCCGTCGTCGTTCTGGGTACCGTCCTCGCCGCACCGATCGCCGCGGCGCAGAGCCGCTGGGAAGACCAGGTCAACGATCAGATCAAACGCGCCAGCCGCATCCTCGAGGAAAAAGGGTACAGCCGCACCCACGATCCGTACACCGGGTCGCTCCGCGAGGGAGAGAACGAATTCCTCACGTTGACCCTGCACGCGGGCACGTCGTACGCCCTGCTGGGCGTCTGTGACAATGACTGCAGCGACATCGATTTCCGCCTCTACGACGCGGACGATGACGAGGTGGATTCCGACACCCAGACGGACGACGTGCCGATCGTGAAGGTCACGCCCCGCGAGACCATGCGCTACAAGCTCAAGGTGATCATGGTGGCGTGCAAAACGTCACCGTGTTTCTACGGCGTGGGGGTGTTCGGCAAAGACGGCAACTGATCGCGTCTAAGGAACGAAGGGTCCCCGGACGTTGGCCGGTTTGAATTCCACCACTTCCGGGGACGCCAGCCCCGCCTTCACGTAAGGATCCTCCGCCAGCACCTCGTCGAGCGCCTTCCGGTCGGGCGCCATCGCGACCAGCACCCCTCCCACCGGCGGTGACCGCCGGGCCCACGCGACCATGATGCCCCGCCCCGCCGCGCGTTCCACATGGGAAATGTGCTCCGCCCGGATCCGATCCACGTCGGCGAGCGGTTTCGTGTAGTGCATCAGGACGACGAAGAGCATCGTGACCTCGAAGCCCGGGCAGGTCCGGACCGGCAATGGAGGGTACCGCGTGAACCGGGGGTCCGTTTCGGCCCGCCCGCAGCGGTAAAAGGTGGAGCCCCGTCGGTTGGTGGATGGCCTGACCCAGCGGCACGTAAGGCAGAGACCGACCGATTCCCGCTCCGTCATGCAAGGAATATCGGAGGGCCCGCCGCCCCGTCGCTATGGCGCCACGGGCCCGCGGCCACAGATTGAAGGGCAATGGACGCGTCCCCGGAAGCCGATGTCCCCCCGGAGCTCCTGGCCGAGTACCGGCGCGCCGTCGGCACGCAGGTGGCGGCGATCAAGGCCTGCGCCGATCGCCTCATGAAATACCCCTGCGACCGGGACGCCCTGGAGACCTTCAGACGCGAAGTGCACAAGGTACGCGGCTCGGCCGGCTCGTATGGATTTCCGGATGCCTCGGACCTCGCGGCCGGGATGGAAGAAACCGCGAAGGACTGGATCGAGCATGCCGACGAACTCCAGCTGGACCGGGGTGCGCTCGCGCATTGGTTCATGGAACGCATCACCGAATTCATCAAGCCCGCGGCGCCGGATCCCCGCGGTCCCGCCACCCCCCGGTCACTCTCCGGCGAGGGCGAGGCCCCCGAAGTCATCAGCATCGAGGACGATCACTCGCTGGCCGAGCTCCTGGCTTACGGACTGCAAAGCCGGGGGTACCGGTTTGTCTCCTTCCGCAACGGCGCCGAGGCGCTCGACGCGCTCCTCGCGATGAAGACCGGCGGGCGACGGCCTCTCGTGCTTCTCGACGTGGACCTTCCCGGTCTC
>DATEGY010000224.1:0-13413 GCA_035279865.1 Gemmatimonadales bacterium | reverse complement strand
GTGACAGATTTCGGCCCGCTCGATCCACCGCAGGCGATGGCAATCGAGATGGCAGCCAGGGAACCGAGTGGTCCAAGTGTGCGCCAGTTCATGAGACCTCCAGCCCGCTGTGCGTTCATTTCCCCAGGCATTCGTAAATGGTGATATCCCGACGCTTGGGGCCTGTATTCCGTGGTAGCACGTCTACCACCCGGCAGCTCTCATGCACGAAGGCGGCCAGGGGTGGTGTGTCAATCGTACCGTCTCCGGCCAGGACCAGGAGCCACTGCGTGCCCCCAGGCGCTGGGGGGTGCCAGTGATCAAGCCAGAGGCCGCGCGCATCGTCCCCAAGGTAGTATCCAAGGACCACGCCTTCGCTGGCGTAGATCGGCTCCCCGGGCTTCGCCGTGGCCGCCACCCATCGGACGGCCTCGTCCCACGGTGGGCGGTTACCCTGTTCCGCCGTGAGGTAGAGGCCGGTCCGGAGCAACAGCTGGGCCGCGATGCCGGCGGCCACCAGCGCCGCCATCGTCCGTGCTCCGGCGCCCTGCGCCCACGTCTCCTCCGCCAGAGTGCCGAGCAGCAGTGCGGCCGCCGCCAAGGACGGGAGCGCGTAGGCTCCGCTGGAAATGGTCTTGAACGCCGCGAGGACGACGCAGGCGATCGGGACGATCAGCCAGCACAGGAGGACGAGCCCGGCCCGACGCTTCCGGACCAGCGCCCACACACCGATGAGTACCGCCATGGCGAGCTCGAGGGCGCCGACATAGTAGATGACGCTTTCGGCGACATTCGAGGGCGGATTCCACGCGGTCTTGTGTGCCCCCAGGTACTTGGACACGGTCATCGCGACCGGTGCATAGCCGCCGATCAGCGCCACGAAGAAGACGCCGGATGCGATCACTTTGCTGCGCGTGACGATGCCCGGCCGGAAGCCCGGCAGCACCACGAGGCACGCCGCGTACACGCCCATGGCGGCGATCACAAATACCGTCGAGCTGTGCGTCAGGAGCCCGAGCGCGGCCGCGACGAAGGCGGTGACGAGCCAGCGGAGCCGCCCCGATTCCCAGTACTCGTAAAAGGCGGTGACCGCGACCACCGCGAAGAGGAACACCGCGCTGAAGTGACGGGCGTTTTGGGACCAGTCGATATGCCACGGAGAGAGCGCGACCAGTGCGCCGGCCGCGATGCTCCCCACCGGACCGGAGAGCCGGTACCCCGACCAGAGCACCGCGCCCACACCGGCCACGCCGCAGAACGCTGGAAAGAAGCGAAGCCAGAACAGGCTCGCGCCTTCGTGAACGATGATCCATCGCGTCACCAGGAAATTCAGCGGCGCGGTCGCGTACATCGGCCCCTGGTCATTCAGGATGCCGCTCTTCGCCCGCAGGTACGTCATGCCTTCGTCTACCCACATGCTCCAGGCGCCGAGGTGCCAGAACCGGAGCACGGTCGCTGCCACGAGCACCGTCAGCACGGCGAGGACGTACCAGCGGGGGCGGGCTCCGCCGGGGGCACCGGATTCAGGTCGCATGCGTACTGGCCCCCGCCTCTGCCCCAGCCGCGGCCCCCGCCCCCAGGTGCACTCGCGGAACCAGGAACGATCCGATCACGCCCGGCAGCACGGTATTGGTGAGATACGATAGAAACGCCGCGTTCACCGCCACGGCTTCGGTCACCCCGTACCGGCGAAGGATGATCACCGACAAGGCCTCACGAACACCCAACCCCCCGATGGTGATGGGGACCAGGTTGGAAAGGATCATGATCGAGAACGTCAGCACGACGCCCGCGACGGGAATATCGGCGTAGGGCCGGAGGAGCACGTAGAACTGCGCGTACCCGACAAGGGTCGCAATGACGGAGGCGGCCAGCGTGAGCGTGACGCGCCGGGGCCGGAGGTCTTCGAGCGCACCGAGCATCCGCAGCGAGTAGCGCTGAAACGGCAACCGGGAAGCCACGCGGATCAGGATGCCGTGCAGCCGGTGCGCCAGGTAGAGACACGCGATGCTGGCGGTGCCGGCCCCCAGGCCCAGCAGGAAGTACCCGGGGTACCCGAGGAACGGGAGGGCCACGATCCCGAACAGGCAGATGGTCTGCAGGTCGATGACGCGGTCCACGGCGAACAGCCCGAGGAGGCGGGCCCGGTCCGCCGGGGGCATGAACGCGATGCGACTGAACTCCCCGGCACGGCCCGGCGTGATCATGCCGAGTCCCATCCCCCCCACCAGAGACAGGAGGGCTTCGCGGAAGGTGAAGGCGGGGAGCGTCGAGCGCGTGAGGATCAACCACTTCCAGGCCCGGCCGATGACGAACCCCACCGTCAACACCAGCGCGAGGGCGAGCACGGATGGATCGAGGCGGCGGAACGCGCCGAGCAAGGCGGCGGGCCCGACCTTCCAGGCGATCAGGGCGACCAGGGCTGCAGACACCGCCAGCTTGAGCACCAACCCCAGCGGCCGCAGGCCACCGGCACTCCGGAGGGGCGAGGTCAGGGCAGCCGCGCCTGCACGTGGTAGTTGTCGCCGGGCCGCTTGTTGAGCTCGATCATCAGCTGACACACCAGGCCCAGCGAGAACAGCTGCGCGCCCAGGATCAACGCCAGGACACCCATCGCGAAGAAGAAGGGCATGTTGAGGATGGGGATCCCGTAGATGAACTTGACCGCATACAGTCCCCCGACGACCAGAAATCCGATCGCACCCGACAGGAGGCCCAGCCCGCCGAACAGGTGCAGCGGCCGCCCGAGATACCGGGTCAGGAACAAGATCGTAAAGAGGTCGAGGCCGCCACGCAGGAAGCGCTCCGCCCCGAACTTGCTGACGCCGCGGACCCGGGCCCGGTTTTCCACCGGGACCTCGGTCATGGTGAAGCCGGAACGCGCGACGAGAATGGGGATGTACCGGTACAGCTCTCCGTACAGCTTGACCTGCGAAAGCGTCTCCCGCCGGAACCCGCGGAAGGGACAATCGAGGTCGTGCAGGCGAATACCGGTGAGGCGGCGTACCACGGCGTTGAAGACCAGCGACGGAATGCGCTTGTGCGCCGGGCCCTTCCCCCGGTGCTTCCACCCGGACACGAAGTCGAACCCTTCGTCCAGCTTGGCGATGAACTTCGGGATTTCGGCGGGGTCATCCTGGAGGTCGGCGTCCATGGTGAACACATAGCGCCCCACGGCGTGTTCGAACCCGGCGCTGTAGGCCGCGGCCTTGCCGAAATTCCCCTGGAACTTGATGACTTTGACCCGGGGATCCCGGGCATGGAGCCGCTGCAGGGCGTCGTACGTCCCGTCGCGGCTCCCGTCATCGACGAAAATGATTTCGGCCTTGAGGGAGATCTGCGCCAGCGCGCGGGAGATCTCCTCGTAGAGGGGCTCGACATTCCCAGCCTCGTTGTAGGCCGGAATGACGATGGAGAGGTCAACCGCCTGAGGCGATTCGGGGGCGCGGTTCAGGGAATTAGCTCCTAATCCCAACGGCTGACTGGTTTTTGGGCGACTCGGCTTGGCGCTCTGTATCATGGAGCCCCTCCAGTGCAAGAGGCGGGCTCAGGAGCGTGCCGGGTACCACCCGTGTTAGTGCCTAATTTACATCAGGTTAGCCCCCCTGTGGGCGAGATCACCCGCCCCCCAATATTCGATACTGTGGCAAGTGTGCCACAGTCGCTACTTCCAGCCCGGATCCTGGTTGAAGAGCGCAATGTAGCCCCACCAGAGGGACATCGTCCCCGAGGTGATGCCCTGGTCGAGGTTCCGGCCGATGGCCACACCGTAGATGTACGAACTCACGTTGATGTTGATCCCGGTCCGGTTGACCTTGAGGCTGTCGTTCACCCACATCTGGAACGCCCCGTCCGTCGCGGACGTGCTGGTACTGTTCTTCATGTGGATCCGGACGCGGTGCCACTTGGCATCCCAGTAGTCATTCGCGTTGTTGAACCCGAACTGGTCCTGCACGCCCCCGCCGCTGCTCGGGTAGCCGTAGTACACCTGCTGCGGCGGGCCCTGGTTACCCCACTCCACCTCCCACCGTCCCCACAGCCCCGGGCCCACGCGCCCGAACAGGAACTTGTGGGCCGGCGGCGTGGAGCACCCGCTGGGAGCGGCATAGGTGTTGAAGTTCGCCGACCAACGCACCCACAGCTCGATCCACAGTTCAGTGGCGTTCTGCGGGAGCACGATGTTCCGGGTCACGGTCTGCGACGAGCATCCCGGCGCGATGTAGTCGTACCGCATGCTCTGCGTCAGATGCAGGTTCAGCGTGTCGACGAACACGCTCTTGTCGAGGGCCATCTGCGACTGGCCTTCATCCTCCGCCACGGAATAGATCCCCCGCGGGTCGGACAGCATGTTCGCCAGCGAGGTATACCCGCTGAAATCCTCGAGCAGCCACGGCTGGACGACCGACTGCGTGTCGACGGTCACTGAGGTCGTCGCCGTGACGGTGTCCACCACCGCTTTGATGGTAGCCGTCCCGAGGGCCACGCCCGTCACGGTGCCCGACCCGTTCACGGTGGCGATGCCCGGCGAGAGTGAGCTCCACGTCACCGCGTGATTGAGGATGTTGCCGCCCTGGTCGCGCGCCGTGGCCGTGAGACCCACCGTGGATCCCTTGAACACCGTCGCCCCCGCCGGCGCGATCGACACCGTCTTCGCCAGCACGACCACCACCACCGCCGTGGCCGTGCCCGGAATCGTCTCACTCGTCGCCGTGATCGTCGCCGTCCCCGCCGCCACCGCCGTCACCTTCCCCGTCCCGCTCACCGTGGCCACGGCCGCGTTACTCGAGCCCCACGTCACCACCCGCCCCGTCAGCACGTTGCCCCCGGCATCCTTCGTGGTGGCGGTGAGCTGATACGAACTGCCCACCGACACGGTATCGAGCGCCGGCGTCACGATGACCAACGCCACCGGCACCTTCACCACGGTGACCGTGGAGGTGTCCGCGAATCCGGAGGCCGTGGCGATCACCCGAAACGTCCCGGCCGTCGAGCCCGCCGTGTAAAGACCGCTCGCCGTCACCGTCCCGCCCGTCGCCGAGTAGGTCGCCGTGACCGCGGACGTGCTCGAGTCCGAATACTTGCCCACGGTGGAGAACTGTTTCGTGCCGCCCGTGTTGATGGTGGCGGTGTCCGGGCTCATGATGATCCGGACCAGGGTCGGGGGCGCGATCGTCACGGTCGCCGTCGCCGTCCCGTTGATCCCTTCGCTGGTCGCCGTGATCACGGAGGTTCCGGCCGCCGCGCCCGTCACGAGCCCGGTGCCGTCCACCGTCGCGTTGCCGGGTGTCCCGGAAGCCCAGGTCACCACCCGGCCCGTCAGCGTATTTCCCTTGGCGTCACGCGTCGTGGCACTCAGCTGCACGGTCTTCCCGATCTGGACGCTCGGCGTCTTCGGCGCCACCGTCACGGTGGCCACCGGCGCCTGGATCACCGTCACCGACGCGGTACCGGGGATGCCTCCGCTCGTCGCGGTGAGGGTCGTAGTGCCGAGGCCGACACCCGTCACGAGCCCGGCGCTGTTGACGGTGGCGATCGCAGTGCTCCCCGACGACCACGTGACCGCGCGAACCAGCGGATTCCCGCCGCCGTCTTCCGGCGTGGCGGTAAGCTGCAACGTGCCGGCCTGGAGGATGGTGTCCGGCGTCGGCGACACGACGACCGTGACCACCGGTACGTTCACGACCGTGATTACGGCGGCACCCGTCACCCCTTCACTGGTCGCCAGAACCGAGTCGACCCCCACCGCGACGGCCGTGACGGTACCGAAGGCGTCCACGGTCGCGATCGACGGGCTGCGGCTGGTCCAGGTGACCTGGCGCCCCGTCAGGGTGTTGCCGATGGCGTCCTTGGTCACCGCGGACAGCGTGACCTGCGTGCCGACCTGGAGTGTGTCGAGCCGCGGAGAAACGGCGACGGACGCGACAGGTACCGGATCCACCTCGATACTGGCGCTGGTCGTCAGCCCCTGCTCCGAGGCCGTAATCGTGGTGCTCCCGGCGCCCACGCCGGTGGCGAGCCCGCTGGCGTCCACCGTCGCCACCGCGAGGTTGTTGCTGCCCCACGTCACGGTGCCGCTGATGACGTTCCCGAGCGCGTCCTGCAGCCGCGAGCTGAATTGCCCCGTCTTGCCGACGGAGATCCGGATCGGGTTGGGGTTGATCGTCAGCGTGAGACCCGCCGTCGAATCGGGACCCGTGGGGCCCCCGCCATTCCGGCCGTTCGGGCCTGAAAATCCCACCGTCCCGGTGTCGCAGGCCACCACGAGGAGGGCGGCCAGCATGACGCGGATGCGCGAGGGAGACAAGAAGGAGGTTCGCATAGTCAACATCCAATGCGCTGGGTGCTCACCACGATGTTATCGAAGAACCGGTCTTCGGCCTGGGTGGCGCCGTCGTTCCAGTAGTTCTCGAAATAGATCGCGTTGATCCCGAACGCCGAATATGAGCTGACCCAGTTCATGCCGGTCTTCTGGGCCTCGAGAGAGTCATTGATCCAGAGCTCGAAGATCCCGTTGGAGGACCCCGAGTCGTTGAGCTTCACGTGCGCTTCAATGCAATACCACTGCCCCACATGGGCAGCGTCGAAAATCGGTGTCGGGTTCGGGGCGTGCTTCGCCTGGCCCAAATAGGTCAGCCCGGAGTTGTACCCGGTCGACACCAGGTTCCCGGACCCGTCGACGCCACTCGCGGGATCGAGGATGAGCCCCAGGGTGTCCAGCCCGTTAGTCACGTCACCGCCCCAGACATGCGCCGCCGCCGCCTCGGCGAAGTTGGAGCTCCCGAACACGATCGCCCGGGTGAGCTTGTCGTGCGCCCCGCCGATCCACCCGGCCTGCGCCTTGACGTACATGCGCCAGTAGATCTCGCGGAATTTCGTCGTGGTGTCGGAGATCGCCGACTTCATGTAGCTCGAAGGTGTCTTTCCGAAGGCCAGATGCAGGTCGCCTGCGACCTGCGCGTTGACTGTGAAATGCCCGTCCATCCCGTACGAGCCGTCCTTCCCGACGCCGGCCGTCCGGTTGAACACCGTTCCCACGCCGTCGTTCTCGAAATACTGGGACAGCCGGTCCTGCTCGAAATCGTCACAGAAGATCCACCCCGCCTGGGGCGAGGCACACTCCGCGACCGACACCGCATTCGCGACGACCACGACCTTGGACGTGTCTGCCAGAGTCGACTTGGTGGCAATCACGTGGAACGTCCCCGCGGTGGTGCCGGCGGTGAACAGGCCGCTGCTATTGACCGTTCCCCCCGTCGCCGAGAACGTCACGCCGCTCAGGGGGGCGCTGCTCGAGTCCGAGAACTTGCCGGTCGCCGTGAACTGCTGCGTATGCCCCGTGTCCACCTGCGCCGAGTCGGGCGTCAGGATCACCCGTACCAGGCTCGGCAGGGTCACGGTGACCTTCGAGGTATCCTTGAGCGCGCTGTTGGCCGCCGCTGTCGCGATGACCCGGAACGAACCGGCCGAACCCGCCGCCTGGTAGAGCCCGCTCGAATTGATGGTGCCCCCGGTGGCCGTGTACGTCACCGGGACCGCGGCAGTGCTCGAATCGGAGAACTTGCCCAGCACGCTGAATGAGACGGTCTTCCCGGTGTCCACGGCGGCGCTGTCGGGGCTGAGCGTAATGCGGACCAGGGTGGCGGTCGCCGGCGTCACCGTGACCGTGTCCTTCCCCTGCTTGCCCTCACTGGTCGCCGTGATGATGGTGGTGCCGGCGGCCACCCCGGTGACCACGCCGTTGACGTCCACCGTGCCCACGCCGGTGGTGCCGCTCGACCAGGTCACGACGCGCCCCGTCAACACGGTGCCGTTCGAGTCCCTGGTGGTGGCGGTCAGGGCCACGGTCGTCGCCGCGGCGATGCTCGGATGCGGAGGCGTGACCGTGACGGTCGCGACGGGTGCCGGAACTGGATTAGTGATGTTGATCGAAGCGGTATCGGCCAACGTCCCGCTCGTCAGCTTGGCGATGACGACGAAACTGCCTGAGGTACTCCCGGCCGTGTAGTCACCGCCCGCCGTGATCGTTCCACCGGTGGCGCTGTAGGTGACCGTCGCGGCGACCGAGTCTCCATTCGACTTCCTGGCATACGTGTAGAAGGTGACGTGGACGCCGGCCAGGAGCGTGACGGTCGCGGGCGTGATGACGATGCTGGTGACCTTGGGACCGGTCGCGTCGTTCTTGGGGCAGGCGGCGGCGCCGAGGCCGGCCAGGAGCCCCAGGAGCACCGTGGGTCGCCACCACCACGCAAGCCGTTCACGCCAAGTCCGCATCCAGACCTCCGGAGACGACAAAGCCGCCAGCAGCCGAAGAACTTCCGACTTGCTGGCGGCCAGGCGAGCGTAGCGGCGACGCGTCGTTTCCGATCGCTTGGCGCCGCTTTAGCCCCTTAGCTCTGCGTCACCGCCTTTCGGCGGCTTTGCTCTGAGCAGCAATGCCCCCAGCACAGCGTCAAACGTGGAGGCTAAGGTCGTGGGGCGGAAGAGCATGGGAAGTTGGCGCCCTCCCTGGCCTTTGGACCCTTCAAACCATTGTCAGTGTGAACGTTCGGCGTTCCGGCGGTCCCCGGCGGTGACTCCGGTCACGCGAGCCATGTGTCCTCCCAAGCGCGGTACTGCAGAATGGCCCACATACCGAGCGCATCCCCCGTTCGCCCGGACAAGAACGACTCCCACGCCTGCTGGACCGGCCCGAGCTCGAGCCCGCTCCGCGGTCCACCGTTCAGGAGATCGTTCGCCCAGCTCTTCAAGGGGCCGCGAAGCCACGTGTCGATCGGCACCGAGAACCCGACCTTCGGCCGGTCCACCAGGGCTTCCGGAACGTGCCGATACAGGACCTGCCGCAGGATCCACTTCCCCTGCCCTTCGTGAATCTTCCACGCCGCCGGCAGTCGCCACGAAAACTCCACCACCCGGTGATCGAGGATCGGCACCCGGGCCTCGAGACTCACCGCCATGCTGGCTCGATCGACCTTCGCCAGGAGATCATCGGCGAGATAGGTGCGCTGGTCCGCGAGCATCATGCGCTCCAGAAGTCCACTGGGCGAGTCGCAGCCCATCAACCGCTCAAAGTCCCCGGGGCGCTCGCTGCCGCCCTTCACGAACTGGGCCGGAGCGTCCCAGATCGAGACGAGCGTGCGGTACATCGCCGCGACATCGTCCGCCGACAGAACCCGCGAAAGCTTGGCCATCTTCGTCCCGGGGAGCCGGATCCTGGCAATGCCGGGGATGACCGCCCCCGCCCCTCGCGCCAGCCGGTCCCACACGTCGGGAGGCACCGCCCCGACTCCCCAGCCGATGGCGCGCCGTACACCGCCGGGCAGCGAGGCTGCATCAGGAAGGATGCGCGTCCCCGCCGTGTACCGGTTGTATCCGCCGAACAGCTCGTCGCCCCCATCGCCGGTGAGCGCCACGGTCACTTGCCGCCGGGCGAGCTGGCTCACCAGGTAGGTCGGGATGTGGGATGGATCGGCGAGCGGTTCGTCGAACATCGCCGGCAGCTTCGGCACCACCGCCAGCGCGTCCTCGCCCGTCAGAGTCAGGGCCGTGTGATCGGTCCCGATGTACTTCGCGATTTCGGCGGCGTGGCGCGACTCGTCATGCGCCGCGACATCGAACCCGATCGTGAACGTCTTGACCGCGCCGGTTGCGGTCTTCCGCATCAAGGCGACCACGGTGGAGGAATCGATGCCCCCCGAGAGCAGCGCACCGAGCGGGACGTCCGACTGCAAACGCATCGCCACCGCCTCGGTCAAGAGCCGCTCGAGCTCGTCGGTCGCCTCCTGCGCCGTGCCGGTCCACGGGTTCGCCAGGCCCGCGCGGGCCGCGTCCTCCACCTTCCAGTACGGGATGCTCTCGGGCAGCGGGGCGCCGGGATCCTTCAGCTCGAGGTAGTGTCCGGGGGGGAGCTTGATGACGTTGCGGTAGATCGTGCCCGGTGCCGGCACATAGAGAAACCGGAGGTAGGCGGTGAGCGCCGCCGGATCCACGTCCCGCTCGAATCCGGGACCCCGGGCCAGCGCCTTGAGCTCCGACCCGAACAGGATGGTCCCCGGCCGCGAAAAGATGTAGAGCGGCTTCTTCCCCATGCGATCGCGGATGAGCGTCAGTACCTGCCGCTCGGCGTCCCACACCGCGATGCCGAACATCCCGACGAGCCTGGGCAGGGTCGCGGCAACGCCCCAGCGCTCGAACCCGGCCAGCATGATTTCGGTGTCGGAGTGGCCGCGGAACTTCGCCCCCATCCCTTCCAGCTCGCGGCGCAGTGCGGGGAAGTTGTAGATCTCCCCGTTGAAGACCATCGTGAAGCGGCCCGACTCGGATGCCATGGGCTGATGCCCGAAGGCCGAGAGGTCGATGATGGCGAGGCGGCGGAAGCCGAGACCGACCGCTGCCGCCTGAGTCTCGGTGGTCCACGATCCCGCGTCATCGGGACCCCGGTGCGCGAGGGTATCCCGCATCGCATCGAGGGCCGTGCGGAGCGCCGGTCCTCGCGGGGACGCCGCAACCATCAGTCCCGTTATGCCGCACATCGGATCAGGCCAGCTCCTCTGTCGGGTACACCCCCGGGGCCGGCGGGTGCGTCAGGACGCGGGCCACCCGCGGCGCCAGCGTCCGGTAGTCTGCCGATTCACCCGACACTGCAGGGACCGTGCCCTGCCGAACGGCGTGCAGGTAGCGGGCGATGCCTTCGATGTCCTCGGGGTCGATGGCGACCGCGCCTACACGCCGGGCCTCGGACCCCGCCGCGCTGGCGGCCGGCGCGATGACGAGCGTCGCAATCCCCATGGCCACCAGCTCGTAGAGCTTGGCCGGGACCTGGAATTCCTGCCCCTGCGCGAGCACGAGACCGATGCGGGAGCGCGACACGAGATTCAAGGCTTCCGCACGCGGCAGCGTGCCCAGAAACTCCACCACCTGCCCCAGCCCGAGATCGGCAACCTGCCGGTGCACCTCGGAGGCATACGGCTCATCGATATGCCCGGCGACGCGCAGCCGGGTGCCATCGGTCGCGGCCTCCGGATACCGGTCGAACAGCTTCCGGAGACCGCGCAGAACCGGACCGAGGTCGCGGCCACCATACATGGTGCCCACGTGGCTCAGCGCAAGACCCGGATACGGGTCGCCGTTGCGTACCGGGAGGAGGGAGCGGTCGACGGCGTTGGGCACCCACTGCAGGCTCAGGTCCGGATACCGGTGGGACAGGGCCTCCGTGAACTCCCGCGTGTTGCAGATGATCCCGGTGGCGGACGTCAGGACGAGCTGCTCCAGGCGGGTGGTCACCCAGCGGGCCACGCGCGAGCGGAAAAACGGCGTGTCGCGCCAGGCGTCGCTGAGTGGCCCCGCCCAGGGATCACGCAGATCCACGAACCACGTCATCCGGCGGAACCGGGTGGCAAGCCAGGCGACGACGTGCGCGGAGTGGGGAGGCCCGCTCGAGACGAGCACATCGGGACGCTCACGCGAGAGCATCCGCCGGGTGGCGAGCGCGGCACGCAGAATCCAGCCCCGGCCTTCATCAGGAAGTGAGAGCAAGACGCCGGCCTCGTACCGGAGAGACCACGCCCACGCATCCGGTGCCGCCTGCGCCCCGGTCGCATCGCCCGACCCCGGCGCGGACCGGAGCGGCGCCCCGCGGCCCCTCCATTGACTGAAGCGCCGGTACAGATCGTTCAGCGTCCGGAAGCGCGCCCGCGAAACCACCGTCACTCCCGGAGCCGGCGTGTCGTTGCGGGCCGATGTCACCACCCAGCTGCGCCAGCCCAGCTGTCCCAGGTACTTCGTCAGACCCGACCATCGCAACCCGCCGATGGCGGGATCGGGCGGAAAATGGTACGTGACCACCGCGAGCTTGCGGGGGGCTTCGCCCACCGGCACAGCCGCACGCACCGGAGCGACGCGAGCGGGCGCCAAGAGGGCGCCCGCTTCCCCGACCGTCGCGAACCGGACCGGCACCCTGGCCGCCACCCGTTCGACGAGCCCCGCGATGCGGTTGTACAGCAGCTCCACGTCCCGAGCGCTCGCCGCAAACGGGCTCAGCCCGGGGACGAGACTGGGACTATGAAAGGTGAGGTGAAGGAGCCGGGCTCCCCGGTCGATCAGCTTGCGGGCGAGCCGCTCCATGTCGTCGATAGCTTCCACCTCGGGACTCAGGACGACGTGGTTCACGACATGCAGCATCTCCATCGCCCGGTCGAGTCCCAGGCGGCGGGGGAGCGCGCGGCTCAGGGCATCGTCGATCCGGGACAGCACGCGCCAGGAGCCGTGCGTGTATCCCCAGGACAGCGGCACCTCGATCAGCGCACCATCCGGGACCGGCATGCGGTGGTCGCCACGCCCGTCCAGCCGGTACACGTTGATCGGTGCCCCGACGTGACTGAACCCGGCGTCCGCCCTCCAGCTCCGGAACGGGGTGACGCTCGAGTCGACCCGGTAGCCTGCATCGATCAAGACGCCGGCCGTCGCGCCCGTGAGTCCCCACCGGCCCGCCCGGAACGTATAGGGACGCTCGGCCAGGTTCTGCGTCAGGAGGGTGGTGAGCGCCTGCACTTTGGCGCGCTGGAGATCCACCGGAAGATTCCCCAGCATCGTGTTCCGCGGCGTGAGCTCCAGCGTCACGGGCGGCGTATTCCAGGGATGAAGATGCGCGCCGATCTCGGCCCGGCCGGCCGCCGCGAGCCCGCGCAGAATCTCCATGCACCAGGGGGTTTCGCCGACTTTGTGCGTGGTGAAGTACGTCGCGCGGATGCCGAGCCGCTCGAACAGCCGGTCGAGGCGCGGGAGCTCACGGATGTTCTCGACCGTGATCTCGTCCCGCGCCGGATCCCAGTTGTCCTCTTCGGTGTCGATCGACGTCACGATCGTGATCGGCTCGGTCATCCCTGTCCCTCGGTGCTCCGCTTCATCCACTCGACCAGCGCCCGCCGGTCCGCGGCGGTCACCCGGGAATGGGTGGGCGCGGTCACCAGCCCGCGTGCCAGACTCTCCGCCCCCGGGAGCGCCCCGGCCCCCGCGAAATGGCCTTTCAGCGCCGGCAGTACGCCCAAGGTGCTGGGGTAGCTGCGGGCGACACCCAGAGCCACCGGCACGTCGTCCGTTTCGTGCTCCCGCGCGAGACGCAGCGGCAACCGCAGAAACCCGGCGGCCCCGCCGGCCGGAATCGCGATGCCCTTGAGCCCCGCTTCGCGCAGGAGCCGGCGGGCGTTGTCCCGGCGCATGCCGGCCTCGTTCTGAGACGGCGTCGCGTGCGCGCGCACCGCCGCGGCGGCCGCCCTCGTGATGGCCGCCGGATCTCTCGGAGGATGATACCTGGTCTCGCCCAGATGAAGCCCCGGGATCCGCGCGGGCACACCGTACAGTGCGGGCCGGCCGAGCAGCCATTGCGCCTTGAGCTGCATCACCACCCGCGCCTCCGCCCCCATCCCCGGCCGGCGCGGC
>DATEGY010000223.1:0-15862 GCA_035279865.1 Gemmatimonadales bacterium | reverse complement strand
CACGCACCGGACATACGTCGCGCGTTCCGTCGGACCGAGCATGTCCGCGGTGCGTCCCGAGGCGACCGCTCCCCGCCGCTGGGCGGCGTCATAGACCGTGAGATAGAACTCCGAATCTTCGGACAGCTGGAGGGCGGTTGCGCACCCCTCGATGCTTCCCTGGAAGCAGGCCGTCGCCGCGGACGCTCCGGCGGTGACGAGCTGGACATACACGGCCCCGCGCTCCGCGGCGGTGTCGAACACGGGGTGCACCGTGTTGCCCAACCACCGGGAGAACCGTGCGTCCACCTTCGGCTGCCCTATCATCCCGAGCAGGGTCCGCTCGAGCTCGTCCACGGACACCTTGTGGGGCACCCGCCGGCCATTCGAGACCAGCTGGCGCTCGTCGAACACCACCGTGAGGCGAATGGGTTGGGCCACCAGCGCGGTCGCGGCGCTGCCATAGGTCGTGGAGAGTACCCCCCAGGCGCGTGCAGCCGCCTCCCGGAGCGGAATCGAATCGGGGTAGTCGGCGACGACGAGCAGGTCACCGGCCTGCACCGGATGCTCTCCGCGGAGCGCGGCGCTGGCTCGCGTGATCTGCGCCGCCTTCTGGCGACGCACGTCGCGCACGGCCTGCTGTACCTCACCGAGCGTGTTTGCTTCGCGCCACAGCGCCAACAGGGAGTCGGCGCGGTGGTGCAGACGGGCGGTGTCGAGCACCTGTCCCGCCAGGCCGCGCATGGCGAGCAGGCTCAGGGTGATGGAGAGGGGCCACGCCCTACACATCGATGAGCATCCATCGCCCCGTGAAGATCGCAAAGGGTCCCGGCGCCGTGAGCAGGGCATTCACGATGGGCATCAGAATGTTCAGCTGGCTTCCTGCTGCCGACATCAAGACCTGGATGACCACGAGCGCCGCCACGGATCCGAGGATGGTCGCGGCGGTCCGAGCCGTTCCCGAGGAGACGGCAAAAAACAGGGTGAACGCAACGAGGAGAGCCAGGGCAAACCGGATGGCGAGGCCTACCGGGTACGGATGGAGTCCCACCGGGAGCGACGCCGTGGCGCTCGCGATCAGGGCGCCCGCGGCCAGTGCCGCCACGGGGGCGGCGAGCAGAGTGAGCCCGGCGAGGTACCGCAGGGCGACGTAGCGCCAGCGCGGAATGGGGAGAGCGAGCGAATAGACGTGACGCCCCCGGTGGTCGGGAGTCCAGAGCGCGATCGCGACGAGTACGCCGAGCGTACCGGCGAGCACCGGGTAGAACACCCCCCATCCCTGCACGTGGCCCAGGAAGGCAGCGGCCAACTTGTGATCCATGGTTGCCGTCGAGCTGCTGAGCGAGAAGATCGGAATCGCAAAGGCCGCTACGGTCCCGAGGCACACGATGAGGCGGGTCCACTTCCATTGCTGGTACAGGATGGCCCTAAACATTCGCGGCCTCCGTTCGCGGCACCCGGAACGATCGCAGGAGCTCCACGAACCCCTCCTCGAGATCCATGTCGATCACCTGAAGGAGCTCGGCGCCGGTGGCGGTCAGGGCCGCCGTCATCTCGGGCGCCCAGTCCCGCACCAGCCACATCTCGGTACCGTTGCCGTTGACCGGCGTTCGCTTGAGGACGCGGAACGGGAGCGGGCTCGCGTCGGCCGGGCCTTTGCTCACCTTCAGCCGCTTCATCCCGTTCTTGAACAGCTCCATCGCGAGGTCGGCCACCAGCCGTCCATTGTCCATCACCCCGACCCAGTCGCAGATCCGCTCGAGCTCGTGAATCAAGTGGCTGGAAATGAAGACCGTCGCCCGGTGCTGAGAGACGTAGTCGAGCAGGGCGCTGAGCATGTCCCGGCGGACCACCGGATCGAGTCCGTCGGTCGGTTCGTCGAGGACCAAGAGCTCCGGCCGTTGGGCGAGCGCCAGGAGCATCATCAGCTTCCCCTTTTGTCCCTTCGAGAGCTTGCCGAAGGGCCGCTTGGGGTCGAGCTCGAAATCCTGGAGCAGCCGCGCCGCCCAGGCGCCGTCCCAGGTCGGGTAGAACCGCGAATGAAACCACATCGCTTCGGAAACGGAGAGCGTGGGATCGAGGTGCGGGGCTTCGGGCACGTAGCCCACCAGGGCGAGCGCCTGGGACACGTCGCGGGGAATGGACCGGCCCAGCACCGTGATCGCGCCGGACTCGGGCCGGAGCAGGCCGAGCAAGAGCCGGATCGTCGTCGTCTTCCCGGAGCCGTTCGGACCCAGGAATCCGTAGATCGACCCCGCAGGCACCTTCAGGGAGAGATCCTGAAGCGTGAACGCCTTCTTCACCCGGTAGACGAGGTGTTGAATCTCGACGGCGAAGTCGCTCATCGCACGCGCTCCCCGAGCTCACGCTCGAAGGCCGCCGTCACGTCCCGGGAGCTGAGCCCGAGCCGCGCGGCCTCCACCAGGAGCCTGCGCACCAGGTCCGTCGCCTGGCGCTCCCGCTCGGCTCCCCGCTGGCTCGGTGAGACCTCCCGGACGAAGGTCCCCATCCCCTGCCGCATCTCGACGAATCCATCGTCTTCGAGGGCCCGGTACGCCTGGACGACGGTCGCGGGGTTCACCCGCAGATTGCCGGCGAGTTGTCGCACCGAGGGAAGCATCTCGGCGGGCAGGAGCTCACGCGTGACGATCCCCACGCGCAGCTGCTCGGCGATCTGCGCGTACAGGGGCGTCGGGCTTCTCGGGTCGAGCTGTTCGAACATGGATGTCAGTGTATTGGAGTTGCGATACACTGCAGGTCAGACCGCACGCCGTCAAGAACACCGGAAAGGGTAGGTTTCACCGCGTGTCGAAGCGGATCCTCGTGCTCAACGCCGGCTCGTCGAGCCTCCGGGTGGCCCTCTTTCAGAAGGCCTCCAAAGAGGCGCTCCTCACCGCCATGGTGGAACGCATCGGGGCGGGGGAAGCCCTCCTGCGGATCGACCGGCCCGGCGCGCCGACCAGGACCGAGCCCCTCGCCGCCAAGGACCACACCGAAGCGCTCTCGGCGCTCCTGGGCCGGCTCGAGCGCGAGGACGTCCGTCGCGAAGACGTCGTCGCGGTGGGTCACCGGGTCGTCCATGGCGGCGACAAATTCACCGAACCCGTCGTCATCACGCCCGCGGTGATTACCGAGATCGGCCGGGCGTCGGACCTGGCCCCGCTCCACAATCCGTACAACCTCCTTGGCATCGAGGCTGCGCGGGCCGCCTTCCCGGCGGTCCGGCACGTCGCCGTGTTCGACACCGCGTTTCACTCCACGCTCCCGCCCGAAGCGCACCTGTACGCCATTCCGTACCAGCTCTACCGGCACCACCGGATCCGCCGCTACGGATTTCATGGCACGAGCCACGGGTATGTGCGCCACCACCTGGGGAGTGTCCTGAAGCGGAAGCTTCCGCCGCGAGTGGTCTCCCTCCACCTCGGCAACGGTGCCAGCGCGTGCGCCATCCTGAACGGCGAATCGGTGGACACCACGATGGGCCTCACGCCCCTCGAAGGACTGATGATGGGTACGCGGTCCGGCGACATCGATGCGGCGGTGATCGGGCACCTGGTGGGGCGGGAAGAAATGAGTGTCGGGGATGCCCTCGCCCTGCTCAACCAGCAAAGCGGCCTGCGGGGCGTCAGCGGCCTCTCGAGTGACGTCCGTGACCTCCTCAAGGCCGAAGGCGATGGAGACGACCGCGCCAAGCTGGCTCTCGATCTCTACTGTTACCGGATCGGCAAGACCATCGGCGCCATGGCGGCGGTGATGGGCGGGGTGGACGCCGTGGCGTTCACGGCGGGCGTGGGCGAAAACGCGGCCGCGCTCCGCGCGCGATCGCTCAAGCGCCTGGCGCATCTGGGGATTCGCGTGAACGCCGCGAAGAACCGCCGGCTCACCGGTGGCGCGGAAGGTGTGTTTCATGGCGGGCGGGTGGCGCTGGCCGTCGTACATACCGATGAAGCCCGCGTCATCGCCCTCGCCACGGCGCGGGCGGCCGGCAGATGAACATCCTCGCCTCGGGTGGATCCGGGTTCATCGGCACCGCGCTGGTCGCGGGACTCAGGGCCGACGGGCATCGCGTGCGCGTCCTCACCCGACGACTCGACGCCGCCGGTCCGGAGGCGCCGTTCTGGAACCCTGAAGCGGGGGAGCTGGACCGCGCCGCGTTTCGTGACGTCGACGCCGTGATCAATCTGTCGGGCTCGACGATCGCCACGCGGTGGAACGCCGAGAAGAAGAAGGAGATCCGTGAGAGTCGCGTCCGCTGTACGACCCTCCTGGCAGAGACCATTGCGTCCCTCGAGTCCCGTCCCGGCGTCTTCATCTCCACGTCGGCGACCGGGTATTACGGCGACCGCGGCGATGAGCTCGTCACGGAGGCTGCGTCACCGGGGCAGGATTTCCTGGCCGGGGTGTGCGTCGCGTGGGAAGCCGCTGCGGCTCCCGCCGCCCGCTCGGGCGTGCGGGTGGTCCATCCGCGCCTGGGTCTGGTGCTCTCGCCGGCGGGTGGCGTGCTCAAACAGGCGCTTCCTCCCTTCCGCGCCGGGATCGGTGGTCCGCTCGGTTCCGGGAAACAATGGTGGAGCTGGATCGTCCTGCATGACGTGGTCGCGGGCTTCCGGCATGCGCTGATGGCGGATGGGCTCAGGGGCCCCGTGAACTTCGTGGCGCCGGGCGCGGTGCCCAACGCCGCATTCGCGAAGACACTTGGAACGGTGCTGGGGCGCCCGTCGGCGATGCCGGTGCCGACCATGGCGCTCAAGCTGCTCTTCGGCGAGGCTGCGGACGGGGCGATCCTCACGGGGGTCCACGCGATTCCCGCGGCGCTGGAGCAGACCGGCTTCCAGTTCGCGCACCCGGAGCTCGAGCCGGCGTTGCGACATCTGTTGACATGAGGAACCTGAAGGGGACATCACGAAGCGGAGCCCGGGAATCATGACACGCCAGAACATCTCATCGGGGACCCCCTGGGAGCCCAAAGTCGGCTACTCGCGCGCGGTGCGCGTGGGAGACTTTATCCACGTGGCCGGCACGACGGCTACCGACGAGTCGGGGAAGATCGTCGGGGCGGGGGACCCCTATCGCCAGACGGTCCAGGTGATCCAGAACATCGAGCGCGCCTTGATCAAGGCGGGTGGGTCGCTGAAGGACGTAGTCCGCACCCGGATGTTCGTCACCGATATCAAGCACTGGCAGGAGGTCGGCCGTGCCCACGGCGAGTTCTTCGGGAACATCAGACCGGCTGCCACCATGGTGGCGGTTACCGCGCTGGTGGATCCGGACATGCTGGTCGAGATCGAGGCCGAAGCGCAGATTGTTCCCCCATGACGACCCCGATTCCGTACGATGACGAGCCGCAGGACGACGAAGGGGAGCGCCTTCCCGCGAACCGCCCGAAGGTCTCGGAGCAGTCGCGGGGCGTCGCGTTGGTGCTCGCGATCTTCGGCGGTTGGGTCGGGTTGCACCGGTTCTATACCGGTCGCTGGAAGACCGGGCTCGCCATGGCGATCACCATGGGCGGTTTCGGAATCTGGTGGGTCTACGATCTCATCCTGATCGGCGCCGGGGAATTCCGCGACGCGAATCAGCTCCGCCTCAGCTCCTGGGAGACGACGCATGGACAGCGGGCGTTGCCCTCGCGCGAGGTCGAACTTCTGATGGAGCGCGTCGACTCGCTCGAGCGGGATCTCGGAGAGATGGCCGAGCGGCTCGATTTCACGGAGCGGATGCTGTCGAAGGAACGGGACCGCCGCTCGCTTCCGCCGTCTTCCTAGCGTCTATTTAGGCCTCATGAACATCGGGGTCCCCAAGGAGACCGCCCCCGGCGAGCGACGTGTGGCCCTGGTGCCCGAGACGGTCGGGCGCCTGGGCAAAGCGGGCCACACGGTGGTCATCGAGAGCGGGGCCGGAGTCGAGTCGGGATTCCCGGACGACGCGTTCAGGGCTGCCGGCGGGAAGATCGGCGATCCGTGGGGAGCGGAGCTCGTCGCCGTGGTGCAGGCTCCCGATGCGTCTCATCTCGACCGCATCTCGAAGGGCGCCGCGCTGGTCGGGATGCTCAAAGCCGCGACCAGTCCCGATCTGCTGCGCCGTCTGGCCGACGACGGCATCACCGCCTTCAGTCTCGAGCTTCTCCCGCGCATCACCCGCGCGCAGTCGATGGACGTGCTGTCGTCGCAGGCCACTGTCGCCGGATACAAGGCCGTCCTGCTCGCCGCCGAAGCCGCACCCAAGCTTTTCCCCATGCTGGTCACCGCCGCCGGCACCCTCGCCCCCGCGAAAGTGCTGGTCCTGGGCGCCGGGGTGGCCGGCCTCCAGGCTATTGCGACGGCGCGCCGCCTCGGCGCCGTGGTCTCGGCCTTCGACGTCCGGGCCGCCGTGAAGGAGCAAGTCGAGAGCCTGGGCGCGAAGTTCCTGATGATGGAAAGCGCGGTCACCGCGGAGGGGACGGGGGGCTACGCGAAGGAGCTCTCGGCGGATCAGCATCAGCGCGAGCTCGACTTCCTCGCCGCGAGCGTCAAGGACATGGATGTGGTCGTCACTACGGCCGCCATTCCCGGCAAGCGGGCGCCGATCCTCGTGACCAGGAAGGCCGTGGAGGGCATGAAGCCCGGCGTCATCATCGTCGACCTCGCGGCGGAAACGGGCGGGAACTGTGAGCTGACCCAGGCAGGGTCCCGGCGGGAATACCAGGGCGTCGCGATCCTCGGGCCGGTGAACCTGCCCAGCACCGTGCCCCTGCACGCCAGCCAGATGTACGCGAAAAACGTCGCCACCTTCGTCGGGCACCTGGTGAAGGACGGCAAGCTCCAGCTCGATTTCAACGACGAAATCACCAAAGCCACCTGTGTGACCCACGACGGAAAGGCTAGGGCTTGATGACTGATTACTGGTCGATGGCCTTCGTGTTCGTGCTCGCGACGTTCATCGGGCTGGGCGTGATCCGGCGGGTCTCGCGCCTGCTCCATACGCCCCTGATGTCCCTCACCAACGCGATCTCGGCGATCGCGGTGGTGGGCTCCCTCGCGGTGACAGGCAACGACTACCCCTGGATCATCCGGCTCCTTGGCGCGGTGGCCCTGTTTGCGTCGATGACGAACATCGTGAGCGGATTCCTGATCACCGACCGCATGCTGAAGATGTTCAAGAAGGAATGACCGACACCATCGCGCATCTCTCGGCGATCGTCGCCACGATCGCGTTCATTCTGGCGTTGCACTGGATGAACGATCCGAAGACCGCGCGCCGCGGCGTGTACGCCGGCGTCGCAGGCATGGTCGTCGCGATCGCCGCCGCCTGGGCGCAGCCCGAGATCATCCACCACGGGTGGATCCTGATCGCGATCGTCGCCGGGTTCATCGTCGGCGTGCCCCTGTCGCTCGTGCCCCTCACCGCGGTGCCCCAGCGGACCGCCCTGTCGCATGCGTTCGGCGGACTCGCCGCCGGACTGGTGGGCGTGGCCGAGTACTACCTCTGGCTGCGCGAGGGGCCTGAACACTTCACGACGTTCCGGATGACCGCGCTGGTCGCGGAAATCATCCTGGGATTCCTTACGTTCACCGGGTCCCTGATGGCGACCGGGAAGCTGCAGGAAGTGAAATGGATTCCCCAGCGCGCCGTGACCTATCCCGGGCAGAACCTGGTGAACCTGGGCGTACTGGCCGGCGCTATCGTGCTGGGCGGGATGATCGTGGCGCACCCCATGGCGCCGTGGGCACCGCTGTGGTTCCCCGGAATCGTCGTTCTGGCGCTCCTGTTCGGGGTCTTCCTCATCATCCCGATCGGCGGGGCGGACATGCCGACGGTGATCTCGATTCTGAACGCCTACGCGGGCCTCTCGGCCGTGGCGATGGGCTTCGTCCTCGACAACCGCCTGCTCGTGACCGCGGGCGCGCTGGACGGCTCCTCCGGGCTGATCCTGTCGATCATCATGTGCCGGGCGATGAACCGCTCGTTCGCCAATGTGCTGTTCGGCGCCTTCGGCGCGGCGCCCAAGATGGTGGCGGCGGGCGAGCAGAAAGAATGGAAGCAGGAATCGGTCGAGGGAGCGGCGCAGATCCTGGAGCAGGCGCGGATGGTGGTCATCATCCCGGGCTACGGCATGGCCGTAGCGCAGGCTCAGCACAAGGCCCAGGAGCTGTACGATCAGCTCACCAGGCGCGGCGTGATCGTCCGCTTCGCGATTCATCCGGTGGCGGGCCGGATGCCGGGGCACATGAACGTGCTCCTCGCGGAAGCGAACGTGCCCTATTCGGCGCTGGTGGAGATGGACGAGATCAATCCGGAGATGCCGCAGTGCGACGTCGCGCTCGTGGTCGGCGCCAACGACGTCGTGAATCCCGCCGCCCGGACCGCCAAAGGCTCGCCCATCTACGGCATGCCGATCATCGATGCGGACAAAGCCCGGACCGTGCTCGCCATCAAGCGGAGCAAGAATCCGGGCTTTGCCGGGATCGACAACGAGCTCTACGTCAAAGACAACACCTGGATGCTCTTCGGAGATGCCAAGGCCGTCCTCGGCGATCTCGTCAAGCAGTTCTCCACGTCAGGCATGCACTAGTTACTGGCTCCAGCTGTTGTTGGACCGGTCGCGATCCGGGTACATCACGTCCGGATCGATGACCACGCTCACCAGCGGTGACTTCGAAGCCACCCGCAGCGTGAACTTCGGCGCCAGGTTCCACATCTCGATCGGCAAGTTCACCCGCTCCTTGGTCCCGTCGGCGTGCTTCAGCTCGGCGGTCACCGGCATCACCATTGCTTCACGGTTCGACAGATAGATGTAGGTCGAATCGCCCTTCGCCCGCACCGAGTCGATCGCCTGGTCGAGCCGCGCGGTGGTGAACACCCATTCCCGCCAGAACCAGTCGAGATCCTGACCCGAGACGTCTGACATGGTGCGGAAAAAGTCTGCCGGCTGCGGGTGCTTGAACTGCCACCGGCGGATGTAGTCCCGGAAGCCCCGCTCGAAGGTCGTCTTGCCCAGCACCTGGTCGCGCAGGAGGATGAGCATGAGGGGCGGTTTCTGGTACGCGGCCCACGCCAGGTTCTGCTGCTCCACCGGTTTGTCGATCATCGCCTTCTCGGCGCCCGGCGCCATCGCGGGCTTCGCGAAGGACAGCACCTCCCGCCACACCGTATCGCCGTACGCGGTACCCTTGAAGTACTCAGCGGCCGCGCCGTAATCGATGAACGAATTGAATCCCTCGTCCATCCACGGATAGCGCCGCTCGTCGACCCCCGTCACCATGGGGAACCACTGATGCCCGAATTCGTGCATCAGGTCCCAGAACTGGTCCTCGCGCACCGGCAGGGCGGGCACGAACGTGATCATCGGGTATTCCATCCCCTGGACCGGACCCTCGCAGGTCGTGGCTTTGGGATACGGATACACATACCACTGTTCGGAGAAGTACTTGATGGTGAAGCGCGCCATGCGGTTGGCTTCGAGCCACGGCTGGGCGTCCGGGCGGTACAGCGTGTTGATCAGCTTGCCGTCGTAACCGCTCGCGTCCCAGCGGTAGTCGGGGGACGCGCACCACGCGAAGTCGCGGACGTTGGTCGCCGTGATATGCCAGTTCTTGGTGCCGGCCGTGGGCCGCTTGCCGTTGGCCGTCGCCTCTGCCTGGGTGACGATCGGCACGGCCTGTTCGGAGGTCCGGGCCTTCTCGATCCGGGCGCGGGTGTCCGCGGACCAGACCTCCTCAGGGTTCGCCACCGTGCCGGTGGATCCGAGGACGTAGCCGGCGGGAAGGGTGAGGGTGACGTCGAAGTTGCCGTACTCGAGATAGAACTCCCCGCCGCCGATGTAGGGCAGGGGGTTCCAGCCGTGGATGTCGTCGTAGACCACCATTCGGGGATACCACTGCCCCAGCTCGTAGAGCCGGTTCCCCACGCGCCCCATCCGGCCGCCGCCGTAGGGCGGGATGGGGAAGTGCCAGTCGATGTCGAAATCGATCGACGCGCCGGGTGCCAGCGGACTCGGCAGCTCGACCCACATCATGGTGCCGTACTCGGTCCGGATCAGCGCCTTCGTGCCCGACTCGAGCCTGGTGATGGTGATCCCGCCAATGAACCCCTTGCCCGTGAAATCGAAGCTCACGCCGCCGGCGAATTCCAGGGGCGGCTGGTTCAACAAGTACGTGATGCTGTTCTTCGCGAAGATGTTCTGCTCGATCTGCATCCACACGAAGGGGAGAGAGTCGGGCGAATGATTCACATAATGAATCCGCTCTGACCCCGTCAGCGCACTCGCTCCGGTATCGAGGCTCGCATGGATGGTGTAGTCGGCCTCCTGCTGCCAGTAGTTCGGCCCCGGCGCGCCATTGGCCGAACGCATGTGGTTCGCCGGGGGCAGCGCGAGGGCGCGGAAGGGCGAAGAGTCGGCGACTTGCTGGGGAGATTGGATCGCCAATGAGATGACGGCTAAGAGCAGCATGGCTTCTCCTGTGAAGTAGCTAACGGGTGGCGATGATGGCAGCGGCTCGGTGCGCGATCCCCATGATCGTCAGCATGGGATTCACGCCGGATGCCGAGGGGAACACGCTGGCGTCCGCGACGAACAGACCGGGCGTGTCCCAGACCTGATTCTCCGGATCGACCACTGCGGACTTTCGATTCCCGCCCATCCGGCAGCTGCCCATCTGGTGGAACGTGACGGACAGCATCTGGTTGGCGCCAAACCCCGTCGAGCGAACCTGCTCGAGCCACCGCGCCCGGGCCGCAGCGCCCCCGGCCGGCCGGTAGGCGTTGACCGCCGCCTGCGGGGCGAGAATCTCGCGCGCGCCCACGGCCTCCAGGAGCCGCGATGCTTCCTGGACGGCCCGCCAGAGGTGCTCGCGGTCGTACGCCGAGAGCGCATAGTCTACCACCGGCGCGCCGGTCCCGTTGACCGTGACCCGCCCGCCGAACCGGTCCCGCAACAGAATCCCGACGAGGGTGAGGTTCGGGAGACGGGTCATGGCGTCCCGGTAGCCGGCCCCGCTGTCCCAGGGCTGGGCAAGGGCGGCGAGGGAGGGGTGGACGGGCGCGGTCTCGAACTTGAACCCGTACCCGTCGCGGAGATCGGCGAACTGATCGGAGAAGTGCGCCTGCAGGGCGCCGGTCCAGGGCCTGACCGGCTCATCCATCAACCCGAACATCGCGGTTGCGGGGTGCAGTGTGAGGTTCCGCCCCAGCTCGGCATGTCGGATGCCGGAGCGCAGGAGCAGCGCCGGTGAGTGAATCGAGCCTCCGGCGACGACTACGGCTTTGGCCCGCACGGTGAGCCGCACGGCGGTCGACGGTCCCCGCACGACTGCCTCCACACCGGTGGCGTGCCCGCGCTCGCGAATCACTCTCCTCACGTCCGCGCCGGCCACGATGGTCGCCCCGTGGTCGGCCGCGTCTTGCAGATAGGTGACGAGGGTCGAGCGCTTGGCGGCGCGCTGGCACCCATAGCCGCAGTATCCACACGCATCATCCTGCGGGCATCCCTGGACGTCCCGAGGCAGGAGCCCGTGATGCCAGCCGCACCGCTCCAGTCCCTGAATCAGGAGGCGATCGCGGCCCGACGGCCTGGCGTGGTCGGTGTTCACGTGAATCCGCTGAGCGACGGCATCGAGATGACCCGTGAACTCCGGTGCCGTGAAGTGGGGGAGCCCGTGTTCGCGAGCCCACGATTCGCGGATGCGTTCCGGCGTGTGGAAGCTCGTGGTGTAGTTCACGACGGTGCCGCCACCCAGGCAGCTCCCCTGCAGGATGATCAGGCCCAGGTCCTTCGTGGCGAGGAGGCCGCCCGCGTCGTAGAGCCGGGCGAGCATCTCCCCTTCGCGCTGCGTGAAGTCGGCTTCATTCAGGTAGGCGCCCTTCTCGAGCACCACGACGTGCTTGCCGGCGCGGGCCAGCTCGCCGGCGACCACCCCGCCGCCCGCGCCCGAGCCGACCACCACCACGTCGCAGTCGAGCGTCAGGTCCTGCGTGACCGCCAGGGGCTTGATGGTCTTTGGCGTCTTGGGCGGGGGAGAGGCGGGTCCGGGATATTGGAGCGCGGCCCAGGTGGGATTCCCGCCCTTCTCGTCCGTCGCGGTGTAGCGGGTGACCGCCGTGATGCGCTTGAGGGCCTGGAATCCGCTGCGCCTGAGGTTCAGCCGGGAGAGCGCCCAGGACCGGAGGTACCGCTCGCGGGCGCCGCGGTCCATCGCAGAGAATGTTCCGGGTCGTCCCGTGAACAGCAGATTGACGAGCCGGGAATCGAAGAGGCCGAGCAGGAAGCCGAGCTGGGCCTGGTCGGCGGGCGGAAGTCCGTCGACGACGGCCGCCACCCGTTCCGCCAGCCCCTGGCCGGCTCCGTCGGGAACGAGGGTGTCCACCACCAGCGCCAGGACTGCGCGCTGACGGGGGGTCAGGTCAGGCCTCCTGGAAAATGGTCAGGTGGTAGCCGTCGGGGTCGTCGATCAGGAAGCCGCGGGGGCCCCAACCGACATCGTGCACGTCTTTCACCAGCACCCCGCCCTTGGTCTTCACGCGCGTCGCGAGCTGATCGATGTCTTGCGCCGTGCGGGCCCAGAGCCGGACGCCCATCCCCCAGTGGCCTTCGCGGCCTTTGTCGAAGCTGTCCTGGGTGAGATAGAATGTGATGGCACCCGCCTTCATCTCGATGCCGATCAGCTGACCGTTGTACTCGTATTTCTGCCCTTCGCTCATGCCCAGGACGTCGCGGTACCACCGGATGGAGCGCTGGAAGTCGGTGACGATCACCTCGGGGAAGCAGGCCCGGAACCGCAGGCTCTCGGGCTGACGGCGGGTGGGGCGCCTGGCCGCGGGTGTCGCGGACGGCCGCGCCGGCCGTTTCTTTGCAGGTGCCCGCTTCCGTTTCGCTGATTTCTTGGTAGCCATTCCTGTATCCTCACGGGTTGTGACCATTCTGGCGGGCTTTAGGGTACCGCCCCAAGGAGACTCTGACAATGCCGACCAGCAAATCGAATGCGGTATGGGAAGGGAAGCTCAAGGACGGGAAGGGCAAGTTCACCGCGGTGAGTGGCGCCTTTCAGGGTCCCTACACCTTCAAGACCCGGTTCGAGGGCGCCCCGGGAACCAATCCGGAGGAGCTCCTCGCCGCAGCCGAGGCGGCGTGCTTCTCGATGGCCTTGTCCGCGGCGTGTGAAAAGGCCGGCCACCCGGCTGCGAGCATCGAGACGGGCGCGGCTTGCACGCTCGAGATGATCGACGGCGGCCCGAAGATCACGAAGATGGATTTGACCGTGAAGGGAAAGGTGCCGGGGCTCGATCAGGCGACGTTTGCGAAGCTGGCGGAAGAAACGAAGAAAGGGTGTCCGGTCTCGAGGGCGCTCGCGGGGATTCCGAGCATCTCGGTTTCCGCAACGCTCGGCTGAAAAAGGCGTCAAGAAACACAACGTCAAGAGACAACACGTCGAGAAACAAGGCGTTGACGTCTTGCTTCTCGACGTATTGCTTCTCGACGTATTGCTTCTCGACGCCTTATTGTTTCACCGCTCCCCACACCCAAATCAATCCTCCCAGCGCCGCGGCTCCGGGCAGAATCAGCACCGCCATCCCGAGGCCCGCATGATCCGAAATCAATCCGACGAGTAACGGCGACCAGCAGTCGCCCAACGCATGGATCGTAAACACGCTCACCGCCACAGCGGTGGTCCGGATCGCCGGATGCACGACGTTGACGATCTGCGAGTTGATGGGCCCGGTGGACGCGAACATCAAGAGCTGCGCGACAATCATCGCCGGCCAGAATACCGCCGGAGCCGGCGACAGCAGCGCGAGGGCGAAGAAGGGGGCGGCCAGGAGCGTCGCGATCCCCGACAACGCGAGGTAAGCCCTCGGTGTGCGGCGCAGCCACCGGTCGCCGAGCCATCCGCCGAGCGCCGTTCCCACCAGGCCGGTGAGGACGACGATGCCTCCGAATCCGGAGGTCGCGGTGGTCTTGGGAACGTGCCGGACGCGCTCGAGGAATCCCGCCATCCAGTACGCCAGCCCGCCCAGGGCGAAGGTGTAGGCCGCGTATCCCAGAACGGTCAGCACATAGGACCGGTTGGCGGCAAGGCTCCGGAGCGCAGGCCTAAGGCCGGAGGCCGACGGGGCAGCGGGCTCGTCGTGGGCGCCCCGTGGGGCATCCCAGAGGCGGGCCGCGAGCAGCGCCAGGATGAGGCCGGGTCCGCCGGCGATGAAGAAGGCTGAGCGCCACCCCCACAGGTGATCGGCCAGTCCGCCCACCACGAATCCCAGGGCGGAACCCACAGGGATGGCCATGAAGAAAATGGCGAAGACGCGCCCCCGCCGTTCCCGCGGATAGTAGTCCGCGAGCAGGCTCGGCCCCACCGTGCCGTACGCGGCTTCACCCACCCCGACGAGGGCCCGGGCGACGAGCAGCTGAAACATGGTCCGGACCAGACCGGCACCGGCGGTGGCGAGGCTCCAGATGAAGACGCCGATCCCGAGCAGGCGCGCGCGGGGCCCGCGGTCGCCGGCTCTGCCAAACAGCGGGGCCGTGAGCGTGTACACCACGAGGAAGCTCGTACCCAGGAGCCCGAGCTGGGCGTCGGTGGGATGGAGGGGCGAGTTCTTCAGGCTCTCCGTCAGCGCGGCGACGACGTAGCGATCGAGATAGTTGAAGAGATTGATGAGTGACAGGACGATCAGCCCGTTACGGGCGAGGCGGGCGTTGTTCACGGCGGCTGAAATTGTAGCTTCCGTCCATGTCCCGCGAGTGGCTCGTCTACCTCCTGCGCTGCCGTGATGGATCGCTGTACACCGGCATCACCAACGACCTCCCGCGCCGCCTGGCCAGCCACCGCGCCGGCACCGGCAGCGCCTACGTCCGGACGCGCCTCCCGGTTCGTGTGGTGTACCGGGAGTCGCAGCCCGATCGCTCCGCCGCCCTCCGGCGGGAGGCGGCCATCAAGAAGCTCGGGCGGCGGGACAAGCTCGCGCTGATCAGGAGACGGGGATGAGTCGCGGCAAGGACGTGGCGGGATTGGCCGTCGCGGTCGTCATCGCCCTCGTCTGCGTGCGGCTCGGGGTCTGGCAGATCGCGCGGCTGCACCAGCGCCGCGCGGCCAACGCCGTGATCGAAGCCCGCGAACGCTCGCCGGTGCTCGACCTCACCGGTTCGGAATCCCTCGACGCCGTCCAGTGGCGGCGGGTGCGGGCGAGCGGCGTCTACGACTACGCGCGAGAGCGGGTCTGGACCGGGCGGACGTTCCAGGGGGTCCCCGGCGTCGTCTTGCTCACGCCCCTTCGAGTCCGGGGCGGGGACGTCTGGGTGAACCGGGGGTGGGTGCCTTCACCGGATGCGGCGCAGGTGGATCAGTCGCGCTGGCGCGAGGGGGACACCGCGCTCGTGGCCGGGATCGCCCTGGCGCACGAGGGGCTGCCCTACGTCATCGACGATTCGATCCCCCCGAAGGACCGCGCGCCCGAGCCGACGATCCAGCGATGGCCGCTCCCGGTACTCTCGGACGGCCCCCACCTGTCCTATGTGATCCAATGGTTCTCGTTCGCGGCCATCATCCTCGGGGGATCCCTGATTCTCTACTCGAAACGCCGATCGGAGGTATCGGGAATGGGAAGTGACGGGCCCACTACCATTTAGGGCTCCATCTGGTGATATTCCGTCCGGCTAGTAGCCCGCCGCACGCACCGTAAGCTGAAGCGTGGAGCGGGTTTTCGCGTACCGGAGGGAACTGAATGCCCGCAGCGACACCGATCAAACGTCCCATCAAGGTCTCTCAGCTGGTCCGCCGTCGTCTCAAAGAACTCAAGCGCTCCCCCCGTGAGCTGGCCGAAGCCGTCCAGGTCTCGGAGGAGTACGTGGCGGATTTGCTCGCCGGGCGCCGGGCTCCCCCTGCGCCGGGGCGGACCGATCTGTACGATCGCATGA
>DATEGY010000222.1:0-5967 GCA_035279865.1 Gemmatimonadales bacterium | reverse complement strand
GGAACCGCCTGTCGTGGAGCTGGGACGCGGTCAGCGGATGGCGTGCTGGCTGGGGAGCGGGAAGGGCGTGAACAGTGAACGGTGAACAGTGAACAGTAAGCCAATTCCGCGCGCCCCGGATTCCCGATCCACGGATGCGGGTCACCGTTCACCGTCAACCGTTCACCGTTCACTCGAGCCTTTGCTCGAAGTCCGCGACCTCGTCATGCACTACCCCGGCCGTGGACTGCTCCGGAAATCCCCCGTCATTCGCGCCGTCGACGGCGTCTCCTTCACCGTCGGCAAAGGCGAGACGCTGGCGCTGGTGGGCGAGTCGGGGTGCGGCAAGTCGTCGGTGGGAAGAACGATTCTCCGGCTGCAGGAACCGGCCTCGGGCTCTGCCACCTTCGAAGGCCAATCCGTCTTTTCCCTGACCAGGAATGACCTGCGTAGTCTGCGGAAAAGGATGCAGATCGTCTTCCAGGACCCCTACAGCTCCCTCGACCCGCGGATGACCGTCGGGCAGTCGGTCGCCGAGGGGCTGGAGATTCACCAGCTGGTGCCGAAGGCACAGATTCCGAACCGCGTCGCGGGGCTACTCGAGGAGGTCGGGCTCGACCGCGCCTACGCCGACCGCTACCCGCACGAATTCTCAGGCGGCCAGCGCCAGCGCGTCGGCATTGCCCGCGCCCTGGCCGTCGAGCCTTCCTTCCTCGTCTGCGACGAGCCCGTCTCGGCGCTGGATGTGTCGGTCCAGGCCCAGGTGCTCAACCTGCTGATGGACCTGCAGGAGCGGCGGGGGCTTTCCTATCTGTTCATCGCCCACGACCTGGCCGTAGTGCGGCAGATTTCCCACCGCATCGCGGTGATGTACCTCGGCAAGATCGTGGAAACTGGCCCCACCGAAGAGGTGCTAGCCAATCCTCGGCACCCCTACACCCGCGCGCTGCTCTCGGCGGTCCCTGTTCCCGACCCCGACGGCCAGCGTTCCCGCATCGTTCTCCCCGGCGAGCCGCCGAGTCCGTCGAATCCGCCGAGTGGCTGCCGGTTTCATCCGCGGTGTTTTCATGCGCATCGGGATGCGAAGTGTTCTTCTCAGGAGCCGGAGCTTCGAGACGTCGCCGGAAGGCGAGTCGCCTGTCACTATGCTGAGATAGACTAGACCTCCCGGCTCCGACAACTGGTCCCCGGTGCCCGGTCCCCGTCCCGGGGGTCTCCCGGGCCAGCGTGTGCGTCTCTAACAACTTCTTGCTAACGGCTAACGGCTAATGGCTAACGGCCCAGTTCCTATTACCGGACCCGACGCCTTCTCCGCCCTCGACATGCGAGTCGGAAGGGTGCTCAAAGCCGAGCCTAACAGTCGCGCCCACAAGCCCAGCTACAAACTCTGGCTCGACTTCGGCCCTCTGGGGGAGAAGACCTCGAGCGCGCAGCTCGTGGCCAACTACAAGGCCGAAGAGCTGGTCGGGCGCCTGGTGGTGGCGGCGGTGAACCTGGGCAGCCGCAACATCGCGGGATTCATGTCGGAGGTGCTGGTGCTCGGCTTGCCGGACGAAGCGGGGAATGTGGTGTTGCTGGCGGTGGAGCGCGCGGTGCCGTTGGGGGGACGAGTGTATTGAGCCGTAAGCCGTAAGCCTTAAGCCGTAAGCTGGATGCCACGAGCACAAAGTTCGTCGCCACTCGCGTCAGAATCCGTGTTAGGCAGGCGGACTTTCACTGCTTTGGAACTAGGCGCCGATGCAACTCATTGCACAGTATTGGTGGCTTCTTCTCCTGCCGCTCGTGATTCTGGCTTGGATCTGGTCGCTGCGGAGAACGCCTCGACACTACTGGGTCTGGGTCCTCGTCTGCATTGGCATCGCCCTCCCTTCCGGTGCAGTAACCTGGCTGTTTACCGGCGATATCGACACGCCGAACGTGAAGCTCCATTTCGACGGAGCGGGAGGCGCTGTAGCCAGCATTGGCCTGGGCGTGGCCGCCTTGGTGGGGGCGTGGTATCTCTCGACCACTCGGCGGCCGTCTGCCTAACCAGCGCTTGAAGCTGGCCGGCGCGGCGGTCTTGAGGCCTGGGCATGTGCTGAGCTGGTATGGCATCAATGGAACGTTGATTTGTTACTGGTCGCCCGCAGCTTAAGCGCAATCCGTTGGGCCGCACACTGGAGCGTCGCCGATGGCGGGGTATCGATCCGGGCTCTCCCTCACAGTCATCGGGACCGCACTCGTGATTGCCTGCCACTCTGGGAGTGCACTTGTGCCTGTGACTTTTACGGGTGTGGTCCAGGATGAGAGGCACCAACCCGTCGGCGACGCGTTTGTTTCCTTGCGCCATTCACCCGGTGACAGTGGCAGCCGGTGGGTAGAGTTTAGCAGCGAGACGGATAGCGCCGGGCGGTTCGTCCTTAATGCACGTTTGCCGAGGGGATGTTATGGGGTACTCATCGGGACCTTCTGGACCGATGCGGTTGATTGGCACGTCCGGGTCGAGCAGCCCTCTGTCCATGACATCGGAACTGTCACCCTCACGAGCAGTGCTTTTCCGGGCGAAGGCTGGGGGCATCTCGTGCTCCAGTGCGGAGCCATCGACACGCTGAAGCCACGCGGTGGATGGGACTTCGATACCCTGCGCGTTGATACCCAGTAGAAGCCTGGTAAGTCCATCCCTCGATCCGATTTCGGTGCAACCTGACCCGCGCTTGAAGCCGATGGGCGCGGCACCCGCCCATTCCTGACGGTTATCTCTGCCCCGCTGCCCCCCTGCCCCCCTCCGACGATACCGAGGGATCGCCCGGTTAGATTCACAATTCCTCCTGCCGGGCGAAGCACCGTGACATTCCCGTTCTCTCTGGACGACCTCCTCGACTATTCGGACTGGGACCGTGCCCAGTGGCACGACTGGTTCCGCGCCCAGGGTCCAGCTGCCCTCGCCGTCGGCCTCGGGCCGCACACCGACGGTCGTTTTGCCACTGTCGGTGAACTGATCCGTCACATCTTCTCGGCGGAACGCCGTTACGTCGAGCGCGTGCTCAAGGCCCCGCTCACCGATACCTCGACCATTGCCGCCGGTGATGTCGAGGCGCTCTTCCAGTTTGGCCGGGAGAGCCGGCGCGCGCTGCGTGAATTGCTGGCCACCTTCCCCGAGAGCGAGTGGGGCACCGTGCGCGAGATGCAGGTTGGCCCGCAAGTCAGGACGGTCACCGCCCGGGCCATGGTCATCCAGACGGTGACCCACGAGCTGCGCCATTGGGCGCAGATCGCCACACTGCTGAGATTGGCGGGCCAACGGTCAGGCGTGCACGATTATATCGCGAGCCCGCTTGCCAGCCCGGGAGGAGGCTAGCCGGCCGAGTTCCCCCGTCCGGGCGCCCGCCTGTCCCATTCCTGAGCCCACTGATCCCATCACCCGCGACACGGGCATCGCCTTGGCGTAGTCTGGAGCATGACGACCCGATGCTTCGCTGCGCTCGGGATGAGGTGTGAGATGCGGATTCTGTTTCTGCCCCGCTGCCCCCCTGCCCCGCTGCCCCCCTTATTTTCCTTTCGTCACTCTCCTCGAGTTTCGAAGCCCATGCGTCAGAACTTCTCCTCCGGCACCAAGTGGGAACCCGTCGTCGGCTATTCGCGGGCCGTGCGGGTGGGCAACATGGTCTACGTCAGCGGCACCACGCCAACCGCCGAGGATGGTTCGATCGTGGGGGTGGGAGACCCGTATGCCCAGGCGGTACAGACCTTGAAGAACATCGAGCGGGCGCTCCACAAGGCGGGGGCCAAGCTGGAGCACGTGGTCCGCACCCGGATGTTCGTGACCGACATTTCCCACTGGCAGGAATTCGGGAAGGCGCATGGCGAGTTCTTTGCCGACATCCGGCCGGTGACGAGCATGATCGAGATCTCGAAGCTGATCGATCCGACGATTCTGATTGAGATCGAGGCGGAGGCGATTGTTGGTGAAGCGTGAGAGGTGAGAGGTGAGAGGGGTTGTCTGCTTGCTAACGGCTAACGGCTAAAGGCTAACGGCCCAATGTCCTATCGTCTTTCCGTCGTCGATTCGTTCACAAAGACCCCCTTCGCCGGCAACCCGGCGGCCGTCTGCATCCTTGACAAGCCGAAAGACGACCGCTGGCTGCAGCAGGTCGCGGCCGAGATGAACCTGGCCGAGACGGCGTTCCTGGTCCGCAGATCAGACGGATGGGATCTTCGCTGGATGACGCCCTGCGTCGAGGTCGATCTCTGCGGTCACGCCACCCTGGCGTCGGCGCATGTGCTCTGGGCGGACGGCCACGCCAAGCCGGCCGAGGAGCTCCGCTTCCAGACCCGGAGCGGGCTGCTCACCGCGACGCAGAAGGACGGCCTGATCTGGCTCGATTTCCCGTCGACGCCGCCGAAGGAGGTCCCTGCCCCGGCCGGCCTGGCCCAGATGCTCGGCGCGGAACCGAAATGGGTGGGCCAGACGCCGTTCGATTACCTGGTGGAGCTGGCCGACGAGGCCACGGTGCGCAAGCTGAGTCCCGACTTCACCGCCCTCGCCAGGCTCGGCGGGCGAGGGATCATGGTCACTGCGCTCGGTACCATCTCACAATCCCCGAAATCTGCGAAATCTGCGGATTCTGTTTTCGATTTTGTCTCCCGCTTCTTCGGCCCCGCCGTCGGCATCAACGAGGATCCGGTCACCGGCTCCGCCCACTGCGCCCTCTCCCCCTTCTGGTCCGCCCGGCTCGGCCGAGCAGCGCTCACCGGCTACCAGGCCTCGGCGCGTGGCGGGACGGTGTATACCATCCTCGCCGGGGATCGAGTCCGACTCGGCGGCAACGCGGTGATGGTTTCGAAAGTCGAGCTATTGGTCTAGCGAGACGAGAAAACGGAGACAGAAGATAGAAGATAGGAGATAGGAACTGCCCCGCACCTGCAGTTCCCATCTCCTATCTCCTATCTACTATCTCCGCGGTTCAGGGTCTCCAACCGTCCTTCACGACGGAAATCCTGCTCGACTCCATTCCACGATCGATCGACTGGATGAGTCTCTGCTGCTGCTCGGGGGTGGGTGGCAGCATGAGGCACGGCGCCCGGCCCTTCTCCTGGGTGTGATACGTCTCCTCCACGTGCTTCTGCCACCCCTGGCTCACAGCGGTGATGGTGCCGGCGTAGGTGAAGACGTCGGTCTGGTACATCGTCTGGTGGGCGTTGACGGCCTCGGGCCGAGGCAGGTAACGGCAGTAGAAGGGATGGGACGCAACTGGAGGGGCGGCTGGAGCCGCGGCCCTGATGGGGGCCGCCGCAGCTGCAGGCGCGGACGCCGCGGGAGCGGCATGGGCCGCCGCGGCGGCCGGTGCGGGTGCGCTCGCAGCCACGCTCGAAGCTGCCGGCGATGCACTTGGCGTGTACTTCCAATCCACCTCGTACACCTTGCCCCCGGCCTGCCCGGCAATCTGCTCCTTCCGCGAGCCGCGTCCTTCCCGTTCATTCTTCATCGGCCCCGACTCGCAGCCGCCGTGGAACATCCCGGGGTTGAAGCCGGGAACGGTCTTGATGAAGGCGTTCCAGCTCGTGTAGTACGCCGGTCCATTGTACACGCCCTCCAGCCGGTTCACCGGGCTCACGTACCACGTCTTCGTGTCCGCCGAGATCATCTGGCAGTAATAGCCGGGCAGCGTGTCGGCATTGGCGGCCGCCACCGACTCGGCGTGATAGGCCCAGTCGAGGTGGACGACCTCGGGGTTCTGGGCCTTGAACTGCTGCGCCAGCTGGGTGATGCGCGCCGGCTGGTCCGCCGGATCGGGCGGGAGGAGCTGGCACCCTTCGGGGTTGGGGTAGTAGCCCGGGTGCAGTTCCCTGAGCTTCGCCCGCCAGGCGGTGGTCAGTGCCTCCTTCATCGAGCCCGGCGTCCGGAACAGCGGGGTGACGTAGAGGTAGTAAACCTGCTTCCCCTCCTGCTGCGCCCCTATGAATCCGTAACACGACCACGCCAGGCTGGCCTTTTCCGGCACGAACGTC
>DATEGY010000221.1:0-5052 GCA_035279865.1 Gemmatimonadales bacterium | reverse complement strand
GGCCGACGAAGCGGCGGCCCGCGCGGCGTTGCAGGGAGCGATCGCGATCCGGGACGAGCTGGTCGTCGTGGCGCCGGTCGACGGCATCATCCTCACCCGGTACGCCGAGCCCGGCGAAGCCTTGATGGCAGGCGCACCGGTCGTCGCGCTGGGCGAGGTCACCCGTCCCTGGGTCCGCGCGTATGTCCCCGAGCCCCTCCTGCCCCGGGTCCGGCTGGGTACCAAAGTCCAGGTGCGGATGGACGGGTATCCCGACACGGCCTTCACGGGCACGGTGGTCGAGATCTCCCCTCAGGCGGAATTCACGCCCCGCGCCGCTCTGACCGAACGTGAGCGGGCCGACCTGGTGTTCGGGATCCGCGTCGACGTGCGTGATGCCGGGGGACGGCTCAAGGCGGGCCTGCCGGTGACGCTGGACATCCCCTTGCTGCCGTGAGCACCGCGGTGTCGATCCGCGGCCTGCGCCGGACGTTCGGCGACCTCGTGGCCGTCGATCAGCTCACCCTCGACATCCCCGGCGGTGAAGTCTTCGGTCTCCTGGGTCCCAATGGATCCGGGAAAACCACCACCATCCGGATGCTCTGCGGGTTGATCGAACCGACCGCCGGAACCGCCGAGGTCGCCGGCATCGACGTCACCCGCGCTCCGGAGCAGGTCCGCGAGCATATCGGGTACATGTCCCAGCGATTCGGCCTCTACGAAGACCTCACCGTTGCCGAGAACCTCGACTTCTACGGGGAGGTGTACGGCCTGCGCGGTGCCCCGCAGCGCGTGCGCTCCGGGGAGGTCGTCCAGTTCCTCGGCCTGGAGCCCCGGCTGGCCCAGCTGACCGGCCAGCTGTCGGGCGGCTGGAAGCAGCGCGTGGCCCTGGGGTGCGCCCTGCTGCACCGGCCCGCCGTTCTGTTTCTCGACGAGCCGACGGCCGGCGTGGACCCGGCGGCGCGGCGGGCGTTCTGGGAGGCCATCAAGGACATCGCCCGGCAGGGCACGACCGTGATCGTCACCACCCACTACATGGACGAGGCCGAGCGCTGCGCGCGGCTGGGCATGATGAGCGGCGGACGCCTGATCGCGCTCGGCACGCCCGCCGAGGTCGCCCGTCAGGTGGCGGGGAGCGACGGGACGCTGGAGGACGCCTTCATCCGTCTGCAGGAAGCGGGCGAACGATGATGCGGCATCTCCGCCCCATGGTACGCAAGGAATTCATCCAGATGCGGCGCGACCGGCTCACGCTCGGGATCATGGTGGCGATCCCGGTGGTGCAGCTGCTGCTGTTCGGGTATGCCATCCAGACCGACGTCCGACACCTCCCTACCGTGGTCTTCGACGACTCGCGGACGCCGGAGAGCCGGGACCTCATCGCGGCCTTCGAGAACACCGGAAACTTCACGATCGTGGCCCGCGTCCCGTCGCGCGCCGCCGTCGACGACGCCATCGCCCGCGGCCGTGCCCAGGCCGGCATCATCGTGCCGCACGAGTTCCCCCGGGCGCTGGTCGGCGGTGGGACGGCGCTCGTGCAGGTCATCGTGGATGCCGAAGACCCGCTGTCCTCGCAGTCGGCACTCGCGGCCGCTTCCGGCGTGGGGGAGGTCCGGAACCTCGCGGTGCTGTCGGCGGCCGCCGGGCGCGCGACGCTGCCCCTCGAGATCCGGGTGCGGCCGCGCTACAACCCCGGCCTGCGGAGTGCGGTGTTCATCGTCCCCGGGCTGGTGGGCGTCATTCTCACGCTGACCCTGGTGCTCGTCACGGCCATGGCCATCGTCCGCGAACGCGAACGGGGCACGCTGGAGCAGCTCATCGTGACACCCATCTCCCGGACCGAGCTCATGATCGGGAAGATCACGCCCTACGTGGCCGTGGGGCTCGTACAGATGACGACGGTGCTGTTCCTGGGACGGTGGGTGTTCGACGTTCCGCTGACGGGCAGCCTCGTGCTGCTCTATGCCGTGACGCTGGTGTTCATCGTCGCCAGCCTGGCGTTCGGTCTCCTGATCTCCACGCTGGTGCGCACGCAGGCGCAGGCGATTCAGGCCAGCTTCTTCTTCGTGCTCCCCAACATCCTGTTGTCCGGATTCATGTTCCCGCGCGCCGCGATGCCCGCCGCGGCCCGCTGGCTGGGCCTGGCGCTCCCGCTCACCTACTTCCTGAAGATTCTTCGGGGAATTCTGCTGAAGGGGGTGGGACTCGCTGGAATCTGGACCGACGTCGCAGCCCTCGCGGCCTTCGGGGTGGTCCTCATGACCCTGGCCGTCCGGCGCTTTCACAAGACGCTGGACTAGCGCACCCGCCGGCTAGTTTGCACTCCCGATCCGGTCCGGCGCCTTCTTGCCGGTCGAGAGCGACTCCTCCAGCATCCGCAGCAGGTCCTTCGCTTCGATGGCTTCCGGATGCGGGTAGGAAACCAGACCAGCCGTGAGTGCCGGAGACTTTCCGGGCCCCAGGTGCGGGAACGTATGCGCGTCCACCACCCGGCGGATCCGGTCCACGAACCCGCGGGCCCCCGCCAGATTGGTCCCCGGCAGGATCAGCGCGAACTCGTCACCGCCATACCGCGCCACGAAGTCCGGCGCCCGGATCTCCCGCTGCAGCATCGCCCCCAGATCGACCAGCACCTCGTCCCCCACCGGCTGCCCGCTGCGTTCGTTGATGGTCCGGAGCGCGTCGATGTCCAGGAGCACCACGCTGAACGCCAGCGTGTAGCGGCGCGCGCGCTCGAACTCGTCGCGAAGGCGCCGGTCCAGCGCGTCGAGTGACCCGCAGCCGGTCAAGGCGTCGGTGGTACCGGCGGAAATCTGCCGGCGGAACACGGCGGACCGGCGTTCCTCGTTTTCAAGCACGCGCGCCGCCGCCTGGGCGATGGTGTTCGCGAACTCGACCTCGGCAGGATCCAGCTGCGGGTCACCCCGATGGCTGCGCAGGAAGAAGACGCCGGCCGCCTGCCCGTTTACGAATACCGGCAAGGCCGCCGAGGACTGGACGTTGACGTCGAGCCGCTGTTCCTCCCAGTGACGACGGATGGCCGCGAACAGGGGGTGCTGGTGGACGTCGCTCACGACCACCGGCGCCCGCGTCTTCAGGGCCTCCTGGATCTCGGGATAGCGGTCCAGCTGCACCGGCAGGCCTCTCACCTTCGGGTCTTCGAACACCGCTACGACCCGTCCCTGACTCCCTCCCGGACCGGTCAGTACGAAGGAGCAGTGGGTGAGCCCGAACGCCTGCCCGACCCGCCGGACCAGGGTTTGAAAGACGTCCTCGGGCTTCAGGGCGCTCGAGACTTCCTGGAAAATGTCGAAGAGCGTTTCCCGGGTCCGCAGCGCCTTCCGGGCCTCCGCGAGGGTGGCGCGACGACGGGCATCGGCGGTCAGGCGGGCCTCGACCTCCGTGAGGTCGATGGGCGCCCGGATCACGTCGGCGACCCCGGCGGCGAGGAGCGCGGCGGTATGCAGAGCCGTTCCCCCCGTCAGGAGCACGACGACCGATGCCCCGTCATGTCGGGGATTCTTGACCAGGTCCCGCACGCGTTCGATCAGCGCGGGGTCGTTGGGGGTGGCGCCGACGAGAATGACGTGGGGAGCGCCGTCGGCGGCCGTTTCGGAGTCCAGCACCACGAAGCCGGCACGCACCAGCATCCGCTCGAGGCCGTCGGGACGGGCCTCGGGCGCGCCGAGCAGGAGGAGGCGAGACAGTTTGGATTCAGCCAAATGGATTCCGGGATCCCCGGGGGGCGTCGAGCCAAAGTAAGTTTCGCCCGATGCCGAAACAAGCTCGAACCGACCGATGAGCCGCCCGGCGCCGGGAACCGCGGGCCTCAGGCGGCGGATGGTGCGCGAACAGATCGCGCGGCGCGGCATCCGCGTCCCGCGCGTGCTCCTGGCGATGGACCGGACCCCGCGCGAATGGTTCGTGCCCGACGAATCGTCGGCCGACGCGTACGCGGACGAACCGCTTCCCCTCGTCCTCGGGCAGACCATCTCCCAGCCCTACGTCGTCGCCCTGATGACCGCACTCCTGGCGCCCACCCGGCACGACCGGGTGCTGGAGATCGGGACCGGCTCCGGCTACCAGACCGCAATCCTCGCCCGGCTCGCGGCGGAGGTCTACACGGTGGAGCGAATCCCTGAGCTGCTCGTCACCGCCGAAGCCCGCCTCCGGCGCATGGCGCTCGAGAATGTCCAGACGCTCATCGCCGACGGGGCCCGGGGGTGGAGCGCCGCCGCGCCGTTCGACGGCATCCTCGTCGGGGCGGCGGCGCCGAAGGCACCGGAGCCCCTGCTCGAGCAGCTCGCGCCCGGCGCCCGGCTGGTCATTCCCCTCGGCGATCGGTCGACGCAGGAGCTCACCGTCTTCACGCGGACGGACGAAGGGGTCACCACCCGCACCGCGGGCGGCGTCCGGTTCGTCCCGCTCGTCTCCCCGCTCTCGTTCGACCCCGGCGCCGCCGCGTGACGCCCGCGCTCGAGCTGCTCGGTGCCCACGTATCGACCGACGGCGGCGTCTCGACGGGGCCGGCCCGCGGAGCGGAGGTCGGGGCCCGGGCCATCCAGCTCTTCACCAAGACGCCGAATCAGTGGCGCGAGCCGCCGATCGTTCCCGACGAAGTCGAGCGCTTCAAGTCGGAAATGGCGCGGACCGGAATCGCCGTGGCGGTCGCCCACGACAGCTATCTGATCAACCTGGCCTCGCCCGACGACAAATTGCGCGCCAAGAGTCTCAAGTGCTTCAAAGGCGAGCTCCAGCGGTGCCTGGCGTACGGGATTCCGTATGTCGTGTCCCACCCCGGCAACTTCATGGACGATCACGACGCCGGCCTCCGCCGCAACGCCGAGGCGTACGCCACGGCCCTCGCCGAAGTGCCCGGAGCCGTCGGTGTGCTCATCGAGGGGACGGCGGGTGCGGGGACCGCACTGGGGCGGAGTTTCGAGGAGTTGCGAGACCTGCGAAACGGCATGCCGGAGACGGTGCGCGAGCGCGTCGGCTTCTGTCTGGACACCGCCCACCTCCACGCGGCGGGGTACGATGTCGTCGGCAACGTCGGGGGCGTCCTCGATGATT
>DATEGY010000220.1:0-2307 GCA_035279865.1 Gemmatimonadales bacterium | reverse complement strand
CTCTTGATCACAGTTCGGCCCCATGGTTCGGACCAACGTCAACCCATCACCCACGAATCGCACCCGCCGAACCGCCGTGTCGCGGCGGGCTTCGTCGTCGTGGATGTACCCCGTGATCTCTCCATGGGCGCCCGGCCCGAGCCACAGCGTGCCGTGTTCTCGGCCGCCGCAGCACACCCACTGCCATCCACCCAACATTCCCGGCATCACGACGCCGGGGGTGGCGGCGTGTGCCGTACCCGAGCGCGGCATCCCCACAGGGTGCCACGCAAAGGCGGCCGCCAGCCCGACCGCCATCCACCACCAGCGTCGCCATCTCGGCAGGAGCGGTCGATGATGTCCGTGCTCGATCCCCATGAGGAACAGGAGTTCTCCTTTCCGGCCATGAATTCCCGCATGGGAGGGCATTTCTTTGAATCCGGCCGAGCCCAACGCTTCCGGCGTCCTGGTGTGACCATTCTGATCGCGGCATCGACGTCTGAAGGCCTCGTGCTGGCCGCCGACAGCCGAACCATCCGGCGGAGCGGCGCGGAGGGCCAGTCGCGCCTCACCATTGCGACCAACCGCGCCCGGAAGGTCTTTCCGCTGTCGGGCCGCGTGGGGGCGGCCACGCACGGCAGCAGCCAGCTTCGGGGCCAAACGATTGCCAGCCTGGCCGACCGGTTCCGATGGGGACGCTCGCCGAGCGCCTCGCAGGGGGTCACGGCGGTGGCCGGCGAGTTCTCCACTTTCCTGCGCCGCCTTTGGGGGCGGCACCGCGGCGATGCTTCCAAAGACACGCCGCCCGACCCGGTCGGATTTTTCGTCGCCGGATACGACGGCCGCGGCCCTGGCAAGCTGTACGAGATCCAATTGCCGAAGGGCGAGCCGAAGCTTCTGTCGACCACCGAGGCGCCCAACTATCACTGGCGCGGCCAGGGAGACGCGATCTCCCGCCTGATGAAAGGGTGTGACCCCGGCTTTGATCGGACCCGCCTCCAGCCGGAGGTCACCGAGATGCTGCGGGGCCTCGAATATGCGGTGGTGCTGCGGCACATGAGCCTCCAGGACGCGATCGACTTCGTGCGCCTTCTCGCCAAGGTCGCGATCGGCATCGACCGATTCACGTCCGGCACATTGGGTGGCCGTCCTCGTGACCAGGTCGTGGGGGGCCGGCTGAGGATCGCCGCGGTCACCCCGCATGGGTTTCAGTGGGTCCCCCGTCATTCGCACATCGAATAGACCGATCGACACGGGTCTTTCATCCGCAAGGATCCTATCCCGCGAGCGCCGAAGCCTCTAGAGTTAAAAGCGAGCTCATCTCATGTCGGCAGAACCCGGACGGTCGAGCGTGCCCATACGCGTGTTGCTGGTCGATAGCCACCGGCTGTTCCGCGCCGGGATCCGCAAGCTGCTCGCGGACTATCCCGGCCTGACGGTGGTGGACGACGTCGGGACCGGCGAAGAGGCGATCAAGACGTTCAGCACTCTCCAGCCCGACGTCGTCGTCACGGAAGTCCGCTTGTCGGACACAACCGGTGTCGAGATGCTGCGCAGGCTCCGAGCCTTGTCGAACGCGGCTCAGGTGCTGTTCCTAACGACGGTGGACAGCCCCGAGGTCCTCTTGTCCGCCGCGGAGGCGGGTGGAGCCGGGTACGTCCTCAAGGACATCAGCCCGGAAAACTTGGTGAATGCCATCCGGGCGGTTCACGAGGGGCGGACGATGATCCATCCGGTCATGGCCCGCCGCCTGCTGGAGCGGCTCGAGGCCAACGCCAAGGGGGGAAACCAATCGGGCACTCAGGGGCTGAAGGACGTGGAGACCAGCATCCTGAGCAGCGTCGCCCTTGGGTTGAGCGATCGAGAGATCGCCGTCAAGCTGCATCTCTCCGAGGCCGCGGTGAAGAAGCGCCTTCGCCGGATCTACGGCAAGTTAGGCGCGCGCAATCGAGCCCAAGCCGCTCTGCTGGCCGTCCAAAATCACTTGATCCAGTAAGGGCGCCCGGGGTCGAGCTAGTGCCCGGGGCGCCCTGGCGAACATCCCGCTCCCGCGCAGCTCCCGCCAGCTCCCACCCGACCGGTGGCCCCGACACTCCCCCCGGTCTGAGTTCCGCCAGGATTCAGGACGCTTCCCCCGCTCCCCCCGGCGCCGCCGTTTCCGCCGGCGCCGCCCGATCCCGGAGCCCCGGCCTGACCGTTCTGGCCGGCTCCACCGTCGCCCCCGCTCGTACTGCCCGTGGCCACCCCTGAGAGCCCTCCGGGCCCTCCGTTGCCGCCGTTGCCGCCCTTACACCCGTTTCCCAAACAGTTTCCCCCATTGCCGCCACC
>DATEGY010000219.1:0-4067 GCA_035279865.1 Gemmatimonadales bacterium | reverse complement strand
CAGCCCGCCGCCGGCCGCTTCAGCGCGAATGGGAAGACAGTCAAGAAAGGGCAGATCATCACGGTGGATGGTACGTCAGGACGCGTCATCCTCGGCGCCGCCAAGGTCGTGGCCCCGAAAGCCGGCAAGCACTACGACATCCTGATGCAGTGGGCCGATGCCCGCCGGCGCCTGCGGGTCCGCACCAACGCCGACACGCCGGCCGATGCCAGGCGCGCCCGGGAATTCGGCGCCGAGGGGATCGGGTTGTGCCGGACGGAGCACATGTTTTTCGAGGGGCATCGCATCACGGCCATGCGGGAGATGATCGTCGCGACCGACGAGACGGGGCGCCGCAAGGCGCTCGCCAAGCTCCTGCCGATGCAGCGGTCGGATTTCGAGGGAATCTTCGAGGCCATGGCGGGCCTGCCCGTGACGATCCGCCTGCTCGATCCCCCACTCCACGAGTTCCTGCCCCATACGAAGGCGGAGATCGCGGAGCTGGCGAAGGCCATGAAGATGCCGACGGCCCAGCTCTCCCGGATTGTCGCGAACCTGGTCGAGGCGAACCCCATGCTCGGCCACCGCGGGTGCCGGCTGGGGATCACGTATCCCGAGATCACCGAGATGCAGGCCCGGGCCATCTTCGAGGCCGCCTGCAAAGTGGTGGCCCGCGGGAAGCAGGTGTATGCCGAGGTGATGGTGCCGCTCGTGGCGACGGCGGAGGAATTGATCCGGCAGGAAGCCATCATCCGACGCGTCGCCCAGGAGGTGTTCCAGGCCCAGGGGCGGGCCGTGCACTATCTGGTAGGGACGATGATCGAGCTGCCCCGCGCAGCCCTCACGGCGGACGAGATCGCCAAGTCGGCCGAGTTCTTCTCGTTCGGCACGAATGACCTGACGCAGACCACCTTCGGCCTCTCGCGGGACGACGCCGGCCGGTTCCTGCCTTTTTACGTCGACCGCGGGATCCTGCCCGCCGATCCCTTCCAGGTGCTGGATCAGGAGGGGGTGGGCAAACTGATCCACATGGCCGTCAAGCTGGGACGGGGGACGCGGAACGACTTGAAGATCGGAATCTGCGGGGAGCACGGGGGCGAGCCCAGCTCCGTGAAGTTCTGCCATCACGCCGGCATGAACTACGTGAGCTGCTCGCCCTTCCGCGTCCCGATCGCCCGCCTCGCCGCGGCCCAGGCGGCCCTCGAGGAGGCGGGCGTGATCAATCGGACGAAGGCGACCGTCTAGGCGGTCACCGCTTGAAGATCGCCGCCGCGCCGCCCGCGAGGAGCAGGAAGAGCACGAAGGCCGTGATGGCGATCGTGTAGGCCGTGTTCTTGGTGGTCTTGTGCGTCACTTGAATGCCGATGGCGTTCAGGACGAGACCCCAGATCCCGAAGGGATTGATCCCCCCCAGGAACGCACCCATGAACCCCTTCATATCGGGCGCAAGCAGATTGAGCCCCAGCGCCGGCTGCAGATCGGCGGGCGACGTCACCGATTCCGGGCCCTTCATCATCAGCACCACCAGCCCAACGATCTGGAGCAGCAGCGCCGTCATGGCGGAGTAGGTGGACACGGACAGCAGGGTCCCCCACTTCCCCTCGCCCCCGAAAATCGCGGTCAGGACCCACAGCACCGTGGCCACGATGACGAGGATGACACCCCACACGATCGGCACGAAGGCCAGTCCGATGCCGGCGAACTTCTGCGCGTTCGCGGCTGCCTGCGGGTTGCTCTGCGCCAGCTGGGCCATCTGGCCGGCCATCGCGGCCCGCTGGAAGGGCATCATCAGGTACGCGAGCACGAGGCCGATAATGACGATACCGATGAACGGCGCCAGGAATTTCGGCTTCTCCGCGACCCGACCGAACACCGCGCTCGGCTCGTACAGGACCCGGAACAGATCGAGAAACGCGCCCATCAAGCCTCCCGAGAGGGGTAAAGTGGTAGTCAGCGCGGTACGAAGGTACGGTGTACCTGGTTTCACCGCGAGACCACACCCCCCCGGGAGGCGTGCGTCGTCTACTGGCCGCGATTCGCGTGCATCCACACGATCCTGACGTCCGTCCGCTGCTCGGTGAGCGGGAAGTACGAGAACCACTCGCCCGGGCGGAGCTGGGCGTAGGCGGGGAGCTCCGCCTCAAACGCTGAGCCGCCGATTTCCGCATACTGCTTGGACGCGTGGGTCGAGAAGATCGTGCCACCCTTCCCTTCTACGACCCAGATGGTGACCGGTGGATTCGCGGGCCGGTTCGCCCACTGTGGGTACTGCTCCGCGACTACCTTCATGCCCCCTTCGCGCCTGACGGCCTGTTGGTGCCTGATGTCATCGGACGGCCCCCCCTCGACCTGTACCCGTTCCCTCTGTTCAGCTTCGTTCCGCTCAGCGTTGACACTAGGTTCGGGCTTCAGGACTCTCGATCGCGTTCCCTCTCGCTCGATCCACTCTCTGACTGTGGGTGAATCCCGAACCGTCACCCATACGACTTGTACGTTGTCCAGCGGCCATCCCTGCGCCGCCCCCGGGGTGATGCTGGTGATCGTACCGCTCGCCAGGCCGGGGAACACCTGACCGATCGCCGCGATCGGCCCCAACGACGCCCCTGTCGAGCGAAGGGGAGACTTCGTGGCGAGCACGCGATGCGCCGTGTCCCCGACGAACCAGACTTCAACGGGTGCCCCACTCTTTGCCGTCAGCAGCTCAGGGTAGTATCGGTGCATGGCCTCCGTTACCCACGGAGTCTGGCGAAGCATCTGGCCGTCATTGGACGGGCCTGCGGACTTCGAGGGGTCGCGCAGGACGGCCCAATACACCGGCTGGCTCCCTGGCTCAATGGTGTTTTCTCCCACCATGGTGATCGACTGCATCTTGGGGAATGCGAACCCGGGGACGATCGCCTCTGCGCGCCGTGACTGTATGACGTCGTCGCCGGGCTTCCGGGGTGTGGTCCCGTAGCGTACCACGTGACTGTCCGGGCTCACGATGAACCACAGGTACACGGGCCCCTGAGTCGCCTTGGCCCCGAAGTAACGCCTGACTGAATCCGCGATGAAGGTGCTGATAAGCTTCCCTTCCTCTTCGTGGGTCTGGAAGGTGAAGGACGCCTTCTGTCCTGTCGGGGCCGTGGGACGAGGTGCTTCACAGGCGAAAAAGATCGCGGCGACAGCGCCGAGCGCTGTTCCGGCGGCAAGAATTCCCGCCCCTCTGGGGCGTTTCGCGGTCATGGATCGAATCCTCCGTTCGAGGGCCGACATCGGCTCATAGAAGGCCGTCACCGGCATGAGGGTGCGGGTCACTCGCGTCCCGACATCGAGCAGGAGTCGTGCGTACGTCTCCGGATCGGGACGTGTCCGTAGCACCCGCTGATCGCAGTCGAGCTCAATAGCGAGCCGCAGCCGTCGGAACTGCCACCACAGCCCGACATTCCACGGCACCAGCGCCAGCACCACCGCCGACAGCAGCAGGAGCCGAGCGTCATGGGTCGCGAGATGTTCGGCCTCGTGAGCCAGGAGCAACTCACGCTGATCTGAGCCGAGTTTGAGCGACCACTCGGGCACCACGACGTGGCAGCGCAGGAATCCCACCACGGCCGGCCCGACATTGTCGGAGACCAGCAATGAGCCCTCGGACCGCCACGAGCGCCGCAACCGCCCGAGGCGCCACGAGCCGACCCCGAACCACACCACGAGGGCGAGGGATAGCAGGCCCCAACTCACGACCAGCGGGCGATCGAGATCGTCCCAGGTCCACGAACGGCGCTGCCGCACGGTTATCGCAGGAGCGGTGATCGTGACCGGAGGGGCCGCCTCGAGGGTCCCGTTCGGCAGGGGAATCCGAATGGCCGCGGGCGGCAGGAGCTGGGGTCGGAGCCAGGCCGCGACCGGAAGGGCGAGCGCCACCACCATCGCGGTCACCCAGCACCACCGCCCCGCCCGGCCCATCAGGCGCGCCCCCCGCTCGAGCGCCAAGGCGCCGAGCCCGGCGAGCAGCGCGACGACGGTGCCGTACAGCATCCAGGTAGCGATCATGGCTTGGCCTCCTTCAGCCGTTCTTCCAGCAGTTTCCGCAACCGCTTCAGCTCGGACTG
>DATEGY010000218.1:0-3492 GCA_035279865.1 Gemmatimonadales bacterium | reverse complement strand
TGCTGAAACCGAACCGCACTTGGGGCGGGCCCGGCGCCGGCCTCAAGTGTGCCGTGTGCGAGCTTCCCATCGGCACCGATCAAATGGAGTTCGAGGTGCAGTTCATTCACGAAGGACAGACAGCGCCGGATGTGACCCGTTTCCACCTCGATTGCTTCGCGGCGTGGGAGTTGGAGCGCAGCCTGTGGCTCCGCAGGGCAGCTACCTCGTAGCGTCTTGGCTCCATCCAGCCGCGTTCTTCAACGCGGCAGGTCGCGCTTTCAGCCATTTCGGGCGAAGGCCAGGCGTCTCGGCAGCCACCCGGTAGGCTGAGTGTACCGCGCTAGCCGAGGGTGAGCTGCGTACTCGTACCGGGCATATCGGGCCCCTCGATGCGCGTCACGTGGGCCACGTCAGCCGGCGCAAGCTGAGGGTGCAGCTTCGTGATCGACTTCGCCGCCCACTCTGACGACGCCTCACCGGTCCAGCCGCAGGAGCACACAACCCGCCACGGCGCAGTGGCGGTCACCCGATGACCTCCTCCAGTGTCAAGACCGACGTTCGTTGTCCCGAAAACACCGAAGTAAGATGTCCCCTGTTCGCGGACGTTCGTGTCCCCTGGCTCATGCGTCAGCTCCCACCTCCTCTTCTTCGAGCTCGGGTGCCGGCTTGGGCTTGCGCCCGAGCAGGCCGGCCTTCTTCTTCTCCCGCAGCCGGTAGCTGTCGCCCTTGATGTTGACGGTCGTGGCGTGATGCAGCAGCCGGTCGAGGATGGCCGTGGCCAGGATCTGATCGTTGAAGACCTCCCCCCAGTCCACGAAGCTCTTGTTGCTGGTCACGATGAGGCTGGCCCGCTCGTAGCGGCGGACGAGGAGCCGGAAGAACAGGCTGGCTTCCTCGCGGGTCAGCGGCAAGTACCCGAGCTCGTCCAGGATGAGGACCCGGGGATAGGCGAGCTGCTGCAGGGTCCGGTCGAGCCGGTTCTCGTGGCGGGCGCGGACCAGGCGCCCCATCAGGCTCTCCAGGGTGAGGAAGAGGACCGAGTGGCCGGCCTCGACGGCCTTGACCCCGAGGGCGATGGCGAGGTGGGTCTTGCCTACGCCGGGCGGACCGAGCAGGACGACGTTCTCGGCACGCTCGACGAAGCTCAGGCCGGCGAGCTCGCGGACCTGTTTGCGGTCGATCGAGGGCTGAAAGTCGAAATCGAACTGGTCCAGGCTCTTGAGCCACGGCAGGCGGGCCAGCTTCAGGCGGCTCTCGACGCCGCGCTGGTGCCGGCCGCGCCACTCGGCCTCCAGGGCCTGGGTGAGAAAGCCCTTGTAGTCGAGGTCGCCCTTGGCGGCATGCTCGCAGACGCCGTCGAGCTGGGCCAGGAGATGCTCCATCTTCATCCGCTCGAGGAGAGTGCTCAGTTCCATGTCGCCACCTCCTCGTACACGGCCAGGGGCCGCCGCGCGACGGCGAGGGTGTCGGCCCACAGCCCGGCATGGTGATCGGGGACGGTGACCCAGCCCTGGGCGGCGGGCTGGAGGATGTGCTGGGCCACGCACTGCGCGCCGTCGTAGAGGGCCACGGCGCCGTCCAGGGTGATCCGCACTCGCACCGGCTGCCCGGCCAGCCCGCCGGGCACGCTGTAGCGGTTGCCGCGGACCTCGACGTAGGCGTCCCAGCCGACCTGGCGCGCCTCCCAGTACGCCGTGTCGTAGCGCCGGGGCGGCAGCGGCTGGAGGGTCGGGGCCTCCCGCGCGAAACGCTCGGCGACGACTTCGTGTACGGTCCCGTGCATCCGCGGGTCGGCCTCCTCCCGGAGCCACTGCTCGGCGAGTTGGTTGAGATGCGCCCAGCTCTCGAAGGCGCGGTAGCGGACGAAGAAGTGGTGCTTGACGTAGCCGACGTTGCGCTCGTCCTTGCCCTTGGTCTGGGCGCGGGCCGGGCGACAGGCTCGGGGGCGAAAGCCGTAGTGGCCGGCCAGGTCCAGGAACCGGGGATGGAACTGGACGGCGCCCCCGCGCCGATGGGCGATGACCGCGGCCTTCTGATTGTCGACCAGGACCTCGCCCGGGACGCCACCGAACCACTCGAAGGCACGGGCCAGCGCCTCGTAGGTGTGCTCGGCGTCCTCGGAGTCTGTCCCCCAGAAGTGGAAGCGCCGGGAGTAGCTGAGCGTGTTCACGGCGACGTGCACCGCGACGGGCTGCCCGGCGATCACCGTCGGCTGCACCCCCCAGTCTGTCTGCAGCTGCCGCCCCGGCTCCGTCTCGAAGCGCACCGTCGCCCGGCCCGGCCGCAGCGGGCGCTTGGGGTGGAGATAGTCGCGGAGGATCGAGACGCCGCCGGCATAGCCGCGCGCCTGCAACTCCCGCCAGATCACCACCGCGTTCCACACCCCCTCGGCCACGAGGCCATCGATCACCGCCCGATACGGATCCAGCAGGCTGCCCCGCCGGCCCCGCCGGGCCGCCGGCGCGCCCCCGCGCTGGACCGCCCGGCTCACCGTCTTCGGGTGCACCCCAAGTTGCTCCGCGATGTCGCAGCGGTAGACACCCCGCTTGACCAGTGCTTGAATCGTCATGAAGTCCTCCAGTCCCAGCATCCGTCCCTCCTCCCGATGGCGATCGGTGAAGGGACATTGTCGCTGGGGGTTGGGGGACTTCCTATGTCGGGGTTCTCCGGACTTCTATCATCGGTGCTGACACGCGGCGTCGGTACGGCCCCCGCGGGCGTTCACGGATGCGGCGAAACGCCGCCTGATGAACGGGCATCGGGGGTCGCGAAGCGACTACGAACTTGATCACCTCATCCCGCTCGGGCTGGGGGGACATCCCACGTCTTCGAGCAACCTCTGGCTCCAGCCCTGGCCGGCGACGGCCATGAAGGACCGCGATGAGCTGCGGCTGCATCGGGACGTCTGCACCGGTCGTATGTCCTTGGAGCGGGCGCAGAAGGAGATGCTGGCCACGTGGGGACCGCGCTAAGAGTTGTCACAGGCACGGCGAGGGGCTTCATGGCGCACCCTACGTGGGCGGGCGGACGTTGAAGTGGCTCAAGGTGAAGCAGCCGCGCTACCGAGAGGGAGAGCGGGGGTGGGATGCCCGATGAGCGGTGCGAAGACTCTCGAGACCATCGTGCTGGTCGGGTTGCTGCTGCGACCGATCCCCGGGTGGGCAGCCGACCCGCAGGCAATACTCGAGTTCAATGGCGTCGAGTCGCTGGTCACGACGTGCCGCGGGGCCGAGGCACCGTGCGAGCCGATCACGCTCGGCGAGGGTTCAGAGATCGCCTGGGAGACGCGGGCCACCACTGGGACTCGCCCGGGGTGGGTGTCCTACTGGCCGGTGGGCGACCGAGCCATCTGCGAACACTTTCGCGCCGTGCTGGCCCGGCGTGGCATCGCGTCGCGACCCTGCACGGGCCCTATTCACTTCAGTCGTGGCCCCGGAGCGCCGGGAAACCGGATCGCTCCGCACTGACCCGTCGATCCCAGGTCTCCCTGACGGGATGGGCCATGCTACT
>DATEGY010000217.1:0-11929 GCA_035279865.1 Gemmatimonadales bacterium | reverse complement strand
CGTTGCCGAGCAAGGCCGCGCGTTGCAAGAGCGCCAAGCGATGACGGCGAACGCTGTCCTCGAGGGTCATACTGCTCCTCCTCCTCTCTCCGACACCCGCCAGGTATCGGTTGGAGGATTCGGAGGCTGGGTATGGCCCTCGTTCTCATGGTGGCCCCCATCAGTGCAAACACTACGTCCAAACAGGACACCCTAGGCTCAGTGTGTGAAGTTTCGTGCACCATCACGGGAATCGCATTCGTTACGCAACCCACCTTCCGGAACAATTCTTTCGCCCCTGCTTTCGCTGCATGGTCGAACGGGTGAGCTCGAAATCGACGGGATCGGCCAACAAAGAATCGCCCACGTGAGTGGACCCATCGTCGATTTCCGACCTCGCCGGACGACCATTATGGGTAGGCGTTTCCGTCACGATGAAGTCGCGACCGGGGGGGTTTATGAAATACTTGTGCTTGGCTTACAATGAGGAGAAGATGCTTGATGCCATGTCCGAAAGCGAGCGGGAGGCCTTTGTGGGCGAGGCCCTGACCTACAGGCAGGGGCTTAGGCAGAAAGGTCATTTCATTGCCGCGCAGGCCCTCCAACGCGTTCAAACGGCCACGACCGTGCGGGTCAGGAACGGCAGGTTAACCACGACTGAGGGTCCCGCCGCCGCCGCCAAGGAGCAGTTGAGCGGTTTTATTCTCATCGACGCTCGAGACCTGAACGAGGCCATTCAGGTGGCGTCGAAGATGCCGGAGGCGCGCGTGGGAAGTATCGAAGTCCGGCCGATCAGGGAGGCCGATCAGCGGGACCGGTGGGCGCTTGGTTGATGCGTGAGGACACCGCAGAGCTGGTGCGCCAGGCGGTAGACGCTTTCTACCGCTCCGACTCGCGCCGCGTCCTCGCCACCCTGATCCGCCTGCTCGGCGACTTCGACCTCGCCGAGGAGGCGCTCCACGACGCCTTTACGGCCGCGATGGAACAATGGCCGCGGGACGGCGTGCCCTCCAACCCCCGGGCCTGGCTCGTGTCAACCGGCCGATTCAAGGCCGTCGACGCCATCCGCCGGCGCACCAGGTTCGACGCGTCGCTGGCGAAGCTCGCCCAGCAACTCGACGCCGACACCAGCGATGTCGCAGGGTGGAACGACGAGAGTCTCGAGGACGACCGGCTGCGGCTGATCTTCACCTGCTGCCATCCAGCCTTGCCGCCGGACGCCCAGGTGGCGCTGACCCTACGCGAGGTATGCGGCCTGACGACTGAGGAAATCGCGCACGCCTTCCTCACCGGCGCGCCCACAGTCGCCCAGCGCATCGTGCGCGCCAAAAGGAAGATTCGCGACGCGCGCATTCCTTACCGGGTACCTTCGCGGGCCGATCTTCCCGGCCGGCTGGACAGCGTGCTGCGCGTGGTCTACCTGGTGTTCACCGAGGGCTACGCCGCGTCGGTGGGCGCGTCCCTGACGCGGCCCGATCTCTCGGGAGAGGCGATTCGTCTGGGGCGACTCCTTACGGAGTTGCTGCCGGAGCCCGAGGTGGCGGGACTCCTGGCGCTGATGTTGCTGCACGAATCTCGCCGTGAGGCGCGGACCTCACCTGCGGGCGAGCTGGTCCTGATGGACGCCCAGGACCGCTCGCTCTGGGACCGGGATCAGATCACGGAGGGGTTGGGCCTGGTGGAGCGGGCGCTGTCGTCGCGCCGGTTCGACCCCTACACGCTCCAGGCGGCGATCGCGGCGGTGCACGCCGAGGCGCCCAACGCCGCCGCGACGGACTGGGCCCGGATCGTCGGACTGTACGACCTTCTGGCACGGGTGGATCCCTCGCCCGTGGTCGAGTTGAACCGCGCCGTCGCCATAGCGATGCGCGACGATCCCATGGCGGGGCTTGTCCTGATCGACGCGCTGCTGGCGCGCGGGGACCTGAGCGACTACCATCTCGCGCACGCGGCGCGGGCGGATCTGTGCCGGCGGTTGGGGAGAACAACGGAAGCTCGCGCCTCCTACGCGCGCGCGCTTGCCCTGACGCGACAGGAGCCGGAGCGGCGGTTTCTGCAGAGGCGCTTGGACACACTGCAAGATTGAACCGGTTATTGTCGGTTTGCCACCCAGCCGGGCCACCCAGAAGTGAGGACAACCGTTCCCTTCGCACGGCGGGCCCTCACTCGGAGGCATGCCAGACCTGACCCTCCCAGATCGGCGGCCGCGTCCCCCTGGGCTAGCTATAGCTAAGCTAGGCCCACTCCGCGTGCGCGGTCGTCGGCTTCCAGGCCAGCAAGCGCCACTCCACCCAGGTGACCAGCAGGTCCACGACGATGGTGAACGCGGCCAGCACGGTCATTCCCGCGAACACCCCGGTCGTATCGAATGTCCCCTCAGCCTGCGAGATCACATAGCCGAGTCCGCGTCCCGAGCCGAGGTACTCGCCGACGACCGCCCCCACTAGAGCCAGGCCCACGCTCGTGTGCAGGCTGCTGAGGATCCACACCAGCGCCGAGGGCAGCAGGACGTGCCGGATCAGGTCCCGCTCCGTCGCGCCGAGCATCCGGGTGTTGTTCAGGAGGTTGGCGTCAACCTCCCGGATGCCCTGATACGTGTTGAAGAAGACGATGAAGAATACCAGCGTCACGCCGAACGCTACCTTCGACAGCACGCCGAGCCCGAACCACAGGGTGAAGATCGGCGCCAGCACCACCCGCGGCATGGCGTTCGCGATCTTCAGCTACGGGTCGAAGACTCCCGCCAGCGCCCGGTGGCGGGCGAGCACGAAGCCGAAAGCCACCCCAAGCGCCGCGCCGACGAGGAAGGCCAGCACAGTTTCCAGCGCGGTCGTCCAGAGATGCCGGTAGATCGACCCGGTGGCGAACCACTGCGCCACCCGCGCGGCGATGTCCGACGGGCGGCTGAAGAAGAACGGATCGATCCACCCCCCCCTATGACCCTGGCCCCCGGTCCCGCGGCGAGGACCAGCACCCGATCGCTGAGGGCGATCGCCTCCTCCAGGTCGTGGGTGACGAACACGATCGTCTTGCGTTCCTCCTGCCAGAGGGCCAGCAGGTCGTTCTCCATCAGCTCACGGGTGTGGACGTCAAGCGCGCTGAACGGCTCGTCCATCAGGAGGATCGAGGGCCCGACGATCAGGTTTTGAGCGAGCGCCACCCGCTTGCGCATCCCGCCGGAGAGCTGGTGCGGGTAGCGGGACTCGAACCCCCCGAGTCCCACGCGGGTGAGCCACCGCCGGGCCTCATCGGCCGCGCGTCGGCGCGGCCAGCGGTGGAGGAGGGGGCCGAGCATCACGTTTTCGAGGACGGTTTTCCACGGGAGCAGGACGTCCTGCTGGAAGAGGTAGGCGGCGTGCCGATTGATGCGCAGGAGCGGTGCGTTGAAGCTCAGCACCCGTCCGCTCGTCGGGCGGAGCAGCCCCGCCGCCAGGTTCAGGATTGTGGACTTGCCGCACCCGGTCGGCCCGACGATGCAGAGGAACTCTCCGCGCGTGACGGTGAAGGAGACCCGCTCCAGCGCCGATACATCGTCCCGCCGGGGACGGTAAAGTGGCGACTGACCTCGTCGAACGCGAGTGCCGGGCCGGCGAGGTCCACCGGCGGGAGCGAGGACGACGAGGCGGGGCGGGGCGTCAGCACGGCATTCCGGATGACGCGGGGCCGACGGGAGGTGTTCCCGCCGGCCCCGGCACTCGCTCGGAGGGGCTCGCTACTTCCAGGTCGCGTAGATCGCGGAAAACTTCTCGTTCGGCGTGGTGGTCACCCCTTCGAGGTGGCTGCTCGTCACCACGTAGAAGTCCTGGCTCCACAGGAAGATCCACGGCGCGTCGTTCCAGATCATCTTCTGCGCCTCTTTGTAGGCCGACTCGCGCTTCTGCGGATCGACGGTCGTCTGTCCCGACAGCAAGAGCTCGTCCACCTTGGGGTCCTTGTAGAACATCGGCGCCAGCCCCTTGGGCGGCCACTGGCCGGAGTAGAACTGCCCAAACAACTCGCCGTCGGCGTCGAGGTACTGCGTGGCCCACCCCAGGACGAACATCTGCAGCGGCGTGCGCTCGAGAGGGGTCAGGATCGTCTGCACGTACGTCGGCCAATCGGTGGTGGAGATGGTCGCCTTGATGCCGACGTTGGCCAATTGGGCGGCGACGCCCTGTGCGACCTGGTAGTCTTGGATGTACCGGCCGGTGGGGGTGAAGAAGGTCGCCGCAAACCCGTTGGGGAAGCCCGCCTCGGCGAACAGCTGCTTGGCCTTCACCGGGTTGAACGGCCACCCGCCGGCTTCGACCTTCGTGTACCCGAAGAGAAATGGGGTCGTCGGCGACTCGAGCACCGTCCCCAGACCGAAGAGGATGCTCTGGATGATCGCCTTTTTGTTCACCGCGTAATTCATCGCTTGGCGAACTTTGACGTTCTTAAACGGTCCCCACTGTGTGTTGAGGCCGATGAAGACGTCCCGGTCGCTCGGTCCCTGGACGACCTTCAGGTTCGTATCCCTGCGTAGGGTCGGGACGTCTGGGGCTGGGGGCTCAAACGCCATCTGGACGTCGCCGGCGCGCAGCATCGTCTCGCGGGTGCCGGCGTTTGGGACGACCCGGAACGTGACCTCGTCGAAGTACGGCTTCCTGCCCCAGTAGTTGGGGTTCTTCACCAGTGTGATGTGATCGCCGTGGACCCATTCCTTGAACCGATACGGCCCGGAGCCGGCATCCACCGGTCCGAGCGGGATCTTGTCGTTGCCGATCTTCTTCACCGCCGCCGGCGAGAGGATCTCGCCCGGGCCGGCGGCCAGACGCTCGAGCAGCGTCGGGCTGGGCTGCTTGAGATGGAGGGTGATCGTGTAGGGGTCCGGGATCTCGATCTTGGTCAGATCGATGTCGGTGAAGTAATACCGGTTGGGGTTGCGGACGGCCGGGTCGAGCCACCGCTCGATGTTGAACTTCAACGCTTCCGCGTTGAAGTCGGTCCCGTCGTGGAACTTCACCCCCTGATGCAGCTTGAACGAGTAGGTCAGCCCGTCCTTGCTCACCGTCCAGGAGGTGGCGAGCATCGGCACGAGTTTCGTGTACTGCGGCTGCCCCGGCTGAACGCCCGACCGCTCGTCGTTGGGCCACAACAGGGAGTCGAACATATAGTCCACCATGTTCGCCACAGTGGTGGTGGTCTGTCCCTCGGGATCGAGCGTATCCGCGTCGATTCCCACGGCGATCTTGATCGATGTGGGGGCCGCCGCCTGACCCCCTCGGGGGACGCCGACCAGCGTCAGTCCGACCACGAACGCGAGCGCAAGGATCAGAGACGGCCGTACGAATCCGCGCTTCATCGTCTTGCCCCCTCTTCGCACCGCGATGATGCCGCGCCCCAGGCGAGTCCTGAGTGTTGCTATGTACGCTTTTATGCCGTCGTTGCCCTCTCCTCCTTGGGGTTCCCTGCGCTCCACCCGGCCCAGGGGGTGCGGCCGCACGGAGATACGGGTTGGCAGAATGTGCCGGATCGGCAGCGGGGACAAACCCAATCAGGGGGAGGTCCTCCCCCCTCCGGTCGAGACCGCCTGGCAAGTGGACCAGGAAGCCGAAGGCAAAAGACCCGCTGCGTCACCTCCCAACCTCTCGCCGGGTCCGACCGAGCGACACCCGCTGCCCCTCAGCCCCCATCCGGCACTGGGCCTGCGGCCACCGGAGGCCTCGTTGCCAGCCGGAGGCGAAGCGTCCTTACCTCCGGACGTCGCTCAGGGATTTCAGCCAGGTGCGGATGTGCCCCAATTGCTCCTCCCACGACCCCGCCCCCTGCGTCAACTCTGGTGAGCCCTTGCCGGGGACGAACACGGAAACGCGATTTTGCCCGTGAGCATCGTCGGTGAACTCAAATCGGAAGAAGCAACCCGTCGGGGTGTGGACCAAAGCCGAAATGAGCGGGCCGATGAGGGCGTGCCGGTTAGGTTGGAGCGCCCAGGTGAAGGTGCTGGGATTGAGCCCCGCCTCCTGGATAGCACGGGCGACATCGGCCTGATGCGACGGAGGGAGTGCGCGGCTGGCGGGACGCTCGTTGGGTTCCTTCGGGGGCGGGGCAGCCACCGGGTCGACCTGACGTTCGGCGGTCGCCCTGCTGTCACCTTGGCCGAGTTGTTCCCCGCCGCGTTGATTGGCGGGTATGTCGTTTTTGCTGAGCACCATCCGGACGACCAAGTCCCACGCGTTTCGGATGCCGGTCACGAGAAGCAGGATGCTGGCCACCGCCAGTCCATTGAGAGCCTGACTGATCCCCATGAGCAGTCCGATGCCGGTTCCAACGTAGAGGAGATACCCGGCTGAGGGAACGAGGAAATACCAGACCCAATCCGTCTTATCGATTTCCTCCTTGCGATACTGCCCATGCAAGAACGGCAACCTGCTGAGCGTCACCCCAAAACTGACCAGGCCGACGAGCACCAGCAGGCCGCCGAGCAGCATTTGGGTCACGGTCGGAATCAGAACCACCGACGCGGTCACTAGGACGTATACGAAGTGGATAAGCGTTGGGCTGACGAACGTCCGGAGCCCCGGGATGGCCCGATTGGTAAACAGCCCGGCGCCGAGCGAGATCGCCACGAACATCAGACCGACCAGGGTCGCAGACGCCCCGCCGATCAGGAGGTAGAAGTTCTGCCAGTCGTGGAGCGGCTGGGCCGACATATCAGGCATGGCTCAGGGGATCTGCACGGCCCATGGTTGCCGAGGGGAGAACGGCAGGTCAAACCCGGCTTCCGTATCAGTTCTGAGACCGTTGGCGACGCGTGCCCTGACCCGTGCGGGGGACTGCTGGAGGAAGAAGATGCCCAGGCCGATTCGAAGACCCAGGAGCGGGAAACCACGATTGCCCGATGTCGCCGCGTCCATGCGCAGGCCTTCCCGGAACACGAAGTGCCACGATCGCGCAATTCCAGCGGGATGGCCACATTCCTTCCGTGGCCCGCTCCCGCTCCTCCGTGCAGGCCGATGGGACATCACCCCGGTGGCGGGAGGTGCCCGGCGGAGGGTCCGCACCATCCACACCGAGCGGTCCTAGGCAGTAAACTCCTTGGGAAGTAGAATAAGGGATGGCCTGCGCGGAGGGGTGCGAGAGCCTGGCTGAATCGGGCGGTCTCGAAAACCGCTATGGCCGCAAGGCCATCGGGGGTTCAAATCCCTCCCCCTCCGCCACCATCAAGGACTAACACCCCCCCGCAACCGCTCGTCGGTCGCGGCTAGCTCCAGCGTCGGGCAACGGTTAGTGGTCGAAGCACAGGAGCCGCAGGACGTGGGAACCCGGCCCCAAGGGCCTTGATTCTCGTGATGGCCGACGCGGGGCTCCGAGCCGGGGAGGTGGTGCGGCTCCTCGTTGACCACTGGAACCCGCAGGAGCGAAGCCTGCTCGTCCGTAGCGGCAAAGGCCACCGCCACCAAAAGAGGGTGATTTGAACCTCCCCCCGTGGACGCCGCAAGCGCGATCACTCCGATCGAGGTCCTCGGTAATCTCGCCTTCCAGTTGATCCACACACGGGTGGAGGAAGTTACGGAGGTGAAGTGGCGTCCCGAGGCAACACCTGCTTCCAGATGGTGGCGTCAAGCACCGGCCTCTCTGTCCCCACCGGGTTATCGGCTCACACTTCGGTGGCCACCAGCGTCGGGGCATCCACCTTGCGTGTCAGGGCCGTCAGCGCCAACTCGGTCAGCGAGCGGCGATAGGCGCGTTCCGCGTCGCGGGACAGCAGTGGATCCCCCATAAGATGCGGCACCGCCTTGCCCGCCACGACTCGATACACTCCCGCGGTCAGGGGAATGACCGGCAAGGCCGAAATGACGACCGTGGGAATGCCGCTTCGCTCAATCTCTTTTGCGATCGTTGCCCCGCAACGATTGCAGGTCCCTCAGGTAGCCGTAAGCAGCGCCGCCTGGACCTCGGCGGCGAGTAGTTCCGCGGCGATCTCTCGTCCGAAGCGGCGCGCTCGCTCCACCGGCTCGACGTTGCCGACGGTCACGAAGAGTTCGGGGTGGAGGGAGCCGATCCGCCCCTCGCGCTCCAACTCCCGCAGCGCGTCGACTGGGACGACGCGCCTGGGATCGTCGCGGATGAAACGATTGTCGAAGCCGCCGTGCACGCAGGTAAAACTCTCAACGGCCTCCAGCGGGTACTTCGCCCAGCGGCTTGCCCGCCACGACTCAAGGTGGTCTGGGTTGCCGGGGGGGACAATCCCCCCCGTGGTCACGACGGCCAGCTTGATCGCCGTCAAATCACGTACGGGCGGAGCGGGGGGCACCGGATCGAAACCCGGGAGCGGCAGCTCGGTCCGAAAGACCCGCCCGCGCAGGCGATCGCACAGCATGGCCACGAGGCGTTCGGCGCCGGTGCGCTCGTCGAAGACATTCCGGCGGGTGCGGGGAAGGTAGCCCTCCTTGTCGGCGGGTCCGAGTGCGATGCCATCGCCCAAACGGGCAGCGAAACGGGCGAGGGCCTTAAGGGCGACGTCCATGCCGATGGCGTCGGTCGCGGTCGGCACGATCAGGACCTCGCGGTGGTAAATCTCAACGGCCGGGTTTTCGGGATGCATGGCGACGACCGCTGGAATCTCCAGGGTCGCGGCCAATCGGCAGACCATGCCACACGCCAGTCCGTAACGACCTGAGCCGAACGCCGGACCTGCCACGAGGACGTCGGGCTTCACCTCCGCCAGGAATTCGGCGAGCTTTGTACGGGCTTCCGCCTCCTGCTCCGTCGCGTAGTTGTCGCCGCAGTAGAGGGTAGCGACGATCTCCGCGTCGCCGCCCAGGTGCGATTTCAGCAACCGGCCCGGTCCTACGGGGCCGGGCATCATCCCCGGCCGCAGGGTGGCCTCGCTCTCGCCGCCCCATCCGGCGAAGAATTGGTTGAGATAGTGAACGACGCGCATCCGTTCTCTCCCCGGTCCCTCCAACGCCTGGCGCCGCCGCCGGTGAGCCGGGCCGGCGGGTTCCGCTCCGTTCAATACGCTACACAGCGCAAACGCCCGAAGCCGCTTTGGCTGGTTGCGCAATAGAGTTGGCGGAGGGCGACCGAGAGCGGTTCGGCCGGCCGGCGAGTGAAGGCGGCCTCATACGTGTTGCCTGCGCGGAAGGCGTGGCCGCCGATGAGCCGCTCGGCAGCCGGAAGGTCGACCACCTGCTCCTGGTTGCCGTTGCTGACAATGGCCACAGCCTCCGGCACGACAGTCACCAGAGGGAAGTCCGAGCCGTCCCGATCGGCGTACTCGTCCACCGAGATCACCGTGCGTACGCCACCCCGCTCCAGGTGCTGGCAGACCAGCATCTGATCAGCATAGGCGTGGCCGCCGTTGGACATCGTCACCACGGCGCCGGCCGCGCCGAGCATGCGCGCCATCTTCGCGGCCTGAGCCGCCTGGCGATGCTTTTCGGCCTGCGCGGGAATCAAGCAACGGCACACCAGCACCCCCAGAAAGGCGATCTCCCGGCCGTCCCGCGCGTAGAGCGCCTGTACCACCGGGTCGTTCTGATAGTAATACGTCGGGACGCGATGGCAGGCGATCCAGTAGTCGCCGCTGACCACGGCCCCGTCCAACACCTCGTTCGGGTGTAGCAGCACCGGAAGGCTCTCCACCGGTCTCCCGTACAGATAGGTCCCGTGCACCTCGCCCTCGCGCATGGCCAGGCAGACGTACACGACCCCCGGGAGGTCCGGGGTTCGCGGCGCCCGCGCCAGCCGCTCGACGGCGTCGGGGGTTGAGGTGCGTGCCGCGCCGGCCAGGTAGGAGGCGACGCGCAACGCCGCCAGACGTCCGGCCGCCACCGCTTCGGCGATGCTCACCCGCTCGTCGCAGATGAACTGCAGGACGAGGTTTGTCAGACCCGAGAACGGTTGGTAGGCTCCCCCCGGGCCCCACATGTCGAGGATGGCCTCCTTTGGTCCCTGGCTGTCGGCTTGGTCCGGGATGTCGGCGGCCGTCAGCACGGCGACACCGTTGAGGCGGTCGGTGCGGCCGGAGCCGGCCACATCCGGCGGGCCGAGGAAGCCGGGGAAGGCCGTCGCCGGTTCCGGCTTGACGCGCGGCTCCACCGCGTCGAGCACATGGATAACCCGTGTGCGCTCCCCCGACCGCACCCAGACGGGATCGACACTCACAACGCGGGGGTCCTTCAGCACGAGGGCCACGACCTCGGCGCGAGGTACCTGCAAATTCCCGTCGATCAGCGCGAGGCGATCGCCCCAGTCGGCCGTTTGCACGTCGAACGAGCGCAGATCCAATTCCACACGCGCCCAGTTCGCTCGGCCGAGGAACGAGTCCTGCCTCATCGCGCCCGTTTCAGAGGGGGGACCTTCCGTTTCCCGGTTGCGCTCCGCGTGCGGATCTCTTCTCCGAGTTCGCGCATCCAACTACGATGGTATGATCGGGCCCTCGCCCGGACGGGTGGGGAATAAAAGAGGTTATCAAAACGTATCAGGTTAGACAAACGAACCTAAGAATGGGGGGCAGGGCGAATGAAGCTTGACGGCATCCATCACATCACCGCGATCACCGCCGACGCACCCCGCAATGTCGATTTCTACACCCGGGTGCTCGGCCTGCGTCTGGTGAAGAAGACGGTCAACCAGGACGACCCGACCGTCTATCACCTCTTCTACGCCGACGAAAGCGGGAGCGCCGGTGCCGATCTCACCTTCTTCGAGTACCCGGGGGCCGAACGCGGCCGCGCCGGCGCGGGGATGGTGCACCGGATCGTCTGGCGCGTCGCTTCACCCGAGGCGCTGGCCTTCTGGGAGGAGCGCCTGCGCCGCGAGGGGACCGAGGCCGGTCGCACCGCGGGCCGCCTCAGCTTCGAGGACCCCGAGGGGCTCGGGCTCGAGATCCGCGTCGTCGAAACCGCGGACGCGCCACTGGTCGCCAGGCACCCGGAGGTCCCCTCCGCCCTCGCGCTGCAGGGCTTCGACGGCGTCCGCGCCTACGCGGCCGACCCGGAGCGCAGCCGGAGGTTCCTCGAGCAAACGCTCAGTTTCGTGCAGGGCGTCGATGGCTTCGAGGTGCGGGGGGAGCGCCGCGGGTCGTTCTATGCCTACGACCGCGCCGCCGCTTCCGGCGTGGGAGGCGCGGGCATGGTCCATCACGTCGCCTGGGCCTCATCGATGGACGATCACCCCGCCTGGCGGGAGCAGGTGATGCGGGGGGGCGGCCGACCCACGCCGATCATCGATCGCTACTACTTCCGCTCGATCTACTTCCGGGAACCAAGCGGCGTCTTGTTCGAGATCGCGACGGTCGGTCCCGGATTTGCCACCGACGAGCCGTCCAAGCACCTCGGCGAGTCGCTGGCCCTCCCGCCGAAGTTCGAGCCCCTGCGCGCGGAGCTGGAGCGGACCCTGACGCCGCTGCCGAGCCCGCGGAGGCCGGTCGGGTCGAAGGGCGAGGAGGTGGCGCGGTGAGCACGTCCACGCACCACACGCTGGCGCACCGGGTTCGGCCCTCGGCATCCGAGCCCCAGGGGGCCCTCGTGCTCATCCACGGGCGCGGCGCCGACGAGAACGACCTGCATCCCCTCCTCGATGCCCTCGACCCCGAGCGGCGCCTGCTGGGGGTCACCCTCCGCGGGCCGCTGGCCTTTCCGCCGGGCGGGGCGCACTGGTATGCGGTCGGCCGGGTGGGGTATCCCGAGCCGCAGACCTTCCACTCGACGTATCGCCGTGTGAGCGCGTGGCTCGACGCGTTTGCCAACGAGACGGGGATCCTCCCCCAGCGCACGGTGCTCGGCGGCTTCTCCCAGGGCGCGGTGATGAGCTACGCGCTCGGGCTCGGCGCGGGAATCCCGCGGCCGGCCGCGGTCGTCGCCCTGAGCGGGTTCATCCCCACCGTGGCGGGCTTCGAGCTCGACTTCAGCCGCCCGCTCCCACCGGTCGCGATTGCCCACGGCACCGACGACCCGATCATCTCGGTCGAGTTTGCCCGGCG
>DATEGY010000216.1:0-6954 GCA_035279865.1 Gemmatimonadales bacterium | reverse complement strand
CCGCCATCTGCTCCACCCACTCCGTCGATCCCACATCTCCCCACTCTTCGGCGTCCCAGGTGGCGAAGATGATCGTGCGGGCCGGCCGGATCCCCCGCTTCGCGAGCTCGGCGAACGCCCGCGCGGTCGCCAGGACCGTGGTGGTCCCGGTGACGTTGTCGTCGGCCCCTGGTCCCCACGCGTCCCGATGCGCGCCCATCACGATCCATTGATCGGGATAGGTCGTCCCGCGGATCATGCCGAACGTGTCCCAGATGGGATGCATCGCGCGCGCCCCCTGCTCCACCCGGAGCACCAGATGCACCTGTGCGGGGCCGGGACCCGCGTGATACCGGAACGGCAGACCGCCCTGCCACGACTGGGGCACGGAGGGTCCGCCCAGGAGGCTCAGAATCTTCTCCGCATTGCCGTACCCGATGGGAATGACGGGAATGTGCGGCACGTCCAGCGAGTCGAAGGGCACCCGCCGGGCGCCCGGGAGCGACGCATACCCGGGCGTCGTGGGATCGCCATCAGGATTCAGGACGCTCCCCCGCTGGTATCCACCCCACGGCCGCATCGGCCCCTTCGGATACACGTCTCCACGGACGTATCCGTCTTCGGCGGGATCCGAGTAGAGGATCAGCCCGAGCGCGCCATGGCGTTCGGCTTCGCGCGCCTTGATACCGCGGTACGACCGCCCGTAGCGCGCGATCACGATCCTGCCTTTGACGCTGATCCCGAGAGAGTCGAGGGTCTTGTAGTCCTCGATCAGTCCGAACCCGACGTAGACGGCTTCACCCGTGACGTTCCCGCTCGCCGCGGTACCGTTGAACGCCAGCACCTGCGGTCCCTGAGACGTCGAGTCACCGGGGACGGGGGGCTCGACGAGCGACAAGGGTTGCGGCACCGCTCCGGTATTCGGAATGAGCCACAGCCCCGAGGTGTCCGGCTGGGGCAGGAAGACGTCGTACGTGGTGAACGAGGTCTCGAGGCCCCACGACTTCATGAGGTTGAGTACGTAGTCGCGCGTCACGGCCTGCTGCGGCGTCCCCGCCATGTGCGGCACCCTGCTCAGCGCCTTGGTCCAGAGCCGGGCGGACTGCGTGTCGGGGCTCGCGATCAACACGCGTTCGATCGAATCCTCGCGCAACGCGGCCGAGGGGGAGAAACCGACTTGCTGAGCGGAGACGGAGGAGGCGACGAGCAGCAGACCGAGCACCAGACGCATTAGACCTCGCAGAGAAAAAAAGGCGTCGAGAAACAGTACGTCGAGAAGCAAAGCGTCGAGAGGCAAACCGTCAACGCCCTGTTTCTTGACGGTGGGTCTCTCGACGCCGTGTTTCTCGACGTCGGTGGTTGTTACGGCTTCGGATTGAGAATGTGGTCGATTCTGGCCCTCAGGTCGACGAGATGGTTCCGCGTATCCCGGTCTTTGACCCTCGGCAACGCCGCTGCGATCCGGCCGTCCAGGTCCTTCAACGCGCCGCGGGCCGCCGCCTGCGCCTCGCTCGGCCGTGGCGCCGGCGGGATGAAGCCCGGGAAATTCGGGAAGCGCTGCTCCGGCACCGGCTGGAACTTCAGGCCCAGCTGGTCGACATACGTCCGCTCGAGGTCGCGCCGGTACACGTCGATGGACGCGCCGGTGACCAGCTCCGAGAAGAGGCCGCCCGAGAGGTCGGAGAGCAGATCGGACAGGCGGTACGCGGGCGCATCGGCCGCGGCATTCGCCTCCTGCTCCACCAGGCGGTTCCAGCGGCTGTCGTTGAGCAGACCGCCCAGGAGACTCCCCTGGACGCGGCCCATCTGATCGACGATGCCGTTCTGCCGCGTGAGGCGCAGGATCTGCTCGTCCAGGAGCCAGGTGGGGGTCTTGAACGCGTTATCGACGAGGAACCGCACCGCCGCCTGCTGGCGGACGCGCGGCACAGCCGTGAAAATGGCCCCCGGCTGATCCGGATACCGCTCGGCCCGGTAGACGCCCCCGACGATGGTCACGACGTGCCCCAGCTCCCGCTGCCACTGTCCGATGACCTGGTTGTACATCTCGTTCAGATCGTCGTAGTCCGAGAGGTGATCGGCGGTCGTGGCGGAAATCAGCATCGGCATCACCCGCTTCAGGTTCATGATGCCGTACCGGGTCGAGGCGATGCCGTCGCTCCCCAGATCTTCCGTCTGTGCCTCGGGATCGATGCCGTCGGCATTCCCGAACCGGAGCATGGGGTTGTGATCCTGCAGCCGGGCCAGCGAATCGAGGTACGGCCGTTCCGCCTGGGGCGTCGCGGCATTCGGAATGAAGTGATAGCCCCAGTTGACGGCGTAGTAGTCGTACGGCCCCTGCGTGGGGATCAGCGTGGCGCCGTCGCCGGGCTGGGCGACGTAGTTGAAGCGCCCGTAGTCCATGATCGACGCCTCGTCCGTGTACTTGGCGGTGAAGCTTTTCGACCGGAGGGAGTCGGTGGGATAGGACGACGAGGCCTTCATGTTGTGCGGGAATCCGAGCGTGTGGCCGACCTCGTGCGCGACGACGTACATGAGGAAGCGGCCCATCATCGAGTCGGGCATGGGCAGCCGGGCCGCGCGCGGGTCCGAGGGAGCGGCCTGCACGAAGTACCAGTCGCGCACCAGATTCATCACGTTGTGATAGAACCCGATCGACGTCTGGAGAATCTCCCCGGTCCGCGGATCCGAGATGTGCGGGCCGTACGCGTTCTCGGTCGGCGACGGCAGCCACCGCACCGATGAGTAGCGCGCATCCTCGAGCGAGAACTTCGGATCTTCGGCCTTGGTCGGCACGTCGCGCGCCTGGATGGCGTTCGACAGCCCGGCGGCCCGGAACAGCGGCTCCCAGCTCTCGATGCCCTTCTTGAGCCAGGGTACCCACTTGGGCGGCGTGGCCGGATCGATGTAGAACACGATCGGCTTCACGGGATCCGACACGGCGGCGGTCGAGTCCTTGGGCTCGAGCCGCCAGCGCGCGATGTAGCACCGCCGGGCGGTCCGCTGCTCGTCGGTGCCGTAGTCCTCCTGGTTCACCGCGAAGTACCCGACGCGGTTGTCGCAGAGACGCGCCTTGGCCGGCCGCGCGGGCAGGAGCACCATCGAGTAATGCATGAGCGCGGTCACCGACGCGCGCGCCGGGTCCACACTGCCGGTGTCGGCCTTGTAGGTCTGGAGCGCTTCCACTTCGACATTGGTCGGAAAGGTCGTGGCCCGCTGGACCAGCGACCGGGTGGGGTCGATCCCCTGCCGCTCGGCGCGGAACTGCCGCTTGGCCGAGAACTCGGGCACGTCCGTGGTATAGAGGCGCGTCACGTCGATGACCGCGTTCGAATCGGCATTCGGGCTGTAGGCGGCGATGTCGAAGCTCGCGATCACGGGCTCGAAGGTCGAATTGCGTACGGCCCGGGACACCGCCTCCGTGGTGTCCGCCACCACCGTGTAGCTCACGCCGCGCAGGAGGATCCGGTTCCCCACCTTCTGCCACCGCACCACCCGGTCCTGGAGCTCTTCACCGGCGTAACGCTGTCCTTCGGGAGTCGCCGTGAAGCGCATCACCACGAGGAACGGCTTGTCGATCGCGGCATGCGGAATTTCGAAGAAGAGCTTGTCGGACAACTGGTGGATGATGAAGACGCCGGAGTCGGTCGTCGCCTTGTCCGTGATGACCTGGCTGTACGGCTTCGGTCCTTCCGGCTGCTGCGGGCGCTCGGGGCGCGAGGATTCGCCCGGGGAGGCCCCCTGTCCCGCCGGACGGGTCGGCTTGGGCTGCTGGGCACCGAGGCTGATGGGCAGGACGAGTGCCAGGGCGGTGAGTGACGGCATGAGGCGCATGGTGACGGACCTCAAAAAAAGAGAAAGGCGTCGAGAAGCAAACTGAAAAAGAGAAAGACATCGAGAAGCAGAACGTCAAGAAGCAAGGCGTCAAGAAGCAGGTCGTCAAGAAGCAGGGCGTCAACGAAACGTCTTGCTTCTCGACGCCTTGTATCTCGACGTCCTGTTTCTGGACGTCTTTCGGCGGTTAATCGCGGGTAATGAGACGCACGCTGCGGTCGTAGAAAAAGTAGTCCCAGGCCCAGTCGAGCAGGACGAACAACTTGTTGCGGAAACCGATGAGCTGGATGATGTGCACGACCAGCCAGACCACCCAGGCGGGAAATCCCGTAAAAGCGAGTCCCCGGATGTCCGCCACCGCCGCGTTCCGGCCGATCGTGGCCAGCACGCCGGGGTCCCGGTATTGAAACGGCAGGCACTCCTCCCCCGCCAGCAGGCGGACCAGGTTGCCCGCGACCGAGCGCGCCATCTGAATGGCGACGGGCGCGAGCATGGGGAGGGGCTGCCCCCGGGCCTCCAGATAGGCCAGGTCGCCGATCACGAAGATTCGGGGTTCCCCGAGCAGGTGTAACGACGCGTCGACGGCGACGCGCCCCTGCCGGAGGGCCTTCACGCCGAGCTGGGAGGCGAGCGGCATCGCTTCGACGCCGGCGGCCCAGATGAGCGTCCGGGTCGGGATGACCTCCCCGCCCGCGATCTCCGCCCGCTCGCCGTCGAATGCCTTGACCGACGTTCCGAACCGGACTTCGACGTGCTTCTTCCACAACATATCGGCGGTGGGTTGGGAGAAGCGGGGCCGCATCCCCGGGAGCAGGCGCTGGCCCGCTTCCAGGAGGAGGATGCGGGTGTCCTGGATGTTCAGCCCCTGCGTGTCACGGGAGAGCACCAGCCGGATCAGCTCGGCCAGGGCGCCGGCCATCTCCACACCCGTGGGACCCCCGCCCACCACCAGAAACGTGAGCAGCATGCGCCGGCGCTCGAGATCGGGCTCCAGCACCGCCTGCTCGATGCAGGACAGCACGTGGTTCCGGATGTTGACCGCGTCCGACAATCCCTTCAGTCCCAGGGCATGCCGGGCGATGCTGTCGATGCCGAAGTAGTTGGTGCGCCCCCCGGCGGCGACGACGAGATAGTCATAGGCGACGTCCCCCGCGGACGTGTGCACCAGGCGGGCGGCCCGGTCCACGCCGGTCATCTCGGCCATGCGGAACTCGAAATTCTTCTGGCCCCGGAGAATCCGGCGTACCGGGCGGGCGATGGAGGAGGGCTCGAGTCCCGCCATCGCCACTTGATAGAGCAGCGGCTGAAAGAGATGGTAGTTGTGCCGGTCGATCAGGACGACGCGGGCCGGCACCGGCGCCAGGGCCTTGGCGGCTTCGAGGCCGCCGAAGCCCGCGCCGACGATGACGACCGTCGGAGTGTCCGCCATGCGTTACTCCAGGACGACCGCGGTCCCGTAGCAGAGTACCTCGGTGGCGGCCGACCGCGCGCCGCCGATCTCCGAGGCATCGTAGCTGACGCCGAGGATGGCGTTCGCGCCCATCTCGCGGGCGTGGGTGATCATCAGATCGTACGCGGTCTGCCGCGCCTGTTCGCACATCTCCGTGTACGCGCCGATGTTCCCGCCGACGATGGACTTGAGTCCGCCCAGGATTCCCTGGCTGATGGTCGGGGCGCGGACGATGAGCCCCCGGACCAGGCCCTTGTACTCACGGACCCGCCGCCCTTCGACGGCAAACGTCGTGGACACGATCATCGAGGACGCGAGAGCCACGAAACCTCCCTTGGGTGAGGAATCAGTCGGACTCGGACAGGATGGCGATGTCTTTAGACTGATCGGCGGTGATGCGTTCACGAACGTTGTTCTTGGCGTCCACCAGCACGATCACGGGCTGATGCCGCTTGGCTTCCTCAGGCGTGAACTGCGCGTAGGCGATGATGATGACGTGGTCACCCGGGTGTACCAGCCGGGCCGCCGCCCCGTTGACGCAGATCGTGCCCGAGCCGCGCTTGCCGGTGATGGTGTACGTCTCGAACCGGTTGCCGTTGTTGATGTCGACCACCTGGACCCGCTCGAAGGGCACGATGCCGGCGGCATCCAGGAGCTCGGCGTCGATGGTGATCGAGCCTTCGTAGTGCAGCTCGGCCTGCGTCACCGTGGCGCGATGCAGTTTGGCTTTGCACAGGGTCAAGTACATGGTGGAAAGATAGCAGGGCACCAAAGGCCGCTTGCTCGCGAGGAGGGCGGCCATGTATCATCCGTCGGGCTTTCCTGGACGCCCTTTCCGGGGAGACGTGGATGTCGTCGACGCAGTCCCTCACTCGCTCGCTCATCGGCCAGAAGGTCCTCATGGCGGTGTCGGGCGTCGTGCTCCTGCTGTTCGTGTTCGCCCACATGGCCGGCAACCTGCATTTCTTCGAAGGCCCGCAGGCCATCGCGGACTATGCGAAGTTCCTGCGGACCGTCGGCGCGCCGGTCCTCGGCTACGGTCAGGCCCTCTGGATCGTCCGGGCCGTCCTCATCGTCGCCTTGGCCGTGCACATCCTCGCCGCCTGGTCGGTCACCCGGGCTTCCTGGGCCGCCCGCCCCGTCGGGTACCGGCGGCTCGAGAAGGTCGAGACGACGTACGCCGCGCGCACCATGCGCTGGGGAGGCGTGATCATTCTCCTCTTCGTGATCTTCCACCTGATGGATCTGACGTTCGGCTCGGCGAACCCCTCCTACGTGCATCTGGATCCCTACCACAACATGGTCGCGAGCTTCACCCGTTGGCCGGTGGCGGTGAGCTATCTCGTCGCGATGGGGGTCCTCTGCCTGCACATGTACCACGGGATCTACTCGGGTTTTCAGACGCTGGGGCTCAATCACCCCCGGTATAACCGGTTCCGGCGGGGACTGGCCGTCGTCTATGCCGGTGTCGTCGCCGCCGGATTCGCGTCGGTGCCGCTGTCGATTCTCGCGGGCTGGATGAGGTAACCGTGGAGCTCAAGAGCGCCGTCCCCGACGGGCCGATCGCCGAGAAGTGGGAGCGTCACCGCTTCGAGATGAAGCTGGTGAACCCGGCCAACAAGCGCAAGTTCCGGGTGCTCATGGTGGGCACCGGGCTCGCGGGCGGCTCGGCCGCGGCCAGCCTGGCGGAG
>DATEGY010000215.1:0-7715 GCA_035279865.1 Gemmatimonadales bacterium | reverse complement strand
CCTGGTTGCGGCGGTATTGCACCACCGCCATCCGCCGCAACGCTTCCGCCAGCACCCGGTCTTCACCCGCCCGCTCGGCGGCGGTGATCGCCTCGGCGTAGCTCGCCAGCGCCTCCGGCATGCACCCCGCCCGTTCCTGGGCGCGGGCCTCGTGCAGGACGTCGCCCGCCCGTCTGGAGCCGGTGAGCGACCGCACGGGAGATCCGCCGAGTGGCGAGGCGGGGGTCATGCGTCCGCTACCAGGCCACCGCGTAGTGCGAGAAGTGCCAGACCTGCCCCGTCACCCGCCGGGCCAGGATGTTGTCGATCGACAACAGCAGCTGCAGGATGCCGTAGTTGTCGTTCGTGTACGCGATCCGCTTCGGCAGGAGGATGCCGAGGATGTTGCAGTTCGCGTAGCTCATCGTCAGCGACGCCGGCCGCGCGAACTTGAGCCCTTCAGGCTGGAAGGTGATCGCGTTGACCGTGTCGGCCGACAGCGAGGCCGTGATCGTTACGTTCTGCGAGAGCGCGCCCGCCGGCACCGAGAAGGTGTGCGGGCCGACCCGGAGCGAGCCGCCCTGGGGACCGATGTTCGCAGTGGCCGTGGCCGGAGCGAGCGGGGTGCACTTGAGCAACCCGAGTCCCTGCAGGAGTCCGCCCAGGAGGTCGCTCTGCGGACCGGTAGTGACCGTGGCGACTGCGCTCGAGGCGGGCTGATCGGCGGTGACGCCGAGGGGGCCCCGGTCGGCGCAGTTGGCGACGACAAAGGCGAGTGCTGCTACAAGGAAAATGCGCGTGGCCTTCATACCTCAGTCTCCAGATAGGGGTGAGCCGACGACGTTGGGTATCGCAGGCCACGTACCTTCCCGGATTGTGAGGTACATCACGAAGGCAGGGTGACAGTTTTTCTAGGTCAAATTTGAAGCTGGTGAAACTGGGGGTTTTCGCCTCAACGACGTGTTGTGTTTGTGCGACACCTGGTGTTGGAGGGCCGCCATCCAGAGGTCTTACACTGTCTGGAAATCATGCAGTTTGCCGATGTCGATCGACAAACCATCCTCCTGACCCCTTCGGTCGAACATGTCGACGAAGCGGGCGTTCCAGACGACCTCGGTGGGCTTGTACGAGGTCCGGGCGTGCACCCGCTGGGCGAAGGTCTCGTCCGTGCCCTCGAGTAAGACCAGGAACTCGGACTCTTCGGCGGCCAGCTGCTCCGCCGTCGCGCCATGGAGCGGGCTGTTCTCGTCGATGACGTGCACCACGGTCCAGGCGAGCGGGAAAAACACGACGGCCTGCCGCTCCAGGGTCAGCTCGGTGTAGTCGCGAACGGCCCGGCCGTCGCGGCGCCGCATGCGGCTGTACAGGACCCGGGCGTGGAGATCGATCAGCTGGTTGGTCCGGCGATTCGTGATTCGGAACTCGAACGCCCTGGTTTCACCGAACGGCGCAATCAGGGCTTTGTTGGAGAACATGATGGCGGCGGTAGGCCGGGAAAAGCGGGCGAAGAGAATCCCCGTGATGAGGGCGAGGGCCATCAGGCCGCACAGGGACTCGAGGGTCACCAGCAGGTTGGGCACCAGACCCACCGGCCCCACCTGCCCGTACCCGATGGTGCCGAACGTCTGCACGGAGAAGAAGAAGGCGCGGAGGTACGATCCTTCGGGCATGGCCGCGGACGTGCCGTTCAGCGCGGCGGGACCCAGACTCCAGAAGAGCGCTCCGAAGAACAGATTCACGGCGATGTAGAAGGCCGAGATGAGCGAAAGCAGTCTGGGCCAGGAGATGGTGAGCAGGGTGTGGTACAGGCTCATGGACTCGAAGTACTTGAGCCCGGTGCGCCGCACATTGAACGAGCCGTCGCGATTCAGGAGCCGGAGCCGGCTCTCGTCGGAGACCACGGACCCGAAGCCGAGGTCCCTGGGAACCTCCCGCCGGCGGGGATGAATCGGGGGATTGCTCACGACGCCAATTCTACATAGCTCTGTCCGAATGAGCGACCTGACCCGGCGCGATTTGCTGAAGGCTGTGGGAGTGGCCGGTGTGGCCCCCTGGATTGACCCCTCGGTCACCATCGCACACTTCCCGCTTCCCCCTTCCCTCCTCCCTCTCACCTCGACCAGCGAAGTCTTCGTCCCCCCGCGGGGCCGGGCCTTCGAGAAGCTCTCTTTCGACTTCCCCGAGCCGTCGATCTCCTTTGCGGGTCTGCGATTCGGATTCCTGGTCTTCTCCCGCGAGAACATCTACGGCCTGGACCTGGCGCGGACGGTGGTGACGCCCGACGGTGACCATGCGGTCACCCTCACCTGCACCGGGTTCGTCTGGGCGGGCGGTCAGGAACGGGCTGCCGGACACCTGGTCGCGAGGCTGAGGGAGGTTGGGAATGCGGTCGAGTGGGACGTTTCGGTCGAATTCGACCGGCCCATCAAGGCGGTCACGGCCATCGTCCGTGGCGTCCCGCGCGGCAAGATCTCCGGGGGTGGCAACGCGCCGTTCGACCCCAAGGACGACGAAGTACTCATCGGTTATCCCTTCGGCGCGGGAGATCTCTTCGGCGGCAATACCGCCGACAGCATGAGCACGCCGTTCGCGGCGGTCGTCAAGGAAGACGGATTGGTGTGGGCTTTCTCCTCGCGCGACGACAAGGTGAGGGCGAAGCGGCTCTTTTTTCAACCTGGCGAGTCGAGCTACCGGGTGGAAGCGGTCTTCGAGACTGAGGGGTGGCTCGACCAGACGACGGTGACGGTGCCGACCTGGCGCCTGTCGAGAGACGTTCCCCTGGATGAAGCGGTGGCGGAGCACTACGCCCACCTCGAAAGAGCGTACCAGATCCCGTCCATCGAGACCCGCCCGGATGCGCCCCCCTGGCTCAAGGATGTCGCGCTGGTCGTGACGCTCCATGGCGCGCACTACACCGGGTTCCTTTTCAACGATTTCGCGAAGATGGACGAGATCCTCACCTGGGTGGCGGGAGAGATCCCGGCCCACCGCGTGCTCGTGTTCCTGCCCGCGTGGGATGGCCGCTACTACTGGAACTATCCCCTCTATCAGGCCGATGACCGGATGGGGGGAGAAGCAGGGCTCAGGCGGCTGATCAAGTCGGGGCAGGCCCGGGGCTTCCGGTTCATGCCGATGTTCGGTGCCAACTGCGCGAATCGAAAGCATCCCGAATGGGCCACGTTCGCGGATGCGCGAGCGCAGCGCATCGACGGGGACGGGTTCGACGAGAACTGGGTCGACTGGGACGGCGACCGGCACCAGGACGGCAACATCTCCTACATGAACCTGGGGGTCGATTCATGGCGGAACTGGCTCCTGGCGAGGATCGCCGACGTAATCGACCGGTACGGGGTGGACGCCTATTTCCTCGACATCACCGGCGGGTGGATCAACACCCCGCAGGCGGACATGCACGAGGGGTTACGGCGCCTCGTGACCGATCTCCGGGCCCGGTACCCGAAGGTCCTGTGTTGCGGGGAATTCCACTACGACGCCCTGCTGTCCTTCATTCCTTTCTATCACGTCGCGAGCCGAAGGGCCTTCAAGTACGCCCGGTTTTTTTCCCATCTCTCGCACCCCGCACCGGGCCGGGGAAGCTCCGGAGTGCACGAGTCCGGGTTCAGTGCGTTCGATTCCGCAACGCTCTCGCTTTCCCCCGGCACCATCCCTACGCTGCAGGTGGTGGACGATACGTTTACGAAGCAGCGTTCCGTCATGAAGGAATTGATCGCCCGCGCCAAAGAGCGGGCGGGAATCTCATAGGAGTGCACATGGATCGCAGAGAATTCGTAGCGACAGCCGCCTCGGCAGCAGCTCTGCGGCCACGCTTCTCGCTTCCCGCTTCCCCCTTCCCGCTCCCAGGGATCGCGCCGCGGGCCCTCCCGTTCGACCTGCATCAAGTGACGGTCGGCCCCGGGTTGTTCCGCGACGGCCTCGAGCTGAACCGGAAATTCCTGCTCGCGCAGGACCCCGACCGTCTGCTCCACATGTTCCGGGTCACCGCCGGCCTGCCCTCCACCGCCCTCCCCCTGGGCGGGTGGGAAGCACCGGACAACGAGCTCCGCGGCCACTACACCGGCCACTACCTCTCCGCCTGCGCCCTCACTTCGGCCTCTCTGCCCGCACCGGAATTCGCCGACCGCGGGGGACACCTCGTGGCCGAGCTCGCCAAGTGCCAGCAGGCGCTCGGCACCGGCTACCTGAGCGCCTTCCCCGAAGAAGTGTTCGACCGCCTGAGAATGGGAAAGCCGGCGTGGGCCCCCTTCTACACGATCCACAAGATCATGGCGGGTCTCCTCGACATGCACACGATCGCCGGGAACGCCCAGGCCATGGACGTGCTGCTGGGGCTCGCCCGCTGGACGGCACGCTGGGTCCAGCCCCTGGGGGACGAGGGGATGGCCCGCGTGCTGGAGCGCGAGTACGGCGGAATGAACGAGGTCCTGTACAACCTGTCGGCCGTCACCGGCAAGGATGAGTGGGCGGAGCTCGCTCACCGGTTCGATCACGAGCGGGTCTTCACCCCGCTCGCCCAGGGACGGGACGAGTTGAAGGGGGTACATGCGAACACCACCATCCCCAAGATCATCGGCGCCGCCCGCCGCTACGAGCTGACCGGCGATACCCGCTACCGCGACGTCGCGAGCTATTTCTGGACCGAGGTGACCACCCGGCGGGCGTACGCCACGGGTGGTACGAGCAACGGGGAGGACTGGGATACTGATCCCGGCAAGCTTTCCGGTGCCCTGTCCGGATACACGCAGGAAGACTGCACCACCTACAACATGCTCAAGCTCACCCGGCACCTGTTCGGCTGGACCGCCGACCCGCGCGCCGCGGATTACTACGAACGGGCGCTCTTCAACGGAATCATCGGCAGCCAGCACCCGGCCGACGGCGACAAGATGTATTACGTCTCGCTGGCGACGGGCCTCTGGAAGCTCTTCGGCACTCCCTACCACGACTACTGGTGCTGCACCGGCACCATGAGCGAGGCGCACGCCAAGCTGTCCGACAGCATCTACTTTCACGACGGCGACGGCGTGTTCGTCAATCTCTTCGTGCCTTCCACGCTCGACTGGAAGGAACGGGGCGTGCGGCTGGTGCAGGAGACCCGCTTTCCCGAATCGAGCACGATGACGTTCACGGTCCAGGTCGCGAGGCCCACGAGTTTTGCCCTGCGGGTTCGGATTCCCTATTGGGCCACCGGAGCGAACGGCTCCCGGCTCAACGGCAAGGCGCTCGAGGGGTTCGCGGAGCCGGGGGGCTACTACGTCGTGCACCGAACCTGGCGGAACGGGGACACGTTGGAGGTCGACCTCCCCATGTCCCTCCACGTGCACCCGATGCCCGACGATCCCACCCTGCAGGCCGTGATGTACGGCCCGCTGGTGCTGGCGGGCCGGTTGGGGACCGCGGGACTGACGCCGGCCACGCTCCGCGCCGAGCCGACCAAGCCGCGGGCGGTGCCTGAGTATCACCTCGATGCGGTGCCCGCGCCCGCATTCACGGTGACCTCGGACGACCCGGCGCAATGGATCAAGCCGACGGGCAAGTCACTCGAGTTCCGGACCGAAGGCCAGACCCCGGCCATCGACTTCGTGCCGTTTTACCGGATCTTCGACGAGCGCTACGCGATCTACTGGAAGGTGAACCGGGCTTAGCTGGTCAGGTACGGCGCCAGCGGACTCCATTGTTGTCGCGCCAATAGACCAGGGCGACCACCTTCCCCCGGGCGTCCCGCTCGAACACCCATACGCCCCGCCGCCCGTGAACCACGAAGAGCCGGTCGTTCAGCGCGTAGAGACGCTGGGCGGGGCGGGTGCCGCTCGCCATCGAGAGCCCGGAGTCCCGCACCGAAATCGCCAGGGAGATGGTGGGGGTCAGCGCGTAGGTGCCCGCCAACTCGGCGAGCCGGGACGGGGGAAGCTTGACTCCTTCGACCGGCGTCGGAAGGGCCGTCTGTTGCGTCGCCACCTGCCACCACCGGCCGTCGACCCTGGCGTAAGTGTCGGTCGAGTGGAATCGGGTGATCAACGTCTGGTCGTAGAAGTGATGGGTTTCGTTGATGTCGTAGGTGAAAACGGCCCACCCGCCTTGGCCGGCCAGATGCCAGTCCCCGAGCTTCAGCGTCCCTGATTGTCCAGGGGGCAAGGGATGCATTTGGGCCAGGAACTCGCTCCGCGAGAGCCGATTCCCTTCCTCGTCGGTCTCGAACCAGTCCGGAGCGAGGTGCGGCGCCCAGACGCTCGTGTCACCCGACGTGATGGCGTCGAGGAGGGCCTGGGTGGTGGAGAGAAACTCCGCGGTGTCCTTCGCGCTGAGTTGAGCGGAGAGTGGGGTCGCGGCGAACGCGCCGGCAACCAGGAACAGCGGCGCCGCGAGCCCCAGCCAGCGTCTCACGGTATGACCTGGATGACCTTCTGAATCGTGCCGAGCTGCGGATACGCGAGACCGTTGTCGAGATACGCGTACACGTTGAGCGTATCTGCCCCCGTCCTTGTGAACCTCGCCTCCGCGGTCTGCGTGAAGAACCTGAGATACGGAGGGCAGGCCTCTCCGGCGACAGCGAGGCTCCGGTCATACGGTGTGATGGTGACCGACGACTCGCCGCTTCGATACGCGAGGTGGTCAAAGGCCCGACACCCGCCTTCGGCCGTCGAAAACGACGCGGCGAACACCGTTCCCACCTTCACGGTATCCGGCGCGTGGATCCCCGCCGAGTCGCTCGGGTCGGCCACCCAGCTGATATGCTGGACGCCGGAAGGTCCAGTCGGCGCCTTGCATGCCGCGATGACGATAACCAAGCCGATTCCCGAACACAGCATCAATCGCATGACGCCTCCGTTGCAGTAGGTGGTTCTCAAATACACCGGTTGACAGGGGTCGGCCAGTCGGCGTCGCCGACCAGAGGAGCCGCCGCGACCAATCACCTCCTCCGCAGGCCCAAGTAGGCCGCCAGAGCGGAGACGACGAAGGCTCCCCCCTCACCCACCTGCGCCGGGACGGGCACGGGGATCGCCTTAACCCCTACTGCATAGGCCGCGACCGCCACCAGACCCAGCAACAGACCCCGCAGAAATGCCCACCACGGAGTCGTGGACTTGGTCTTGGCGGAGAGCTGCAGGGCAGCGGTGCCGATGGCGCTTCCGAGGGCCAGGGCCACGAGCAGGGCGAACGGAACAACGTATGTCACCACCGCCATCGATGGCGCGAGCCCCGCGCCCGAAGCTCGCACCGTGTCGGCACCCAGCCCGCGGGACCTCAGCGCGACCGCCTTGGCTTCGCGATGGGTGAACTGGAGCGTCACGGGGTCCGCGTGCGTGGGGCGCACCGTCACGCCGAACTCGCCGTGCGCGTCTCCCAGGAGCTCGACGGTTGCCACGGCCGTCTCGAGGCCCCACGCGGCGACCCGGGTGGGCGTGACCTGCAGCCGCAGCGCCGGAAGGACCCGCACCATCGCCGTCACCGAGTCGATGCGGGCGATAGGCCACAGCTCGATCTTCACCGAGTCCCCGGGCGTGCGCGCGACGACGGTGATGCGCTGAGGTTGTCCGGTGGCGGTGAAGCGCACCAGCCCGTTGGACAGACTGTCCGCCTCGGAGAACAGGTTGATGCTCACCGCCTGCTGAAGCTCGTAGGCCAGACCGGCGTCGTCCTGATCCTCGAGCCACACGTCAAGTGTGCCGCGGAAGTCGTCGGTGGCGGGATCGTAGCGGAGCCCGCCCCCTTCCGGC
>DATEGY010000214.1:0-15496 GCA_035279865.1 Gemmatimonadales bacterium | reverse complement strand
TGCATGTTGGCGGGCATATAGAGGAGGGTGAGTTTGACGTACACCCCCTTCACAGTGTCCGGGTGGCTGTTGAACCACATCATGTAGACGCCCATGCGGGTGCCGCGGGACAGCGGCGCGCCGAGGGTCTTCGGGGCTACCACGTCTTCGTTTTCGTACCGCGCCGAAGCGAGGCGCTCGGCGAAGGGGTCGAAGAGGGTCCGTCGGTCGAAATTGAGGAGCGTGAAGTGATGGATCAGGTCGCGCGGCATGGCGCCGCCCCCGGCGTCGACCGCGGTGACGTGGAAGCCGTAGAACCACCCCTGCTCCGGCCACACGAAGTAGGACGCCATCTCGCCCATGTGGTCCATGGACATGTCCATCCCCATCATCTCCATGCGGTGGCCCATGGGCGGCAGGGTGTACGGGCCGGCGATGATGGTGATCTGGTGGTGTTTCTGGTCGACGACGACGCCCGGCTTGATGGAGTCGGGCGCGACTGGCGCGAGGGTCAGGGCGGCAAGTAGTGGCAGCATGTCAGCCTAACGTGGTAGTCGAAGATCGGGTTCCCGGGAGGAAAATACAACGATCGGGGATTTCCCTACAATCCTGCAATAGGACCTCATCGACGGATGACGGCCGAGTCCGGACATCAACGTCCGGCGAGTCGGAGCAATGGCGCATTGTATTCCCTAATCAACGATTCCATTGGATCGATCCCCTCATAGAACACGGCAGAGTCAATATTGTTAGCAGCGGTTAGGCCCAACGCATCCCGTACATGTTTGATGTCTGCTCTTGCCACTTCAGTGCCCCAATCGTGGAATCCGATTTGCGTGACTCGCTCCTCAATTCGCTTCTTACCGAACGACAGCACGGCGCCCCCCCGGGGACCCTCGGTAAGGCGAACCACATCAATACGATTTGCGGATGGATAGTCCAAGCGAGCGCCGAAGCGATTCAGGATGTTGTCCAATTGACGGTATGTAATGACGTAGTATCTGTTGTCCAACTCGCGAGTGCGGCGCTTCAGGAAGAAGGCGATAAACCTCACTTCGGGATCATCTTTTCTTACAAATCGGTCGTAGTCTGAATACTCGCTGAGCTTGTGGTCTGCCGTGCGGACCGTCAACACCTCCAAATCTCGCTGGGTCACACCGTCCGGTACCCGACCAGCACACAGTAATTGGTAGAGGACAGTCAGCAGCGCCGTGCGCTTGTTTGCGTCGACGAAAGCATGGTCTGTGACGATGCCAAAATAAAGGGTAGCAGCAACTTCAAAGAGCGTATTCCACTTGAGTGTGCCGCCCAGGGAGACCGACTGCCGCGAGACAGCCGAGTGCAGTAAGTGGAGACTTCGCGGGCCTACGCCCAGCATTCCCTCGCCATGCTTCCGGAACCGCTCGGCTATCAGAAAGTGGGCGCGGAGGACAATCTCGACAGATAGTGCATGCGGCGCCATCTGAGGCTCCGGCGTGATCTCTCGGCACAGACGCTCGAATTCGTTCGCTAGATCAGGGTCGACACCAACAAGTGGTGCGACCACTCGGTCGGCCATCGCGTGCCGCTCCAAAGGGGTTTTGGGCTGAAAAGAAGAGTAAGAAGAAGATCAAGATAACAAACCGAAGCACGCCGGAGGGTCACCCGGTTGTGACAACAGATCGCTGACCAGCCTCGAGAGCGCACCTCCACGTTCCTGGCATAGGCGGCAGCTCGACAGGCACGAGTCAACGACAACCGAACAGAGAGTCGATCCCTCAAAGGGTGGCCCCTGGGGACCGACGGAAGGTCGCTAGTGCCGCTTGATCGCCCACCCGCTGACTTGGATGCCAGGCACGGAACGCGGCGGGGACTTAGCCAACCTCCACTCCGGGTCGTCTCCTGCCGATTCCACCACACGAATATCCATGCGAACCAGTGCGTCGGCGCCAATTCCAGTTGCACGCGCATAGGCACTGTCGATTACGTCCGTAGTGCGGACCGGGATCAAGTGCCACTCATCGTCTTGCGTCGACCACTCAAGGCCATCGTACTCCGTCACCTTCACGAACCCGAGGGCGTCAAACTGGCCAGAGTACGGGTCAGGAGAGAAGAGAAACCCGTGCTGCGCGTATCGTCGGAGATCCAATTCGGTGACGACCGTAACAGGTGGGATCGTCTTGGTGGAAACGCATGCAGTGCTAACCGCAAGGGCCATCCATGTGAGGCGCTTCATTGGACCAACAGCCTGAGGATGCAGAGCGAGGACGTTCACGCCGCGCCGGACTACCGTCAAGGCGTCCCTATGAGGGCCACGCGCCCTCCGTGAGGAACACGGCGTTGTCGCTCGAAGGTTGAAGCGTGCCTGAGAGGACCAGTCCAAGAACTAGACTTGCTGCGGCGCTCGAAATGCGTGAGGAGACGATCGAACTCACACGAGGTCGCCCTTGGGGGATTTTCAGTTCGTCCGGGTCCGTGGACCAATGGACGAAACTCAGAAGACCTAATGTATCGCGAGGCCTTCTTCTCAGCAGTGCCCCTTCGGACGCAACCAGTTCGATGTTATGCCTCGAGACTGCCACGGGGTCATGTGGAGCCCCTGATTTCCCCCGCAGCAATGCGGCAATGATAATGCCCAGCCCGATAAGGAGGATGCCCGTCAACACCAGCTGAACCACGAACGACGCAGTCCACCGATCCGTGCGCGAGGGGGTCGATGGGCTTCCAGGAAGACTACGACGCTGGGGGGCTCCAGCGCTTTCGGAAACCGGGCTTGCAGCCGCAGCGTAGCGACGGCGGACGACTCAGCAGCGTGCTGAATCGTCCCTAGGTGGATCCAGGTTGGCGTACCTTCCGCGTCGTGCCCCGTCCCCCGGATGGGCTCCTGCGACGGACCGTTGACGGTTCACACCGCTTGATTCCACAGCGTCACGTCGTCGGCGGCAAGCGACAAGCCCGCCTCCACGGGTAACCCTCCAGAGTGGCGCATGATCTGCCCTGTGAGCTCGGCGAGGTCCTCGAAGCGGCGGCGGGTGAGATCAGTCCCCCCGGCGAGAATCGACTGATCGGCGCGATCCGAGCCCCAGACACGCTCCAAACGTGGGGGCGCCTTCTCGGCGCCGAGCTCGTGAAACCGCTGGTGCGCCTCTGGGCACTGCGTCATGGGCTCAAGGGGGAAAAGACGCGGGGGGCACGTCAACGGTTTCCCTGAGGGGGCCGGGGGAGCTCATGGGCTCGACCTCAACCGCCGAGGAGCTTGAGATGAATGACCCACCCCAGCGTGTGCAGTGCCGTCTGGAGCAGCTGCCCCGCCTTCTCAGGGGGGACGGCCCACATCAGGACTGCGCTGGCGACCATGAACCAATCCTTACGTCCCATCCGCGCAGCCGCTTCGTTGAGGTACTCAATCCCCTCCATGAGGCGCTTCATCTCCGGGGCAGACACGTGCAGCTCAGTCGCGGCCTTCAAGACTTCCTGCAGGTCTTCTCCCAAGCGCTTCAGTTCAGCATTGTTGAAGCGTGCGTTCTCTGTCTCCTCCGCCGGGACCCGCTGCAGAAGGCGGCGCCGTTCAGCAGCCTGCGTCCACACGTCGGGTGCGCTCTCCTCCTTGATGCGCTCAAGCCACCGCCCGACCTCACGCAGCACCGGTTCGAACGGGAAGAGAGCGTCCACAAACTCTACGGGTCGGTTGTATCCCGGCGAAAGCAGAACGCGGTAGGCCCCCACGTGGCTCGGGCTATAGCTCGAGTGCCGAATGCTGTTTGAGTGAATGCCGAGGGCGAAGTAGAAATCTGATGGATTGTGCATCAGGCAGGGGCCTGTGAGGTAGCCTGACCACTCCGATGTGTCGGCCTCGGTCCATTTGAAGTCAGCGGAGTCGAACCCGAATCCCGTCACCACGTCGTAAATCAAGTTCTTCTGCGAAACCTTCAGCAGAGCCGAAGCCACTGTTCCCTTTCCCGGTAGCCTAGCGCGCAAACTTACCGGTCGTTCAGCTTCGAAGCAACACAATCCGCCAACCGAGCACCCAACATCGTGGCGGGCCAACTGAAAGGGGAGGAGGCGAAGAGGGATGGAGGAACGAACAAAAAGGACTGGAAAGGGACGTCGCGACCCGGACCTTCCGGCGGATTTTGCGGAATCAGGTCCCCACGTCAAGGCTTCTTCATTTGCGTCTGGATCCACTCGAACACGCCCTGTGGAACCTTCCGCGAATCCTTGGCGAAAGCGTAGGCCTCGTCGGGTACAACCTCGTAACGCCGGTAGAGGTCACTCGGCCTGAAGTACGTCGCCGGCTGTCCCGGCTTCTTCTCGGGCATGATAGGGGGCCACAGGATTTCCTCGTGATCCACCAGGAACGCCGGGATCTCCTCGACCTTCCCATCATCAAACACCACCCACCCGCGCTTCACCTGCCGCCTCCGCTTTGCTCGATGCCCGAGGAGAGAATCGAACTCTCATGCCGTTGCCGGCGCAGGATTTTGAGTCCTGTGCGTCTGCCAGTTCCGCCACTCGGGCGAGGGCGGAGAATATAACTAGGCCGCGGGCCCCAGCTTCTCCCGCAGCACGTCCCCCAACGCCGTCGCGTCCGGCATGAACCGCTTCGGGACCACGGAGTACGTGCCGTCCTTCGGCGGTGATTACCGCGACAGACCCCCACGCACTTCCTGCGGATCCCCTTCATCCAGAACGATCGCCTCGGCCTCGATCAGCCGGCCCTGCAGCGCGTACCGGAACTCGATGCTCGCTTCGACTTTTTCCATGAACTGCTTGAGCGACCCCACGTCGTTCGCCCAAACCGCGACCTCATCCATCTCCGCGGGCGCGCCCTCGAACCGGAAGTCGATCCCCACCACCCGCGCCGTCGAGCCCCAGGCGCCCCTGGTATCGGTCACCTGGCGGCAGAACCGGACCTCGAACACCGGATCGAGCGCGTTCTCGCGCACCCAGGTGGTCTGGAAGCCCGCGACATCGTCCTCGGCATCCGATGGCAAGGTGAGGTACTTCTGAAACACGTCCCACGCGGCCCGAAACGAAAAATGCGGGGCCGCGAGCCCCGCATCCGCCAGCATGTACTGGAGCGCGGGGAGGGCGGTGAGCGTGTTCACGCGGAGCTCGATCATGGTCCTGACAACTTAGCTCCCTGCCCCGCTACCCGCTTGTACCAGCCGTGTTACCGGAACCGCCGCGCCCGGGGTCGACCCTCCATCCGCCGCTCCCGCATCTGCTGGACTCGGGCGATGAACATCTGCCGCTGATGCAGGTAGCGTACGCGCTGCACGGGGGTCAGATAACCCGCCATTTCCTGGGTTTGCTGCCGTTCCAGGTCCTGGAGCTTGGCCCGATTCTGCTCCCGTTCGTCCAGCAGCTTGCTCACCAGGTCGTTGTTCGCGGGCACCCCGGGCTGCATCTGCTGATTCAGCTCCGCCGCGATCGCCACCTGCCGCTGCTGGATGGGCTGGCGCAGCCCGTCGAACTTGTCCTCGGTCGCCTGCAGCTTGCCGGCCTGGTCCTGATTCAGCTGGAGCTGCGTGACGATGTGCTCGTGCCACCGCTGGCGGATCTGCTGCTTGACGGTGACCGCCTCGGTCGCGGTATCCCCCCCGCCCTGTGCGGCCACCGTACCGGGCAGAAGGATGAACAGGAGTGTCATGACGGATCTGCGCATCAGCTCCCCATCTGGTTCAGGACCGACTTCAGCTCATCGACGGTGAGCCCCTCCAACCCCGCATCACTGGCCGTGGTCTCCACATCCTCAGACTGGTCCACCGCCGGCAGAATGGCCTCGAGCTGGTCGGCCGACAACCCCTCGAGCCCGGCATCGCTCGCTTCGACGGCCACCACGTCGAGGGTCTGCGCATGATGCCGGTGCTCCCAGGTCTCGATGCCCGCCACGAGGAGAATCACGGCCGCCGCCACCCGGATCATGGCCGGGGACCTCCAAAACGGAGTGAACGTCCGCCGCCGTTCGGCCCGCCACCGGGCCACGACGCCCCGCGCCGTCCGCTCCAGGTCCAACTGACCCGCTGCGGAGACCCCGAGCTGTCGCGCGGATGCGACCAACTCCTCGTCCTTGAGGTCCTCGTCCCGAATGTCGTCGGTCATTGCAGACGCTCCTTCAACCGCTTCACCGCATGATGGTAGTGCACGCGGGCCGCTCCCGGTGTGGTCTCGAGCGCTGAGGCGATTTCCTCATACGCCAGGCCCTGTTGAGCCCTCAGCAGGAACACTTCGCGCTGGAGTCTGGGAAGCTCCGTCAGGGCCTCCGTCAGTCTCCCCTCCGCCTCCGATGCCACGGCCTCGTCGTGCGGCGAGCCCCCCGAGGCCCGCAGATTCTCGTCGAGCGGCACCACCTTCCGCTTGGCCGCCCGGCGCCCCTCATCCTTCAGCACGTTGCTCCCGATGGTCACGAGCCACGTGCGAAACTGGCACTGCCCCCGGAACCCCGCGATGGACCGGAACGCCCGCAGGAACGTCTCCTGCACCAGATCATCAAGGTCCGACTGCTGCGCCCCGCCTGCCGACAGAAACCGCGCCAGCGGCCTCCCATGGCGCAGCACCAACTCCGTGGCCGCGCTCTCATCCGCCCCCTGCCAGCGGGCAATCAGATCCGCATCGGTGGCGGCGGCCGACTGGGGGGGTGCCATGGGGGTTGTGTGAGTAGACGCGGGAGTTGCGGGAATATTAAGCCCCGGCTAGTTTGATTTTCGAACGATCGTTCGAACCCTATGCGCCCCTACGACGAGCGGGTCGAGCACCTCTTGGCACAGGCGGCCAAGGTCTTCGCCGAGGCGGGCTACCACTCCACCTCCATGCGGGACCTGGCAGCCGCCAGCGGCATGTCGCTGGCCGGCATGTACTACTACGTCCGGTCCAAGGAAGATCTCCTGGCCCTGATCCAGGAGCGTTGCTTTACCAGCGTGCTGAACGGCGCCCGGCAGGCACTCGAAGGGCACTCGGACCCTCAAGACCGCCTCGAGGCCTTCATTCGTCACCACGTCACCTATTTCACGGCCCACATGGCCGAGATGAAGGTGTTGTCACACGAAGCGAGCGTGCTCTCGGGTGACCCCCGTCGCAAGGTGAACCACATCAAGCGGCGGTACGTCGATCTGCTCGAGTCCCTCCTCAAAGACGCCGCGCCCGATGAGCGCCCCGTGGACCGGGGCGCCGCGGCCTACGCCCTCTTCGGCATGATGAACTGGATCTACAACTGGTACGACCCCGCGGGTGAAATCGACCCCGAACGGCTCGCGGGCCTGATCGCGCGGATATTCCTTGGCGGCTTCGCCGAGGCGCGCTCCACGGTACACGGAGGCTAGAGGCTGTTATGGCGACGATGACCGCACCCACCAAGGATACCAAGTCGGCTCAGCTCGTGCTGTACAGCGTGGCGGACGGCATCGCCACGATCGAGCTGAACGATCCGCCGGCGAACACCTACACGCATGAAATGATGCGCCAGCTGGATGACGCCATTCTCCAGGCGCGGTTCGACGATTCGGTCCACGTACTCCTGCTCCGCGGCCATGGCGACAAGTTCTTCTCCGCCGGCGCGAACATCGGGATGCTGAACAAGGTGACGCCCCGCTTCAAGTACTTCTTCTGTCTCCACGCCAACGAGACGCTCAACCGCCTCGAGCACACCCCCAAGCTCACCATCGCCGCCCTGAACGGGCACACGGTGGGCGGCGGGCTCGAGATCGCGATGGCCTGCGACATGCGCCTGGCCAAGGAGAATGCCGGCAAGATCGGCCTCCCCGAAGTGAACCTCGGCGTGCTGCCCGGGACCGGTGGGACCCAGCGGCTGGGCCGGATGGTCGGCAAGCAGATGGCGATCGAGATGATGGTGAAGGGTGAGACGTTCTCGTTCGACAAAGCCAAGGAAATCGGCCTCGTGAACGAGGTCTTCCCGGCCGACGGCTACTGGGAGCAGGTCATGCTCTACGCCAAGCAGTTCTGCCCGCCGCACAAGGCGTCCAAGGCGGTCGGTCTCATCAAGCGTTCGGTGCAGTCGGGCCTGGAAGTCCCCTTTGAGTCCAGCCTCGCCATCGAGCGGGAGCTGCAGCAGCAGCTCTTCCAGTCGGACGACGCGAAGGAAGGCATCGCGGCGTACAACGAGAAGCGGGTGGCGGAGTTCCACGGGAAGTGAAAACCGATCTCTTCATCAATAACGAGTGGCGCCCCGCCCTCTCCGGGAAGCGCTTTCCGGTGGAGAACCCGGCCACCGAAGAGATTATCGCCGAGGTGGCGCTGGGCGATGCGACGGATGCCGACGCCGCGGTGAAGGCCGCGCGCGCCTGCTTCGAATCCGATGCCTGGCGCGGGATGCCTGCGCGGAAGCGGGGACGGCTGCTCTTCAAGACGGCCGATCTCCTCGAATCCCGCCTGGACGAGTTCGCCCGGCTCGAGACCGCCCACAACGGCAAGACGCTCTTCGAGTCGAAGATCGAGCTTTCGATGACGGTGAACACGCTGCGGTACTACGCCGGGTGGTGCGACAAGATCACCGGTGAGACGCTTCCCGTAGAGGGCCCGTTCTTCACCTACACCCTCCGCGAGCCGATCGGCGTGGTCGGCGCCATCGTGCCCTGGAATTTCCCGCTCAACATCGCGAGCTGGAAGTTCGCGCCGGCGCTGGCCGCGGGCTGCACCATGATCCTGAAGCCGGCCTCCGAGACGCCCCTCACCGCCCTGCTCTTCGCCGAGCTGATTCTCGAAGCGGGTTTCCCGCCGGGCGCGTTCAACGTGCTGGCGGGCGGCGGGTCGACGGCGGGCGCGGCGCTGGTCAAACATCCCGACGTGGACAAGATCTCCTTCACGGGGTCGACCGAAGTCGGGCGTCAGATCATGAAGATGGCGGCCGAGACGAATAAGCGGATCACGCTCGAGCTCGGCGGCAAGAGTCCGAACGTGATTTTCGCGGACGCGGACCTCAAGGCCGCGGTGCGCGGCGCCCAGACCGGGATTTTTTACGGAAAGGGCGAGGTCTGCGCCGCCGGCTCCCGGCTCCTGGTGGAGAAGAGCGTGCACGACCAAGTGGTGGATCAGCTGGCCGAAGGCGCGAAGAAGCTGACCCCCGGCGACCCGCTGGACAAGAATACGCGGATGGGTGCGCTGGTCTCGAAGAAACAACAGGAGACAGTGCTGGGGTACGTGAAAAAGGGACTGGACGAAGGGGCGTCCCTCGTCGCGGGCGGCAAGGCGGTAAAGCCGAACGGCAAGGGGTACTTCGTCGAAGCCACCGTGTTCGACAAGGTCCAGCCCGAGATGACGATCGCGCGGGAAGAGATCTTCGGGCCCGTCCTCGCTGTGATGTCCTTCGACGACTTCGACTCCGGTGTCGCGCTCGCGAACCGGACCATCTACGGGCTCGCCGCCGGCATCTGGACCAAGGATGTGGGGAAGGCCCATCGCGCCGCGAAGGCAATCCGCGCCGGCACGGTCTGGATCAACTCGTACAACTTCTACGACTCGGGCGCGCCGTTCGGCGGCTTTAAGGCGTCGGGATTTGGGCGAGATCTCGGCGTGGATGCGTTGGACGGCTATCTGGAAACCAAGACCGTGTGGACCAGTCTCGCCTAGAGATATGAAAGACGCGTTCATCGAGGTTGCGCTGAGAACCCCCGTGGGCAAGCACGGCGGGTCGCTCGCGGGCGTGCGGGCCGATGACCTGGCGGCCGTTCCCATCAAGGCGGTGGTCGAGCGATCGGGCGTCGATCCTTCGCTGATCGACGACGTCATCCTCGGCTGTGCCAACCAGTCAGGGGAAGACAACCGCAACGTCGCGCGCATGGCCCTGCTCCTCGCGGGACTCCCCGTGGCAGTACCGGGACAGACCGTAAACCGCCTCTGCGGATCGGGACTTCAGGCCGTGATCGCGGCGACGCATGCCATCAAGGCGGGCGAAGGCGAGCGGTTCATCGCAGGCGGCGTGGAATCGATGACGCGGGCTCCGACGGTCATGCTCAAGTCCTCGGAACCCTGGAGCCGGAAGGCCCCCGAGATCGCGGACACCACCGTCGGCTGGCGCTTCATCAATCCCAGACTCAAGCCCGACTGGACCATCTCCCTCGGGGAAACCGCCGAGAGGGTGGCGGAGCAGTACCGGATCTCGCGGGCTGAGCAGGATGCGTTCTCGGCGGAGAGTCAGCGCCGGGCCGCGGAAGCACAGCAGGCCTGTGTATTCACCGATGAGCTGGTTCCGGTCCCGCTCGCCGACGGTTCGACGTTCACCAAAGACGAATATCCCCGTGCGGGTACGACGGCCGAAAAGCTTTCGACTCTCAAGCCGGCCTTCAAGAAGAACGGGACCGTCACCGCCGGATCGTCGAGCGGCATCAATGACGGCGCGGCCGCTCTCCTGATCACCTCATCTCCCAGGAAGCCTATCGCCCGCATCGTGGCCAGCGCCGTCGCCGGCGTCGATCCGAGCGTGATGGGACTGGGCCCCATCCCCGCGACGCAGAAGGCGCTCGCGCGTGCGGGACTCAAGGCGCACCAGCTCGACCTCGTGGAGCTGAACGAGGCATTCGCGGCACAGGCCCTCGCCTGTATCCGTGATCTGTCGCTCGACCCCGCCAAGGTCAACATCTACGGCGGCGGCATCGCCCTCGGCCACCCGCTCGGCTGCACCGGCGCCAAGATCCTGGCGACGCTGGCGCATGCGCTGAAGCGCACCGGAGGCCGCTACGGCCTGGTGACGATGTGCATCGGCGTGGGACAGGGCATCGCGGTGATCGTGGAGCGCGTGTAGTGGCGGCGTATGACAAGGTGCTCGTGGAGATCGCGGAGGGCATCGCGACACTCACCCTGCACCGCCCCGACAAGCTCAACGCCCTGGACGTCGAGCTGTGCCAGGACCTGATCGCCGCGCTCGAGACGGTGTCCGGCTCGGCTCACGTGCGCGTGATCGTCATCACGGGCGCGGGGCGCGGGTTCTGCGCCGGAGCGGATCTCAAGGTCCTGGGACGAGAGGGCAATCAGCTGGTGGAGAGTGGGGCGCGGATCGCCCAGCTGATCCGGAACGCCCCGCAGCCGGTGATCGCGGCGGTGAACGGCGCGGCGGCCGGAGGGGGAGCCAACCTCGCCCTCGCCTGCGATTACCGCGTCGCCGCGGATCAGGCGAAAATCGGGCAGGTCTTTCACAAGCTGGGACTCGGTGTGGACTGGGGCGGGAGTTTCTTTCTCCCCCGCACCGTCGGCACCGCCCGGGCCCTCGAGCTGGTCTGGAGTGCGCGCATGGTCGGCGCACAGGAGGCCCTGGCACTCGGCCTCTTCCAGGAACTGGTCCCGGCCGAGCGCCTCATGGCGCGGGTATCCGAGGTGGCCAGGCTGTGGGCCGGCCAACCGGTCGACGCGGTGCGGCGCACCAAGACGGGACTGTACGCGAGCGAGGGGCGGACGCTGGCCCAGATGCTCGAGTGGGAAATGACCACGCAACGGGAGCTGTTCGCTACACCGGACGCGCGCGAGCGCATCGCCGGGTCACTCTAGAAAGGAACGCCCTGATGGTCCGGAAGCTCGGCAATTTCGACGACTGGAAGGATTACTTCCGCTACTGGCAGGATTCGATCGGCCTGCCGCAGGGCGAGCTCCGCAATTTCACGTTCGACGCGAAATTCGGCGATCAAGAGGTTCCGCACATCGAATTCGGGCACTACAAAGGCCAGCGGAAGTGGCCCACGGTCATGCATATTCCCGACCAGCGCATCCGGGACGCCCTGCTCAACCTCATCGTCTACCAGGGTGACACCGAGTTTGCCTCGGTGGAACAGCAGCGCAACCTGCTCACGCACGCGCCTTCGGACTACGACCTGCTCTCCCTGATGCGGGTGATGACCGAGGAAATGCGGCACGGGTGGCAGATGTCGTACCTGCTCTGCACGCACTTCGGAGACGAGGGCCGGCGCGAAGCGGCCAAACTCCTCGAGCGCCGCGCCGACGAGGGTGAGCGCCTCCTCGGCTCCTTCAACGAGATCGTGAACAACTGGCTGGACTTCTTCACCTACACGCAGTTCATCGACCGCGATGGCAAGTTCCAGCTCAAGATGCTGTCCTACTCGGCCTTCGACCCGCTCTCCCGCTCCATGGGTCCCATGCTGAAGGAGGAGTCGTTCCACCTGGGCACCGGGAACAACGGACTGCTCCGGATCGTGAAGGCGGGCAAGATGCCCCCCGAAGTGATTCAGCGGTTCTTCTATAAGTGGATCCCGACGGCGTTCGACCTGTTCGGGACCGATCACTCCTCCTCGGCGCACTGGGCCTATGTGTGGGGCCTGAAGGGCCGCTATGACGAGCGGGAGCACCAGAGCGAGCCGGACAAGGCCAAGCTGAACGAGCTCTCTCGTGAGCTGTACCGCCAGGAGATTTCGAAGCTGGTGGAGCGCCTCAACATGTTCATTCCGGAGCGGGAGCGGCAGCTCAAAGTGCCGTCCCTCAAGTTCAACCGCCGGATCGGTATGTACGCCAAGCAGTTCTGGACCGTGGACGGCGAGCCGATCGACGCTGACAAGTACCCGGCCTATCTGGAGTCGGTGTTGCCCCGGTTGGCGGACATCCAGGTAGTCAAAGACGTGGAGAAGGAACCGGACTGGATCGAGCCGAAGAAGGCTGACTCGCTGGCATGACCGTGGCCGGCAAGCCGCTCGTCATCGCGCACCGGGGCGCCTCGGGCGCAGAGTATGAAAACTCGATCGCCGCCTTCAAGAAGGCGGGCGCGCTGGGTGCCGACGGCATCGAGCTGGACATCCATGCCACCACCGACGGCGCGCTGATCGTGCATCACGATCCGGCGATCAACGGCACCGTCATCGCGCGATCCACCGCGGCCGACATCGCCAGGCTCAAGCTGCCGAACGGCGAGGCCGTGCCCACCCTCGCGCAGGCCTTCGTCGCGGCGGGCGAGCGACTGCGGGTCTTCGTCGAGGTGAAGACGCTCCCGCCGCAATGGGACGGACAGCTCTTTGCGACGCTGGACGCGGGCCCCAATCCCTCGGGGTACGCCGTCCATGCGTTCGACCACCGCATCATCCAGCGGCTCCGCCGCCAGCGTCCCAAGCTGCCGGCAGGCGTGCTGTCGGCCTCCTACCTCGACGACAACGTCGCCCAGGTCCGTGCGGCCGGCGCCCAGGTCCTCTGGCAGGACCAGGCCATGATCGACGCGGCCCTGGTGGAGGAGGTCCAGGACGCCGGGTATGGTGTGATCGCCTGGACGCCGAACGAAATCTCCGACCTCTCCCGGCTGGCCTCACAGGGCGTGAACGGGCTCTGCACCAACTACCCGGATCGCGCGCGACGCGTGGTCGACGCGCTCACGTGACGGCCCCGACCGACTCCACCGCTCCCGACACGTCCTGGCAGGTCACCGTGGTCGGCGCCGGTACCATGGGCCACGGCATCGCCTACGTCTCGGCCCTCGCCGGCTGCCAGGTGACGCTCACGGACGTGAACGAAACCGTGCTGGATGGCGCGCGGACCAAGATCGAGTCGCTTCTCGCGGGCGGGCTGAAGCGCGGCAAGCTGTCGGAGCACGATCGGGCGGCCGTTCATGAACGCCTGGTGTTCGAGTCCAAGCTGGCCCCGGCGGTGCGCCACGCGGACGTCGTGATCGAGGCGGTGGTCGAGCAGATGGCGGTCAAGCAGCGGATCTTCGCCGAGGTGGAACGGGAAGCTCCGGACGGGGCGTTGCTCGCGACGAACACGTCATCACTCTCAGTAGGCCAGATCGCCGCCGCGCTGAAGGAACCCTGGCGTCTCCTGGGGATGCACTTCTTCAACCCCGTCCACCTCATGAAGCTGGTGGAGATCGTCACCCACGGCCGCACCGGCGCCCCGCAGGTGGAACGCGCGACGGCCTTAGCCCGCGTCCTGGGCAAAGAGCCGATCCTCGTCAAGGACTCGCCCGGATTTGCGTCGAGCCGGCTGGGGGTGGTGCTCGGACTCGAGGCCATGCGCATGCTCGAGCAAGGCGTCGCCTCCGCCGCCGATATCGACAAGGCGATGGAGCTGGGCTACAACCATCCGATGGGGCCGCTCAAGCTCACGGACCTGGTGGGGCTCGACGTCCGGCTCGCAATCGCGAACTACCTCCACCAGGAGCTCAATCTCCCTCACTATGCTCCCCCCGCGATCCTGAAAGACAAGGTGGCCAAGGGAGAGCTGGGCAAGAAAACCGGTCAGGGGTTCTATCCGTGGAGCGACTGACCCGCGTCACCGACGTCCATGTGCACATCCAGCCCTGGCGGGACCTGAAGCCCGCGGTGCAGGACGCGATGCGGAAGGGCAAGGAAGACCACTGGGCCTTCCTGCTGTCGATGATGGACGACCCCAAGGTCCTGCTCGAGGTCATGGACCGGTCGGGGGTCTGGCGGGTGGGGATGGTGAACTACACGAGCCCCGACGTGATGGGATTCACCGAGACCACGAACACCTTCATCGCGAAATACGCACAGGCCAGCCCCGAACGGCTGATGCCCTACGGCGGCGTGCACCCGCGATTCACCAAGGACCCCAGGGGCGACGTGGACCGCCTGGTGGACCTGGGGATCCGCTGCCTGAAGATCCATCCACCGCATCAGCTCGTCACCGCCAACGCCTATACCGAGGGACTCGACGCGCTCGGCGCCATCTACCGCCGCTGTGAAGAACGGGGTCTGCCCGTCATGGTCCATACGGGTACCAGCATCTTCCCAGGAGCCAGATCCAAGTACGGGAATCCCATGGAGCTGGACGATGTCGCGATCGATTTTCCGGACCTCAAGATCCTCATGGCGCACGGCGGCCGGCCCCTCTACATGGAAGAGGCGTTCTTCGTCCTCCGGCGTCATAGGAATGTGTGGCTCGACGTTTCCGGGATTCCGCCCGCGAAACTCCTGGAGTACTTTCCGCGTCTCGGGGAGATTTCCCGGAAGACCGTGTGGGGCACCGACTGGCCCAGTCCGGGCGTGAAGGACCTGAAGCAGAATGTCGACCAGTTTCTGAGCCTGTCCCTCCCGGACGACCAGAAACGGGCGATTCTTGAAACCAACCCGCTGGCGCTCTTTCCCGCCGTCCCCCAGCGGACCTGAAGCAGTACCCAACCGCCTTTCCTTCGAGGGAGCGCGCTCCGATGCGTGTCGCACGGTTTTCCCTTCTCCTGACCGCCGGCCTGCTGCTGGCCCGGCCAGGCGCCGCACAGCAGGTGGTCGGCGCCGTAGCACTCGATTCCTTCCGCCTGGCGAACGGCTTACAGGTCATCTACGCCGAAGAACACGCGACGCCGGTGGTGACGGTCGACCTCTGGTATCGCGTTGGTGCCCGCAACGAGCGGCCCAAGCTCTCCGGTTTCGCCCATCTCTTCGAGCACATGATGTTCCAGGGATCGGCGCATGTCGGGAAAGCGGAGCACTTCAAGTACGTCGAGCGCGCGGGCGGCGACGAGAACGGCTCGACCCACGACGACTATACGAACTACTACGAGACCCTGCCCTCCAACCGCCTGAACCTGGCGCTCTGGCTCGAGGCGGACCGGATGCGGTCCCTGGCCGTCACCCAGCAG
>DATEGY010000213.1:0-14308 GCA_035279865.1 Gemmatimonadales bacterium | reverse complement strand
TTCGACATCGATCAGGCGACTGCCGCGGATTTCCGGGCGCGGATCATCAAGGCGAAAACGGTGCTGTGGAATGGGCCCATGGGCGTGTTCGAGACACCACCGTTCGACGCCGGGACGCGCGCGGTCGCCCAGGCGCTCGTGGAAGCCGGAGCCAAAGGCGCGGTGACGATCGTGGGCGGGGGAGACTCCGCGGCCGCGGTGGCCGGCCTTGAGGACAAGCTCTCGCACGTCTCCACCGGCGGTGGCGCCTCGCTCGAGTTCCTGGAAGGAAAGCCCCTTCCGGGCGTCGTTGCGCTCGACGACGCGTGAAGAAACTCCTCTTCGCCGCCAACTGGAAAATGCACCTCGGGCCCGCCGATGCGCGGGCCTATTGCGCCGCCTATCTCGCCAAGTCGGCACCGGTCCCGGGACGGGAGGTTTGGTTTTTTCCCCCCGCGGCGTCGCTCGAGGCGGTCGCGGGCGCCATCAAGGGCCGTGCCGACCTGCGCGTCGGCGCGCAGGACATCCATTGGGAGGCGAAAGGCGCGTACACGGGAGCGGTGTCGGCGGGCATCGTTTCACAAGCGGGCGCGCGAGCGACGCTCGTCGGTCACTCCGAGCGCCGGAAGATTTTCGGCGAGACCGATGCCGATACGGCCCGGAAGGTGCGCGCCGCGCTGGCCGGCGGATTGACCCCGATGCTCTGCGTGGGGGAGGAGCTGACAGAGCGCGAAGCGGGGAACACGCTGGCGGTAGTCACGAGGCAGCTGGCGGGCGCCTTGGACGGTCTCACGGCGGGTGACGTCGAACGGGTCGTCCTGGCGTACGAGCCGGTGTGGGCCATCGGCACGGGGCGGAACGCGACGCCGCAGGACGCCGGGGCGGTGCACCGGCAGATCAGAACATGGCTGGTCGCGCACGGCGCGCCCCACCCGAGGGTCCTGTACGGGGGGAGCGTGAACCTGGGGAACATCGCCGCGCTCCTGGCCGAGGCCGAAATCGACGGGGTTCTGGTGGGGGGCGCTTCACTGGAACCCGATGGCTGGGCACAACTTGTGCGAACCGGCGCCCCCTAGGTATCATACGCCCCGACATGTACACCTTCTTCCTCGTCCTGCTGCTCCTCGACGCCCTGATTCTCGGCACTGCGGTTCTCCTGCAGGCCGGGCAGGGGGGCGGACTCGCGTCCCTGGGCGGCGGTGCGGGCACCGACATGTTCATGGGTGGCCGTCAGACGGTCACCTTGCTCACCAAGATGACCTGGTGGTGCTCCGGCATCTTCCTGTTCCTGGCGCTGGTGCTGGCGTTCATGTCCTCACACAACGCCGCTCCGCGCTCGGTGCTCCAGGGGCAGATTCAGGCACCCGCGCAACAGGCAGCGCCGCTGCCGCTCCAGCCCGCGCCCACGACGCCGTCGCAACCCGCGCAGTCTCCGGCCCCCACACCGCGCCCCTGATCTGAAACCGGCTTACGTGCTCCTCGAGGACGGCGCCTGGTTCCCCGGAACCGCGCCACTCCCGTTCGAGGCCACGTGCGCCGAAGTCGTCTTCACCACGAACCTGAGCGGATATCAGGAGGTCTTCACCGACCCCTCGTATCTGGGGCAGCTCGTGGTCATGACGGCGCCGATGATCGGGAACTACGGGATCAATCCCGAAGACGTCGAGTCGGACCGCCCCCACGTCGCCGGCGTCGTCGTCCGCGAGCTGTCGGTCCAGCCCTCCAACTGGCGCGCGACCGGCCCGTTGCTCGAGTGGCTCTCGGACGCGCACGTCCCCCTGATCTCCGACGTCGACACCCGCCAGCTCACGCGTCACATCCGCTCCAAGGGCGCGATGCGCGGCGCACTCGCGCTGGGGGAGGCTCCGTCGGACGAGGTCCGCCGGCTCCTGGCCGCGGCACCCGACATGAACGGTCTCGATCTCGCCAGCCAGGCGACGATCGACGCGAGGTACACGGAGGGTCCGGCGGACGCCGCGCACCACGTGGTGGCATATGATTTCGGGATGAAGCGCAACATTCTCCGGCTCTTCGTGCAGAACAGCTGCCGGGTCACCGTGGTCCCCGCGTCCACCACCGCGGCGCAAGTCCGCGAGCTGAAACCCGATGGCGTCTTTCTGTCGAATGGTCCCGGCGACCCATCGGCGGTGGGGTATGCCATCGACACCATCCGCACCCTGGCTGATGGGAAGCTCCCGATCTTCGGGATCTGCCTCGGTCACCAGCTGCTCGGCCTGGCCCTGGGGGGGGAAACCGTGAAGCTCCCCTACGGACATCGCGGCGGGAACCATCCGGTGCGGGATGTGAAGACAGGACAAGTACTTATCACGTCGCAGAACCACGGTTTTGCGGTGAAGGGCGACACCGGCGGAGTGCCCGGCGCGAAGTCACTTGAGGTCACCCACCTCAACCTCAACGACGGAACGGTCGAAGGGGTACGGCACCGGGGAGCCCCCATTTTCGCCGTCCAGTACCATCCGGAGGCGTCTCCGGGCCCCCACGATGCCCAAGGACACTTCCGAGAGTTCCTCCAAGCTCTTGACAGTCAACAGGCTAGCTCGTAATATGGCCCCCGGTCTTGACCCTTGTGCCCTCAGGGGGAACGGATGACGAAGGCTGATCTCGTCGAGAAAGTGACCGCCCAAATCGCGCGCACCGCCGGTCCTCTGATTTCCAAGAAGGACTGCGCTCGCGTGGTCGATTCCTTTCTGGACGCGGTGAAGGCAGCGCTATCTGAGCAGCATAACATTGAGATACGTGGCTTTGGCACCTTCAAGATCCGTCAGCGGAAGACGCGCATGGCCCGGAACCCTCGCACGGGGGATCCCGTCGAAGTGGCGGCTCGGCCGGTGCCTGTCTTCAAGCCCAGCAAGGAGTTGCGTGCAATGGTGGCGGACGCCAGCGGACAGGAAGTCCCGTCCTGAGCACCATTCAGCGCACCTGTGAAACCCCCGGCCCCGACTAAACGTCGGGGCCGCATCGTTTTAAGCCCAATTTCCCAGAGCAGCCCCGACACCGGAGCCCAAGTCGTGCGCCAACTACTGTTTGCCCTCGTCGCCTTGCCGCTCTCCGGACAGACCGTCCGCTATCGCGTCTCCATTCCTGATCCCGCGACCAAGCTGTTCCACGTCGAAGCGACCTTCCCGATCGCGGGCCTCGATACGCTGTACGTCGCGCTCCCGGCCTGGAGCCCGGGGAACTACGAAATCCAGAACTACGCGCGCTTCGTTCGCCACTTCGGCGCGAAGGACCCGTCGGGGCGGGCGTTGTTCTGGGATCGCGCGGATAAGACGACCTGGCGCGTGCCGACCGGCGGCGCCACGTCAATCACCGTGTCCTTCGACGAGCTCGCCGACACGATCGACCTGTCGATGGCGCGCATCCATGGCGATTTGGCGCAGTTCCTCGGTACCAATCTCTTTCTCTACCAGCCCGGTCACCTCGACCGGCCCGCGGAAGTTCGCTTCACGGTACCGGAAGGCTGGCGTGTGACCACCGCGCTCAAGTCCGAGGGCCCGGGCGTATACACGGCGCCCGAGTATCACGTGCTCGCGGACGCCGAGACGTTCCTCGGACACTTCAGCGTCGATTCACTGCAGGCGGGAGGGAAGTGGATCCGGATCGCCGTGTGGCCGGAGTCCGACTACACGCCGGCGGTGCGGACCGCCATGCGGAACTCGGTCGCGAAGATGGCCGACGTCCAGGACCGGCTGATGGGAGAGGCCCCGTACGATGTGTATACCGTCTTCTTCGACGTTGTGCGGGACACCATCAACTGGGCGGGCGGTCTGGAGCATCTCTACAGCCAGTTCGACATCATGCCCGCAGGACCCGGCTTCGCCGACGCGGGCGGCACCCTGGGCGGATTCATGAATCCGCTGATGGCGCATGAGTTCTTCCACCTGTGGAACGTGAAGCGCATCCGCCCGGTGGAGATGTGGCCCTATGAGTACCGGGACGAGCAATACACGCCGCTCCTGTGGTGGTCCGAAGGCGTCACCGACTACTACGCCGACCTGACCAATTGGCGCGCCGGCATCTGGACGGAGTCGGACTTCCTCGATCACGTTCACCAGAACATCGACCAGGTCGACCAGGCTCCGGAGCCCTGGAGCGAGGAGGATGGCTCCGAAGCGACCTGGATCAACGAGGTCTACGTCAACAGCTCCCAGCTCTATTATCCCAAGGGATCGCTGACGGGACTCCTGCTCGACATCTCGATCCGCGATGCGACGGACAACGCGCACAGCCTCGATGACGTCATGCGCACGCTCTTCACGCGCTATTACCAGAAGGGGAGGGGCTTCGCCACCGCCGACCTCCTGGGTCTCCTCGGCGAAAACGGAATGCCCGATGTCGCGTCGTTCTACCAGCACTACATCAACGGGCGCGACTCCCTGCCGTACGCCGCCGTGCTGGCGAAAGCCGGACTCGACTACCGGGTGACCCACACCACCGTCCCGACGCTGGGGGTCTCGTCCAGCGGGGCCGTCTTCAACGTGCTGACGGAGGTGGCTCCGGGTGGTGCCGCCGCCGCCGCGGGGCTTCAGGTGGGAGACACGCTGATCCGGATCGGTGACGTCGTGACGACGCCCAGTGCGGACTTCGGCCCCCAGTTCCGGTCCCGGTACCAGGGGAAAGCCGGCGCTCCGCTCGACATCGTGATCCACCGGGCCGGCCGGGAGCTGACGTTGCACACCGTGGTCCGGGAGCGGAGCGTCGAGGCCGTCGCACTCGATCACACGGCGTCACCTACCGCGAAACAAGCCCGGATCTGGCACGGACTCATGACCGGTACCACCGGGCGGTAGAACGCGGTAGGTTCTCCCCGATGACGAGCCCTTCGGGGACACTGGGGACGGTGCGGGTACGCTTCTTCGCGCGCTACGCCGAGCTGGCGGGGCGCAGCGAGGGGACCCTCACCGTCCCGCTGCCGGCGACCGTCTCGGACGTCATGAAGCACGTCCGGAGCGCATGGCCCGGCGCGTCCGCCCTCCCGGCCCAACCCCTCGCCGCCCTGAACCAGTGCCACGTGCGCCTCGATGCCCGGGTCTCGGACGGCGACGAGCTGGCCCTCCTGCCTCCGCTCGCCGGCGGCTGACCGTCGATGGGCTACCTCACCACCGCGCCTCTCGCTCTCGAAGCCCTGCTGGCTGAGGTCTCCGCCCCGCATTGCGGGGGAACCTGCGCCTTTCTGGGGACGGTCCGGGACGGGCCTGAGGACGGGGGCGTGACGGCCATTGAGTACTCCGCGTACGACGCGATGGCCGAACCGGAGCTGGACCGGATCGTGGCGGAAACGCGCCGGCAGTGGGCCGATGCGCGGGTGGCGGTGCGGCACCGGTTGGGCATGGTCCCGGCCGAAGACGCGAGCATCGCCATCGCGGTCGCGACTCCCCATCGCGCCGACGCCTTTGCGGCCTGCCGGTATGTCATCGAGGAGGTCAAGAAGCGCCTGCCGGTCTGGAAGAGGGAGCTGCGCGCCGATGGCACCGCGACCTGGGTGGATCCCTCGGGTCATCCGTCGATGGTGGGTCCGGCATGAGCCTCCCGGTCCTGGACGGGCTCCACCGGCCCCTCACGAGCCTGCGCATCTCCGTGACCGACCGCTGCAATCTGCGGTGCCGGTACTGCATGCCCGAGGATGACTACGTCTGGCTGCCGCGGGAATCCATTCTCACGTTCGAGGAGATTGCGCGGGTTGCCCGGGTATTCGCCGGTCTGGGCGTAACCAAGATCCGCCTCACGGGTGGAGAGCCGCTCCTGCGGCACGGGCTGCCGGAGCTGATCCGGCTCCTCAAGCATGACCACCGTCTCACCGATATCGCACTCACCACGAATGGACTGCTCCTGGCGAAGAACGCCGAAGCGCTGAAGGCCGCGGGACTCGACCGCGTCACCGTCAGTCTCGACACGCTGCAACCGGGGCGGATGGAAGTGTTCGCGAAGTCGGACCGGCACCTGTCGGTCCTGCAGGGGATCGACGCCGCGCGGCGGGCGGGGTTCCAGCGCATCAAGGTGAACGCGGTAGTGATCCGCGGATTCAACGACGATGAAGTGACGGAGCTCATCGCCTTCGGCCAGGGCAGGGGTCTGGAGGTCCGCTTCATCGAGTACATGGACGTGGGCGGCGCCACCCGGTGGTCCGCGGAGCAGGTGGTGTCACGCGACCAGATACTCGCGCAAGTCGGCGCCCGCTTCGGGACACCCGCCGCCGATCCGGATCCGGCGAATCCATCGGCGCCGGCGGAACGCTACCGGCTGCCCGACGGGACGCCCTTCGGCATCATCGCGTCGACGACGGCCCCCTTCTGTGGCTCCTGCGACCGCAGCCGGTTGACCGCGGACGGCACCTGGTTCCTCTGCCTCTACGCCGAGCAGGGGGTCGATCTCCGGGAGGCGTTGCGGGGCGGGGCCGGGGATGCCCAGCTGGCGGCCCTGGTACGGGACGCCTGGATGGGGAGGACGGACCGGGGCGCCGAGGACCGCCTGCGACTGGCACACCGGGCCCCTCTGGTAGCCGCCGCGGCGCTGCGCGCGGACCCCCACCGGGAGATGCACACCCGGGGCGGATAGTCGCCCGCGCTTCGCCTCGAAACGACTTCCATCCTGCGCCGGGACTGGTTACGATGCTCGGCGACTCCACCGGTAACTCCACACGCCATGCCATTGCTCACGCTGCAGAACGTCGCGAAGCGGTTCGACACCGTCACCGCCGTCGACGACGTGTCGTTCACGGTCGACCGCGGGGAAGTCGTCGGCTTCCTGGGACCCAACGGTGCCGGCAAGTCGACCACCATGCGGATGATCACGCAGTTTCTCGAGCCCGATGCCGGAACCATCGCGCTCGACAACACGCCTCTCGCCACGGATCCCCGCACCTCGAAGCGACGCATTGGATACCTGCCCGAGAGCAATCCGCTGTACGGCGACATGCTCGTGGCCGATTACCTCGCGTTCATCGCCGATCTGCGCGAGATCGCGGGGGCCGACCGGGCCCGCGCGCTGGACGAGGCCGTCCAGTCCACCGGCCTCGAGCCCGTCTACTACCGGCCGATCGGCGAGCTCTCCAAGGGCTACCGGCAGCGCACCGGTCTGGCGCAGGCGATCCTCCACAAACCCGATCTGTTGGTGCTGGATGAACCCACAGAGGGGCTCGATCCCAATCAGCGGGTCGAGATCCGCCATCTCATCGGCGCCCTGGGGCGCGACCGGACCGTGCTGCTCTCCACCCATGTGCTGTCCGAAGTCCGGCAGAGCTGTTCGCGGCTCCTGATCATCAATCAGGGCCGGATCGTGGCGGATGGCGGGGTGGACACGCTGTTGCAACGCGCCGAAGGGGCCGTGCGCATCACGGTGGAGGCGGCGGGGTCGGGCGTCGCGCAGAAGCTCGGAGCGCTCCCCGGCGTCACCGGTGCGGAGCCGGCCGGGACTCCGTCGGGCCGGACCCGCGTCACCCTGACCATTGCCGCCGACCATGATCTTCGTCCCGACATCTTCGCGCTGGCGACGCGCGAGGGCTGGACGTTGTACGAGCTGCACCAGGAAGAGGGGAGTCTGGAAGGGCTCTTCCGCCAGCTGACGGCGAACAGTCCAGCGGGAGAGCCTGCGTGAACGCCATCAGAGCCATCGCCCGTCGCGAGCTCTCCGCCCTCTTCGATCAGCCCACCGCCTACATCCTGCTCGTGGTGTTCCTGGGCGTGAACGACTTCCTGTGCTTCCGGCAAGTCGAGCTGTACGGGGTCGCGTCCCTCCGCCCCATGCTCGATCTCCTGCCGTGGCTCCTGCTGTTTCTGGTCCCCGCCGTCACCATGCGCGCCTTGGCGGAGGACACCCGGTCCGGCGTCATCGAAGTGGTGCTGGCGCAGCCCATCACCGAGCTCGAGCTCCTGATGGGGAAATACCTCGGGCAGGTGCTGTTCCTCTGGATCGCCGTTGCCGCGACGCTCACCATTCCGCTGGGGCTCGCGTTCGGAGCCCATCTCGACGTCGGCGTGCTCGTCGCGCAATACGTCGGCACCGCGCTCTTCACCGCGGGGCTCGCGGGCGTCGGCGTCTGGTCGTCGAGCGTCACCAAGAACCAGGTCACCGCCTTCATCCTGGGCGTCCTGGTGATGTTCGTGCTCGTGCTGGTGGGTCTCGATCCCTTGCTGGTCGGCCTTCCCCCCGCGCTGGGGGACGTCGCGTCGGCGATCGGCGTCCTGCCGCACTTTCAACAGATCGCCCGCGGCGTCATCGACCTCCGGGACGCGATCTACTTCCTCACGCTGGCCGCCATTTTCCTGGCCCTCGCGTATCTCGGTCTGGTACGCCGCAAGCTCGCACCCGCCGGTGAGGAGCTGCGCCGGCTGCGGCTGGGTACCGCCCTGGCCGTCGTCGGTCTCGTGATAGTGAACCTCTTCGGACGCCACATCGGCGGCCGGCTCGACCTCACGCCGGGGGGCGCGTACAGCCTGTCGCGGGCGACGAAAAACATGCTCCGCGAGCTTCCCGACCTCGTGACCATCAGGCTCTTCGCCTCGAGCGCGCTCCCTCCTGAGGTGCAGTTTCTGAAGCGGGACGTCGATGACATGCTGAGCGACTACCGGTCGGCGGGAAAAGGGAAGGTGCGGGTCGTGGTGGTGGATCCCACGCACGACAGCGCGGCGGCACGTCAAGCCGAAGCCCTGCAGATCCCGCCGGTGCAGTTCAATGTCGTAGGCCAGGGCTCGCTGCAGATGAAGGAGGGATACCTGGGACTCGCGGTGCAGTACGCGAACGGGACCCGGCAGATCCCGTTCATCCGCAAGTCGGACGATCTCGAGTACCGCCTCACCGGATTCATCCGGGAGCTCACGGAGACATCCAAGCCGGTCCTCGGATGGATCCGGGCTGCGCCGGCGGCGCAGTCCCCCACGGGTGATGCCCAGTTCTCGGGGCTCCAGGAGGCACTGGGGAGGAGCTACGACCTCCGCACCATCGCCCTTCAGGCGGACAGCACCATCCCCGATTCCACCAAGGTGCTGATCCTCTCGGGGACCGCGGACTCCCTTCCGCCCGCCCAGCTTGCGCCGCTGCAGCGGTTCCTCGCTCGCGGCGGCAACGTGCTGGTCATGGCCGGGGGCATGGCCCGGGCGCCGCAGGGACAGTTCGCGATGGCCCGACCCGTGGGGTGGAATGCGCTGACCCGGCCGCTGGGCGTGACCGTCCGCTCCGACATGGTCTACGACCTGGCAGCGAATGCGCAGGTGGGGCTGCCGAGTCAGTTTGGACAGGTGGTGCTTCCGTATCCGCTCTGGCCGCGCGGCATCTCCACCAAGGCCTCGGTGATCAACGCGGACCTGCCCAGTGTGCTCTTGCCGTGGACCAGCTCGATCGACACGACCGGGGCACCCAAAGGGACCGTCATCCCGCTCTTCGTGACCTCAAAGCTCGCCGGCCTCATGACCCAGGACGTGATGCTTGCTCCGCAACAGAGTTTCTCGCAGGCCAACACCGCCAGGCGCATCCTCGCGGTGCAGGTGCAGCCGAAGACGCCGGGGGCGGGCCGCCTGGTGGTCGTCGGGAACGGAGATTTTGTCAGTGACCACTTCGCCCAGAACTCGCCGGAGAACGCGATCTTCGCGTTGAACGCCGTCGACTGGCTGGCGCAGGATGAGGCGCTCATCGGCATCAGGTCGAAGGATCGCACGCCGCCGCCATTGGCCTTCACGAGCGCCGGACTTCGGGGGGCGGTGCGGTACGGAAACATCGTGGGCATGCCGCTCCTGGTGGTCCTGATCGGCGCCCTGCGCCTCGCACGGCGGAAGGCCCGCACCAAGGAGCCCTATCGCCCCCTCGCCCGGGCGGCCGCATGAGCAGTCGTGAGCTGAAGCGCCTCGCTGTCGCGGTGGTCGTGCTGCTCGGGCTCTGGGGCGCGTCGGCGCTCTTCAGTCACCGGTCCGACAAGACGCGCGGCTCGCTGATCCTTCCGGTCCTGCCCCCGACGCTCAAGGACACGATCACCATTCTCCATGGGCGGGACACGGTCCGCCTGGCGCAGGTCGCTCCCAACGTCTGGACCGCGAACGGGTTCCCGGCGGCGCCCGGAAAGGGCTCTGAGCTCCTCAAGGCCATCGGAGATTCGAGTCCCCGGGACATCGCGTCGATCAACCGCGCGACACTCAACCGGATGGGGCTGGACACCCTCACAGCGTGGACGCTGGTTGTGGGCCCCGCGCACCAGCCGCGCTTCACGCTCCTGATCGGCAATCCCGGAGAGGAGTACGGCACCGCCTACGTCCGTCTCCCCAAGTCCGACACCGCGTACGTGTGGCGCGGCACCCTGCCCGCGCTGGTGCAGCGCGTGCCGGACATCTGGCGCGACCATCATATCGCCTCGGTGACACCGGACTCGGTCCGGTCGATCGAGATCACCCGGCACGGGAAGCGGTTTGTGGTGGCGCGGCAGGGGAAGGGGTGGACGGTGGACGGGCAGCGGGCCGACAGCTCCAAGATCGGGATCCTCCTGGCGCAGTACCGGAGTCTGGAGGCGCAGGGCTTCGGGACCCGGGACTCGTTGCGTGGCGTGAGCCCCCGGGGACATCGCGTCGTCACCATCCGCGGCAGGGGTGCCGCGCCCCTGCTGTCCCTCGTCCTCGATTCGGCCGCGGGGGGGTTCTGGGGCATGAAGTCCGGCGATTCCGTCGTGTACAAAGTGGCCGATTATTCCGTTCTCCAGCTCACGCCCGCGCCCGACAGTCTTCGCGCGCGTCACTAGGCGGGGCATGTTAGGTTTCGCGCGCACCCATTCCAGGGATGTCATCGAATGCTGAACAAAATCACGGTGGTCGGTGCGGGGAACGTCGGCGCGACCGCCGCCCAGCGCCTGGCCGAGAAGGAATTGGCCCGGACCATCGTTCTGGTGGACGTCGTCGACGGCGTACCGCAGGGCAAGGGTCTCGACCAGTGGGAATCGGCCCCGATCGAAGGGTTCGACACCCGCGTCATCGGAACCAACGACTACGCGGCGGCCCAGGGCAGTGAAGTGTTCGTCGTCACCGCCGGCATCGCCCGGAAGCCGGGCATGAGCCGTGACGACCTGGTCCGCACCAACGCCGACATCGTCAAGTCCGTCTCGACTGAGATCAAGAAAGCCTCGCCGCAGGCCATCGTCGTCGTGATCTCGAATCCCCTCGACGTGATGTGCTGGGTGACGAAGCAGGTCACCGGGTTTCCGCGGGAACGGGTGATCGGCATGGCGGGCGTGCTGGACACGGCGCGGTACCGCGCGTTCCTGGCCGAGGCCCTGGATGTGTCCGTGAAGGACATCCAGGCGATGGTGCTGGGAGGGCATGGCGACACGATGGTGCCGTTGATCTCGTGTACCACCGTCGCCGGGATTCCGGTCACCCAGCTCCTGGCCAAGGACAAACTCGACGCGATCATGACCCGCACGCGGAATGGCGGCGCCGAGATCGTCCAGTACTTGAAGACGGGCTCGGCCTACTACGCGCCGTCGGCCGCCGCGGCCGAGATGGTGGAAGCCATCGTCAAGGACCAGAAGCGCGTGCTGCCCTGCTCGGCGTGGCTGGAAGGGGAGTACGGTCTCAAGGGCATGTATTCCGGCGTGCCGTGCAAGATCGGGCGGAAGGGCCTAGAGCAGATCCTGTCGATCGAGCTCTCGGCCAACGAAAAGGCCGACCTCGCGAAGTCGGCCCAGTCGGTGCTCGATACCATGAAGGCGGTGGCGCTCTAGGCGCCACTCCACCCGGCGCCCTCCGGCGGGGGCGCCAGGGTGGCCTTCAGATAGTCGCGGTTCAGCCGCGCAATGAAGTCCACGCTGATCCCCTTCGGACAGGCGGCCATGCACTCGCCGTGGTTGGTGCAGGCCCCGAAGCCCTCGGCATCCATCGTCTCGACCATCTTCACCACCCGTGAATACCGCTCCGGCTGGCCCTGAGGCAGGAGTCCCAGGTGACTCACCTTGGCGGCGACGAAGAGCGTCGCGGACGCGTTGGGACACGCGGCGACGCAGGCACCGCAGCCGATGCACTGGGCGGCATCCATGGCCAGGTCCGCATCCCGTTTGGGGACGAGGACCGCATTGGCGTCCGGGGCGCTGCCGGTCCGGGCGGTGATGAAGCCCCCGGCCTGGATCACCCGGTCGAAGGCGCTCCGGTCCACCACCAGATCCTTGAGGACCGGGAAGGCCCGGGCTCGCCACGGCTCCACCCAGATCTCCTGGCCGTCCTGGAAGCTCCGCAGGTGCAGCTGGCAGGCGGTCGTGTGGCGCTGGGGGCCATGCGGCCGGCCGTTGATGACCACGCCACAGCTCCCGCAAATCCCCTCGCGACAATCGTGATCGAATGCGACCGGCTCCTCGCGCTTCGCCACGAGCGACTCATTGAGCATGTCGAGGAGCTCGAGGAACGAAATGTCCGGGGACGCGTCGGCCACCTCGTACCGGACGAAGCCGCCCGGGGTCGCCGGGCCCGCCTGGCGCCACACGTGGAGGACGAGCTTCACTTGTAGCTCCGTTGGGCGAGATGGACGTATGCGAACTCGAGCGGCTCCCTGGACAGCTTCGGCGGGGCGCCCACGCCGGCGAACTCCCAGGCGGCGACGTAGGAGAACCGCGCGTCGTCCCGCTTGGCTTCGCCGTCGGGGGTCTGGTACTCCTCCCGGAAATGGCCGCCGCACGACTCCTCGCGGTGCAGTGCATCTTCGCACATCAGCTCCGCGAACTCCAGGAAATCCGCCACCCGGCCTGCCTTCTCGAGCGACTGATTGAGGTCTTCGCCGGCACCGGCCACGAAGACGTCTTTCCAGAAGCGCTCGCGCAGGGTCCGCACTTTGTCGATGGCGGATTCGAGCCCGGCGCGGTTCCGGGACATCCCGCACTCGTCCCACATCAGACGGCCCAGCTCGCGGTGGAACTGGTCCACGCTCTTCGATCCCTTGATCGCCAGGAGCTTCCGGACCTTCTCATGCACCTCGGCCTCGGTCTTCCGGACTTCGGGATCCGAGAGAGCGACCGGCGCCAGCTTCGCCTGCGCGAGATAGTTGCCGATCGTGTAGGGCAGGACGAAGTACCCGTCCGCGAGTCCCTGCATGAGCGCGCTCGCCCCGAGCCGGTTCGCACCATGGTCCGAAAAATTCGCTTCGCCGACCACATGCAAGCCGGGAATGGAGCTCATCAGGTTGTAGTCGACCCAGGGCCCGCCCATGGTGTAGTGCGGAGCCGGGTAAATCCGCATCGGGACCTGATACGGGTCCTCTCCGGTGATGCGCTGGTACATCTCGAAGAGGTTGCCGTAGCGCTCCGCCACCCCCGATGCGCCCAGACGCTGGACGGCGTCCCGGAAGTCCAGGTAGACCTGGTGGCCGCCACCGACGCCGAGGCCTTCGTCGCACATGTCTTTCGCGCGCCGGCTGGCGACGTCGCGGGGCACGAGGTTGCCGAACGACGGATACATCCGCTCCAGATAGTAATCGCGTTCGGCATCGGGAATCTGGCCGGGGGCGCGGGAGTCATTCCTGGTCTTCGGCACCCAGACCCGGCCGTCGTTCCGAAGGGATTCGCTCATCAGCGTCAGCTTCGACTGATGATCGCCGTGCACCGGAATGCAGGTCGGGTGGATCTGGGTGTAACAGGGGTTGGCGAAGAGAGCGCCGCGTTTGTGCGCCCGCCAGGTGGCGGTGACGTTGCAGCCCTTCGCGTTGGTCGAGAGGAAGTAGACGTTGCTGTAGCCCCCCGTCGCGAGCACCACGGCGTCGGCCAGGTGCGAGCTGATCTTGCCGGACACCAGATCGCGGACCACGATGCCGCGCGCCTGCCCATTGACCACGATGATGTCGAGCATTTCAGTGCGCGGATGCATCTTCACTCCGCCGAGCCCGATCTGCCGCGACAGCGCCTGGTAGGCGCCGAGCAGCAGCTGCTGGCCGGTCTGACCCCGGGCGTAGAACGTGCGGGAGACCTGGGCGCCGCCGAACGAGCGGTTGGCGAGCAGGCCACCGTACTCACGGGCGAAGGGGACTCCCTGCGCGGCACACTGGTCGATGATCTCCACCGAGATCTGCGCCAGGCGGTACACGTTGGCTTCCCGGGAGCGGAAGTCACCGCCCTTCACCGTATCGTAGAAGAGCCGGTAGACCGAATCCCCGTCATTGGGATAGTTCTTGGCGGCGTTGATCCCGCCCTGGGCCGCGATGGAGTGGGCGCGGCGGGGGGAGTCCTGAAAGCAGAAACACGAGACCTGATAGCCCAGCTCGGCCATCGAGGCGGCGGCCGAGGCGCCCGCCAGTCCCGAGCCCACCACGATGACGGAGTGTTTCCGTTTGTTGGCGGGATTGACCAGCTTCATGT